>JAFGTR010000087.1 GCA_016934055.1 Bacteroidales bacterium | reverse complement strand
GTAGTCGTTGTTCTTTTCTGCTTCAATATCATAGGTTACTGTGCCCGCAACTGTGGTTACCGGATATACAACCTCAGGTTTCTCAGGTGCTTCACCGATGGTAATATTGAAAAGGAAAGCCACTTCAGTTGTGTCATATTTCATGGCCTCTACAATGTGATATACACTGCCTTCGGCAGGACGACTGGGATAGCAGGCGATTTGGAAGTCAAGGGTTGTTTCATCAACTTTTTCACAGTATAAGTAAGCCTGGTCTCCCCAGCTGCATACATCACCATTTGCATCGAACCAGTGGCCGAAGGAATTGGTTGTTGAAGGATCAGGATATTCATACTTGGTTGAGTAATTGTATGCATAAAAGGTGATATCGTGCCCTGACTGAGCGCCGTCTGTAAGCGTACCCAAAGCTGTTACCAGTTCAGCCACACTATTATACTCAAAAAGTTCAAGCAGTTTAACCGTATCAGAAGCCAGGCATACGGTAACACCGGTATAGTCGTCAGTAAGCGGTATAGTCACATCCTGGGTGAATATGTAATCAGCCGGGATGATATTTTTCAGAGAATCCTGACGGGCTATTTCTCTTAGCTCTTCCTCTGTGTATACATGCTCGGTGCTTTCGTCGTCTTTCTCACAAGAAACGAAAACCATCCCGATAATTGCCAAAATAGCGAATGTGTTAAGAATGATCTTTTTCATAATGGTTTAATTTTATGGTAAATAATTTGTTTTTATACTAATAATTTCAGGTTTATTCATCGTATCCCGGATTTTGCACAAGTTTGATGTTGGCATCCAGAAAATTCTGGTATATAGGGTATACATCTTTCTTCACATCGTCTGCAGGATTAACAGATGAAGCGTCGTAGCAGAACCGTGATTTCCCGTTGAAGACATTGCGTGAACCGTCTTTCAGACGAAAGCGGATGAGGTCCTGGCGACGGTGGTGTTCTCCGACGAATTCCCATGCCAGATCGTCCAGCAGGCCGCCCAGTTCAATGTCATAACCGCCCTCATAGGTAAAGTTCTGAACAGGCTTATCATTGGCATCGAGCTGTGTTTCGCGTAATCCGTAATCATATACGCTGCCGCCTTCCAGGTCAGCAATTGTCCGGACAGCCTTAGCCTGATTATCAGGGAAGGAGCGGGCCCTCACTTCAGATACAAGATCTGCTGCAGTCTGTTTATCAGTACCAAGGCGCAACAGACATTCCGCTTTGATGAACATAGCATCGGCCAGGCGGTAGAAACAGACATCGGTTCCATAGGTTCCGGTCTGACCTGAAACGATTTCCTGCTTCCAGAAACGTGCGCCTTCCATCTTGAATGCTCCCGGATTATCAATACTGTGAACGAAAACCGTATAATTTAACGGTTCATTATCCACCGTAATGGGTGTAGCTACCAACCCGTCGGTTTGTCCGGCTTCCATGTAATCATTGTACTGGTAAATGGTAATGGGAACACCATTCTTTTCATATTTGTACTGCGGGCCGATAAGCCAGGTATCGGTCTTGCGTTTATCGTCAGGATCATAAGTGTCGATAAACTGCGGTAGGGCACAGCTTCCGTCCCAGGGAGCCGAATTATACAGAAAAGTCTCTGCACTGGCGCTATGCAGACATTTGTTGCTCAAATAATTAGCAGATGCATAGGTGCCGTCAAGCGGGATCGCAAAGATAACTTCCTCACAACCGCTGGCATCAGCCATAAAGGGATCTTTATAATTCTGAGCCAGCTGATAAGCGGGATTGGCCAGCACTTCGTTGACCTCATCCAGTGCTTTCTGATACCATTCAGTGCTTGTAAAGCCTTCTTCAGTATTCCCGTAAAACCAGGCGTTGTGATTTAAATAGACTTTGGCAAGGGTCATGCAGGCTGCAAAATAATTCATACGCCCGTAGCCCGATGTTTTGGGTAAATCAGACTTTGCTTCATTCAGCTCAGAAAAGATGAAATCGAAAACTACAGCCGGGTCTTCCTGCTCAGGCAGGAATCCTGCCGGTATGTCGGAGGTAGTGATCAGAGGGACATTACGGAAGATGTCAAGCAGGATGTAATAGTAAAGTGCTCTCATGGCACGAAATTCGGCCACCTTTTCCTTATCCGCTTTTATCCCGTCCAGATCAAGCAATTTGTTGCAGTAACCAATACCAACATAAGGATAGTACCATGTCTGGTAAAAATGACCGATTGAGGAGTTGTAGGTGTGCTTATGCATGAGTATGTATTGTGCACCCCAGCCAACTCCAGGCCTAAGGGGGGTCATAATCAGGTCACCGCTTTCCTCGCTCTGGTCGTAGAGACCTTCCCATGCCCAGTAAGTATAGCGCAGATTGGTATATACAGGGCCCGACATGCTTTCGACTTCCTCGTCTGTGTAAGAAATATTGCTTTCAGAAAGCTCACTGTACAGGGTTTCATCCAGGTCAGTACAGGATGGTATAAACACCAAAAAGCCGATCATGGATGCAACTGATATTATATTTTTCATTTTCATGATGATTTCCTATTTAAAGTTAATACTGGCGCCGATAGAAAATGAACGAATGGTAGGATATTTATCCCTTCCGTCAATTCCGAGGTAATAAATATTGTCGTTGCTCAGTTCCGGGTCCAGACCTTTGTACTTGGTTATGCACAGCAGGTTTTCACCCGACAGGTATACACGGAAATTATTAACAAGCTTCAGTTTTGATGTGTTAAAAGTGTAACCCAGGGTGACATAATCGATCTTCACAAAATCACCATCCTCATAATACCAGCTTACGATGGTCTGCGATTGAGCCGTTGACATAAGGCGCGATGCCCCTGTGGAATTACCATTTTGGTCAACAACGGGTATCGGATCAGCAGCTGATGTAAGCCTGTTGTATGAGATTGAATTGTTTTCATAGAACATCCGCTGTTCATTAACAATCTGAAATCCAAGCTGAGAACTCAGCTGAACTTTCAGGTCAAAATTCTTCCAGCGAACTGAGTTATCCCAGTTAAGGTATAGCTTGGGAATAGCAGATGTCCCGGTCCATTGACGGTATGAACTTTCAGCCGTGGTCATGGCTGCGGTAAATTCTTCATAAAGCCCGGTTTCAGGATTCTGTACCATCCACAGCCCGTTTTCTGAAAGGCCTTTTGTTATCAATGTGTAATACCTGCCAAAGTGTGATCCGACTTCCAATCTTTGCGTTGGCAAAGATACGGGGTCGCCTGCCCAACCATTATCCTGGTAATTATCTGTTTCATACAGGTCATTGGAAAGACTGACCACCTTGTTTGTATTGTGATAAACCGTTATGGCAGTAATATATTGGAGATTAGCGGTTTTTACCGGGATTGCTTTCACCATGACTTCAATACCACGGTTTTGCATTTTACCGGCATTGGCATATGTTGTGGTAAAAAGATTAGGAGGAGATGGAACATTGTAATTATAAAGCAGGTCACTTGAAACCTTATTATAGTAATCAATTGAACCGGTTAACCGGTCCTGAAGGAATCCAAAATCAAGACCGACATTAAACTCCCCTGATTTTTCCCATTTCAGATCAGGATTGGGATTTGAGACAGCTTCCAGGCTTGGTGCCCATATACCCTGACTGTTCAGGAAATAACCCCATGAAGATGAGTTATAATTGAAACGCACCAGGGATTCATATGAAGATCCGGCAATGATACCCGTTACACCATATCCGATACGCAGTTTCAGGTTGGTTATCCAGGTAAAGTTATCCAGGAAATCTTCGTTGCTGATGGTCCAGCCGGCTGAAACGGCCGGGAAAGTACCCCATTTATGGTTGGCTCCAAACTTGGATGAGCCTTCGTGACGGACACTGGCCAGGATATTGTATTTATCTTTATAGCCATAGCTGATCCTGCCGAAGAAACCGATCAGTTTGTTGTCATCTGCATCACTGGCCATATATGCGTCAGGATCTTCTTTATTTCTCAGAGCTGACCCGGCAGATATATTGTAATGAAGGTATGCATCAGTCGGAAAGTCATAATTGCCTTCGGCTTTGAATTTTCCTCTGTAGTATTGATAGCTGTATCCAACCAATGCTGAGAAGCGATGAACAGACCTGAATATTTTGTCATAACGCGAGGTTAATTCCAGTTGGTTGGTTTCTCTGAAGATTCCGCTAAGATATGCATAGCCCTCATAGCCTGAAGTCTGATATGTATAATAATCCCTGGTTGTATAAGACTCTGTATTTTCGTCAGATCTGTTGGTTGACAATTTCAGGTTGGTCTGCCATCCTTTGAGAGGTTCAACAGTAACATTACCTGTCATACGGGTCCACTCGTTTTTGTATTCACCCAGTTGTTCATAAATCATGGCAACAGGGTTGTAATACTGAAATACGGTCCAGTCTTCATAATAACCAAGGTCTTTATCGCCATTGATATAGATGGGTTCAGTCGGATTACGGATAACGGCCTGGCGGTATATGTTTTCAACACCGGCATCACTGGCATTGGTTATATCATTTTTGTGGATGCCCTTAATGAGATTAAAATTCAGTTTTACTTTATCATCCAGAAACCAATGGCTCAGATCGAACTGCATTTTCAAATCATCACTGTTGGATTTTTTGATTGTGCCTTCTTCCTGACGATAGGCAACATTGGCTGAATAGCTTGTTTTCTGCGTACCACCGGTAATACTCAGGCTGTGGTTTTGTGTATAACCCATCTGCGAAACCGCTGACAGCCAGTCGGTATCCCAGCCCTTATCACTGAAAGTGGTCTTACCAAAACGGACATCCCTGGGCCCCATGAAATCGGCTACTTTATAGAAATCAGAAAGGGTTCCGTAGGCCGAATAGTTAACATTGGTCTGTTCCATCCGCTTGCCTGTGTTGGTGGTGATCAGGATTACTCCGTTTGCACCGCGGGTGCCGTATATGGCAGCAGCGGATGCATCCTTCAGCACATCGATGGAAGCAATGTTCTCGGGTGCAACCATGCTCAACGAACCTTCCATTCCATCGATAAGTACCAAAGGAGTGATATCAGCCATCATACTGGTGATACCACGCAAACGGATGGTGGATTCCGCATTAGGGTCACCGGATCCTTTGGTTACAGTTAATCCGGCAACTTTACCCTTAACAAGTTCTGCGGCATCCTGGATGTTTCCGGCCACAAAATCATCGCTTTTTACACTGACGATGGCGCTGGTAACATCAGCCTTACGCTGTGTGCCATAACCGATTACTACGATCTCATCCAGGGCTTCAATGCTTTCTGTCAGGGCAATATTAATTACATTCTGGTTCGCCACAACGACTTCCTGAGTTTCATAACCAATGAAAGAGAATATCAGGACAGCATCATCTGTAGTGGTGATAATGGAATAATTGCCATCGTAATCGGTAACTGTTCCGATATCAGTGCCTTTTATGATGACATTCACTCCCGGCAATGCTTCACCTGTTGATTCAGCTACCACCTTGCCGGTCACTTTCTTTTGCTGCAATAAGGCTTTGGGAGAAATAAGCACCAGGTTGTTCTCCATGATCTTATAAGTCAGATCTGAACCTTCCAGGAGCTTGTCGAGCAATTGATTGATCTTAAGGTCTTTCGCGTTTACTGTAACACGTTTATCGACATTGGTCAGCAAATCATTGTAGAAAAACCTTAAGTCGCTTTGTTTTTCAATCTCTTTGAAAATGCTCCGCATCGATGTATTTTCCATGTTAAGAGAGAATAATCCATCCTGCGAATAGAGTGTTGCCTGCAACTGAAAAACTCCGAAAAACATCAGAAATACGATTAGTTTCATGGTCTTTAAGAGTTTAGTTAATGTCTCTTTGTCTGAAAAAAGACTCAGGGTAATACCTTTTTTCATAAATTTGTAGTGTTTTTAAATGTTTACTTAGGTTTTTTTAGTTTTAAACTGCGGAATGTTCGCTGCATTCTGCAGTTTTTTGTTTTCAGGATCCCTTTCCCATAGGCATAGTTTTTAAGGCTGGTTTGTTTTATAGAATTTATTCTTTGACAGGGTTACCTGTTTCTGATCGATCTGGTATTGAATGGGGGCGGTGAGTTTTATGGCTTCCATCACCTGTTCCAGGGTTTCGTCCTTAAGTACGCCGCTGAAAACATAATGTTTCAGAGCCTCATCTTTAAAAGTAAATTCAACATTATAACGTCTTCCAAGCTTGATAACAAGCGATTGAAGCTCCTCCCTTTCGATGATCCATCTCTGGTCTTTCCATGACGTAAAAATCTCGGGTATGATATTTCGGTCAACCTGGTATGATTTTACAAGGGATTGATTTATGGTTTCAGCAGGCTGCCCTGACTGATTTTGTTGTGCAATGACATGGCTGTCATTGGTCTGACCAATAATATTCTTGATAATCGACACCTTTTGATTTGCGTGCAAAACAATGCGTGTGGCGTCATCAGCATTCTCCTGGTTATCAAATACCTGCACAGTTCCCCTGGTGACTGTCGTCTCAATAACTTTCTCATCAGGGTAGGCCTTCACATTAAAAGCTGTTCCCAATACTTTCACAGTTGCGCCGGTTACCTTTACATAGAAAGGTATTTTTGTTTTCCTGACATCAAAGTAGCCTTCTCCTTCCAAAAGGACATCACGGTTTTTACGGCTGAAATGCTGGTCAAATGTCATTTTGCTGCCGGCATTAAGCCAAACGGACGATCCGTCCGGCAGTATAACCTTTGACCGTGAACCAAAAGGAACATAATACTCAGTATTGACAGATTTTGGCTGCTCCCTGACTATGTTATGATAAATAAGATATCCGCCTGTGCCCAAAAAAACAAAGATCACAGCAGCAGCTGCTGCCTGCCAAAGCCAGCTGAGCCCGGGCATGACATTACGACTGCGAAATGGACTTTCAGTTATTCTGAGTCTGTTTTTCAGATTATGCCAGGCCTCCTTTTCATCATAATCATTACTCTTAACGGTTTTTGATGATGCCTGCCAGATATCCATATATTCGTCAAATAGCCTTCGGTTTTCAGGATCCTGTTCAAAGGCGGTTTTTAACGCACATAATTCCGGCTCCGTAATGGTCGCGTCGAAATATTTTACTGCCAGATCAACAATATTTTCACGGGAACGCTTCAATGCTTTTTTGCTTTATTGGATTTACTTAATGACCCGATGAACACAAAAAAGTGTGACAAGGTGAAGAAAAATTATTATCAGGCGTGGAAAAATCCCGGAAGCAGGACGGATTAAGAAATACAAATATTGTATGGTTTTTCCCCGGATTTTTTAAATTCTCGATTTCAAAGCATTGACTTCAAATAATGTGACCTGATCCTGTTGAATCTCAAAATCAATAGGGGCTGTATGACGGATATAGTCAAGTACCTGTTCCAGTGTTTCATCCTTCAGCACTCCGCTGAAAACATAGTCTTTAAGGGATTCATCACTGAAACTGAAGTTAACATTATATCTTCTTTCAAGCTTTTTAACCAAATATCTTAATTCCTCCCTTTCGATGATCCATCGCTCATCTTTCCAGGATGAATAAACAGCCGGTTTGATATTTTCCATAATGTTTACCCTGATAACCCTGTCTGATGCTGCAGTTTTATTGACAGGAAGATCGTGCTGTGGATCATCATTAAGAGGCAGAAGTGTTCCATTTAATCCTGTTGTATGAATATAGGTAGCTCTTTGATTGGTCCTTAATACCGTTTTGTCTGAAGATGATCTGCCTGTAACATCCTGGAAAATATAAACGATTCCTTCTTCAACTGTAGTTTCAACAACATTTTCCTCGGGATAAGCTTTAAGATTAAAAATGGTGCCAACAGCTTCAACGCTCAGTCCAGCTGTCTTAATCCTGAAAACGGGTTTTGCTTTTGCCACGGTGAAGTGAGCTTCTCCTTCAAGGAACAATTCACGGTTCCTGATTCCGAAGCGGTTGTTATAAATGATCCTGCTGCCGGCATTAAGCCATACCTTTGAACCGTCGGGCAAAATAACAGCGGATTTTGATCCGTAAGGGACATGATATTCATTATAAACAAGCGGCATTTTAACATGCTGGTAAAGCCTGTACGAAAATAAACCTGAAAGAATCAGAATAATAGCGATAATGGCTGCAGCAATGGCACTTTTCCATATCGGTGTGTGGATTAAAAAATGAGGTTTTCTTCCGGTTTCAAGATCAACGATTTTCATGGAATTACGTAACCTGTACCAGGCCTCATGTTCATCATAATCATCAGTATTCCTGGCTTTCAGGCTTCCCTGCCATATATCATAGTATTCGCAAAACAGTCTCTGATGACCGGGATCTTCATCCAGCCAGCTGTGCAGTTTTGCATCCTGAAGAAATTTCTCCGGTTGTGCAAAGAATTCGGCCAGAAAACCGGGTATTTCTGTATTTTCTGTTGGCTTGTCCTGCAGCATGATCTTAAATGTTTTTTATTGATAACAATTTAAAAAAGCATTTAAAATTATATAGATATAAAGCGGCAAATAGTCTTTTAAGTTATCTCTCAGCTTTTGCAAAGCCCTTGCCATTTGTGTTCTTACCGTGTTAACCGAAATATTCAGTTTAGCTGATATATCTTCATAGCTCATCTCTTCAAAACGGCTGAGACAAAATACTTCCCTGCATTTTTCAGGAAGTTCGTTGATCGATTTTTCAATATCATCCACAATTTCCTGCGAAATAAGGTTAGCCAGAGGATAAGGATTGGAAGCTGGAGCAAGCATTTCGATATTACGCAACCTGGCCGAAGCATAGTCGCGGTATCTTTTCATTACCTTAAGATGCTCGAGATATTTAATACACTGGTTATGGATACTTGTATAGAAATATGACTTTACAGGGCCTTTAATTTCAATGATATATCGTTTTTCCCATATATTGGTGAAGAAATTACCCACAATCTCTTCAGCCATGGCCTTTTCTTTTACATAGCTTTCAGCAAAAAAGCAAAGGTTCCTGTAATAAGCTTTGAAGAGCTTCTCAAAGGCATAGACATCCCCTTTTTTAAGTTGACGGAATAAATCATTTTCAGTCAGGTGGATAGTCATAAATGCTTTCTGTTCTTTATATCTGCAAATTAACTCATTTTGGGGATTTATTCAAAATAGTATCCGGTATCTCTCAGGATTTACTTATTTTTAGCCAATAAAACTATCATCATGAAAACAAATAAAAGTCAACATTTCAGTGTATTATTGAGAATAACTCTTATCATGGTATTTATTTTCACGTGTCTTCTGTCTGTCAGGTGCAATATAAAGCTCCCCCATATCCTGGGCAGCAATATGGTATTACAGCGGGAAAAACCGGTTGTCCTCTGGGGGTGGGCTGATCCACGTGAAAAGGTTGAGATATCTTTTGCCGGAAATACTTTATCCTCAAAGGCTGATAAAGAAGGGAAATGGAAGATGACATTTCCTTCAATGAAAGCGGGCGGACCTTACCAGATGACAATAAAAGGAAATAACATCATACAACTCGAGAATATAATGATAGGTGAGGTATGGATATGTTCCGGACAATCAAACATGGAATGGATTGTAGCCAATTCTGACAACAGCGCGGAAGAGATCAGCAAGGCCGATTTTCCTGAAATCCGTTTGTTTGATGTGCCTAATCGTATTGCATTTGAACCGCAGGAAGATATATCGGGAGGAGAATGGTTGGTTTGTTCTCCGGCAACGGTGGGAAGTTTCTCTGCCGTGGGATACTTTTTTGGTATGAACCTTTTCAGCAATCTTAATATCCCCATTGGACTTATCAGCACTGATTGGGGTGGTACGCTTATTGAGTCATGGGCCAGCGATGATGCTCTTTATACAGTCCCCGAGGTTAGAAACAAAGTGGATATCCTGCGCAATGTTGACCTGAAAAAACTGGAAGCAGAGCAGCAGGAAAAAAGTGACAGGATCAGAAGTCTTATATCAGGCACCTCTGATGGAATTGTTGACGGAAAAGCCTTATGGGCAGAAACAGCATATGACGATTCTGGCTGGCCGGTTATGAAAGTTCCCGGTTTATGGGAAGGTTCATTGCTTCCCAGCCTGGATGGCGTGGTGTGGTTTCGCCGTGAAGTAATGATACCGGAAGAACTGGTGAACACCCTTGTGATTCTTTCGCTGGGAAAGATTGATGACAGTGATATTACCTGGGTGAACGGCATAAAAACAGGAGAGACAATTGCTAAATACAGCCATGAAAGATCTTATCATATTCCTCCCGGGATTTTAAAACCAGGGAAGAATACCATAACCGTAAGAGTGGAAGATACAGGGGGTGGCGGTGGATTCTGGAGCGATGACAGCCTGTTGTATATTAAAGGTAATCAATCTGTTGTCAGCCTCGCCGGAGATTGGAAATTCAGGATCAGTCCGGTCGGCTACAGCTTTTATGATGCAGTTGCGGGACCTAATGACTACCCTTCTATATTGTACAACAGCATGATTCACCCATTGTTACAATACAACGTCAAAGGGGCCATCTGGTACCAGGGTGAATCAAATGCAGGTGAAGCTTATCTTTACCGCACATTGCATCCCCTGATGATCAATAATTGGCGGGAGAAATGGAACAATCCCGACCTTGTCTTTCTTTTTGTGCAGCTTGCCAATTTCATGCAGCCTTTGCCTCAGCCTGCAAACAGTGAATGGGCTGAGCTGCGTGAGGCTCAGCTGATGACTGTTTCAACACCTCATACAGGCATGGCTGTTGCCATAGATATTGGTGATGCTGATGATATTCATCCACGCAACAAACAGGATGTTGGCTACAGATTAGCCCTGGCAGCCAGGAAAATTGCCTATAATGAAGATATCGTCTTTTCAGGGCCGGTTATGAAATCATACACTATTAACGGCAACAGGGTAGAGGTCGAATTTGACCACACAGGAAGCGGATTGATGGCAAAAGATAAATATGGCTACCTGAAAGGCTTTGCAATTGCCGGTGCTGATAAACAATTTATATGGGCTAAAGCTTATATAGAAGGGAACAGGGTTATAGTAACCTCAGATAAAATAGATAAACCTGTAGCTGTAAGATATGCCTGGGCTGACAATCCCGATGATGCCAACCTGTATAATAAGGAAGGCCTCCCGGCATCCCCGTTCAGGACTGACAATTGGAAAGGAATAACTGAGAAATAAAATATCCGGATACTCTTCAGGATGAGGCTGTCCTAAAGGATGTTCTGTTGTCATTACGTCCTTATTTTTCGGGATCGGAATCTATAAGAATTTAATAGACAACACGTTGATTTTTTGAAAACCATTCAGGATGACACTATTCTGAAATGCAAATAAATCAATAAAAAAACTGCCAAACACCTCAAAAGGTGTCTGACAGCTTTTTCATTTTTCAGTGTCTCTGAAAGTTCTTAATGTGCTTTTTTGTTTTCCAGCTCACGGACCTTTTCCAAAGCCCTCAGATAATAAGCTTTGTATTTAATGTAATGATTACCTTTTTCAAATTCCCACAAAGCATTTCCTGCTCTGCTGATCTTACCGATGCAGGCTTCAAAAATCAGGTTATAATTAACTCCGGTGATACGTTCTGCATCAACAATGGAATTAAACCGAATGCTTTTGTCAGCAAAATGACCAATAACCGGTACATGGTATTTTCGCTGTGATCTTTTTTGAATTACCCTTTCATTCATAAGGCAGGTTATTTATCCTATTATTACGCGTTTATTTTTTAATGGTTTCGTAAAACAAAAATGACACAATAAAAATAGTAAAAATAGAAACAATTTTTTGTTTATTTACTAACACCAGTTTTGCATATTTTATTGAGTGAAGAATCAAGATTTAGATTATAGATAAAAGAAAAAAGAGAAAAGAATCGGTTTGATATACTGCAAATACTACAATTCCGGAATATTAATCTCACGAATTAATCTTTATTCCATCAATCTTTTATTTATTAGTCATTTCTATTCACACAATATGATTATCTATCTTTACACTATCAATACATAAATTATGGCACTTGAAATTGGAAAACAGAAGCTTGAAAAGTTTATTATGGTCGGAGACAGGGTTTTGATAAAGCCCAAAACACCCCATGACAAAACCAATACCGGTTTATACCTTCCCCCTGGTGTTCAGGAAAAGGAATCGATCCAGAGTGGTTATGTGCTAAAGGTTGGCCCGGGATACCCGATTCCTGCTGTTAACGAAGTTGATGAGCCCTGGAAAGACAAGAGCAATGAGGTAAAGTATGTTCCGCTTCAGCCCAAAGAAGGAGATCTGGCAGTATACCTGCAGAAAAACGGCTGGGAAATTGAATTCAACAGCGAAAAATACGTTATTATACCCCATAATGCAATCTTGTTGCTCATTCGTGATGAAGAACTGTTTAAATAAGTAAAGAGTCCACGGTCGACAGCCTGCCTGTCAGCAGACAGGTCCACAGTCCACAGTATTATCGTGTCATAGAAAAACTATCATACTTCAAATTTTCAAATGCTCAAACCTTTTTTAGTTCACAGATAACCTGCCTGCGCTGCCGCTTTGGCAGGCAGGTCCGTTAATTGTAAATCAGTTAATCTGTAAATATTCCACGGTTCACCTGTAACAGTAACTTGTTACAGTAATAGTATAATATAAAACTGCTTTTTTGTTTACTTTTTATACTTTTTCTTATAATGAAGCCAGTCTTTTTCCGTTCATAAAAAAAAAACGTCATTTCGTCAATTTCTTTTAACCTTATACAACATAAAGTCGTAATATTTGAAAAGGAACTACTATCAAACTAAAGACTTTGGTCTATGCGTAACTTCAAAATCCTTAATAAGCAGGAATCATTTCTGAAGATATACAAAGATGATCCACTTTTCAGGGCCATATTTGATGATTCACCCGATGCTATTTTTCTGTTAAACAGCGCTGATTTTACAATTATTGACTGCAATAAAAAGGCTTTGAGTCTGTTTCAGGCACAACATAAAAATGATCTTATAAGCTTCGAGGTTTTCAGCCTTTATGATGTTAAACCTGTTGAGTTCAGTAAAAATCAGTTTATTGAAACTATTAACAAAGGTCAGGAATACAGTCATGAATTGGCGTTTAAGACCATCAGGGGTAATGTTTTCTGGGGAAGGATTAATGTTAAGCCTATCGAAACAGAATCCGGTAAAATAATTGTATTTCGTGCCAGAAGGGTTGTTGATTATCTGAAAACAGCAGAGATGATGTCAACTTTGGTAAAACACACCTCAAAGGTGAGTGGACTGGAATACTTTAGCGCCATTACAGGATTATTGTCAAAAGCCTTTGATGCCCGTTTCTGTCTTGTCGCCCGTCTTGATGAACCCGGTTCGATGAAAGCGTCAACTCTGCATTGCTGGGCAAACGGAACAAACAGAGAGAATTTTTCATTTTCACTTGAAGGCAGTTCTTCGCTTAATGTCCTGAAAGGATATACTACTTTTTATCCGAGAAACCTGAAGGAGATGTTTCCTGATGATGAGCTTGTTACCATCCTGGGGGCAGATAGTTTTATGGGAGCCCCGATATTTAATGATGAAGGCGAGGTAACAGGTATGATCATTCTGATGGATGACCATCCTATGGAAGAAATTCCTAATTCACGTTATGTTTTATCCTTACTGGCTTCACGTGCTGGTACGGAACTCAGCCGGATTGATTCGGTTGATCATATGCAGCAAAAAATTGATGAGTTGATTGAAGCAGATCACCGCAAGGACAAATTTCTGCAGCTTATAACCCATGATCTGAAAAATCCGTTCAGCAATATAATGGGTTTTTCGGATATACTCAGGGAAAAGATACAGGAGCTGGATAAAGGTAAAATAACTCAATTGGTTAATGCCATTGATGCATCGGTCAGAAATTCTTACGGTCTGCTTGAGAATCTATCCGACTGGTCGAAGATGCAGCGCAGTAAAATTAAGCCGGTTATAACAAAGTTCGATCTGTATGAAGCTGTGAAAGATGCGCATGATCTTTATTATCATGTTGCCGAAAATAAAGATATACAACTCATAACCTATGTTTATCCCGAAACTTTTATCCGGGCTGACCGGAATATGATGCATTCAGTGCTGCAAAATCTGATTTCCAATGCATTAAAATATACTGCTGCTGGCGGTCAGGTTGTTATTGATGCCATGGTTTTGGAAGATAAGATCGATATTACTGTTCAGGATACAGGCGTAGGTATTCCGCAACAGGATATTGAAATTCTTCTTAAAGAGGAAATTAATATATCAAGGATGGGTACAGGAAATGAACCGGGCACAGGTCTCGGACTCTCCCTTTGCCGTGATATGATAAAAATGAACCATGGCTCACTGGCTATTGAAAGCAGGGAAGGGCAGGGAACCACTGTTACAATAACATTGCCAGGCTGTCCTGCAGATGAATAATTGCAATGCATCTGCCTCAGGAAATCTCTTTATTGAATCCTGATGGTATTCGATCATTTTTTTCTATATTTGCACTCCGAAAAACAGGCCCCGTAGCTTAATTGAATAGAGCATCTGACTACGGATCAGAAGGTTGTGGGTTTGAGTCCCGCCGGGGTCACAGAACAGTTTGGAGTGTGAGTTTTGAACAAGAGAGAAACCTGCACTCCTTTTTTTATTTCTCACTAATCAAACACCTCACTGCCGCGAGGTATAGGCCTGGTACCCCGGGCTTTACCTCGCGGCAGTGACGAAACGTCAGACAGCTATCGTTGAATTATAATTTTTTGCAGCGTTGGAGCGTACACATGACCTTTATAAAGCCTCAACAGGAATTATAAGCTTTTTTACAGGGCTTTAAGTTTTATTCCGATATAAATACTTCTTGGCAGCGATGGCCCGTAAATATAATTGCTGTCTCTGTTGCGGTAGTTATCAAAATCATCCTGGTAAACATTGGTTATATTTTTGATTCCTCCATATATTTCAATACCTGAGTCGATAGTTTTCAATGGGAAAATATATCCTAATTTAAAGCTCATTTCCGTGAATGAAGGTGATCTTCTGTATTCATCAGGATAAATTAATTCGTTTGGTGAGAATTTTGCCAGTAACATTGATCCGGTATAAAGACTGCTTACAGATGCATTAAATCTTTCAGCCGGATATAAAGTTATTATTATGTAACCATATTCATCAGGAGTCCTTAAAAATTCTCTTTTAGATTCTATTCCTTTGATGTTCTCTACTGCTTCATCATGCAAGCTTGATTGCAAGGTAAATCCGGCTTCAATTTGTGCCTTTTTGTTGTAATTTGTTCTGATTTCAAGGGTTGTGCCTTTTACAGTTGCTCCGCGACCATTTCTTTTTTCAAATTGTTCACCGAGTTCATCTTTACCAGCAGGTTGCAGGTAAAAAGCATCGTTTAACTTGGTGTAAAAACCTTCCAGGGTAAACCCGACAATATATTTGGGTCGAGGTAAATCAAAATTCACAGATCCGCTAAAACTATTTGAACGTTCTTCTTTCAAATCGTCAGCCAAAAAAATACGGGAAACGCCACCACCGGCAAAAGCAATGTGCATGTCGGCATCAAAAGCTTGTGGTGCCCTGTATCCTGTTCCCCAGGTCAGGCGTAATTGGGTATAATTCCTTAACCTGTAAAGAAAGGATAGGCGAGGACTGACAATAACATGGTCAATTAAATTGTGCTTGTCAGCCCTTAATCCTGCCAGAAAAGTAATTGAAGATGAGACTTTCCAATTGCTTTGTAAGAAAAATGCTATATTATCCGTTAACTGGTTTTTTCCATATTGAAATTGAGGTATTGAATCGATAATATTGTCCGTAATGTATTCCATTCCTGCTGTTAATGTATTGCTTCCTGAAATAAAATGCGGAATCCTGTGGTTAAATTGCAAGCCTCCCTGCAGGGTGGTATTATCAGTAGCACCATAAGGAGGATTCTTTAAATGTATTTGCTCAGCGTTATAAAAAGCTGAATCAGATTCATACTCTTCCCTGACGGGATAAAGTCCGGTATAATGCTTCCTGTTAGTATATTGTCCTGCAATGTACGCAATAAAAGAACTGTTGTCGTTATTAAAATTTACCTGGTAATCAACGCCCCCCATTAAAATATTATGCACTCTTTCTTCTGATTGTTGTGCCAGATGTGCTTTTTTATCTACCATTTCACCACCATAGCGATATTCATATATACTTGTGAAGTTTATTTCAAGTTTTTGATTTGGTGCGGGCCGATAGAAAATATTTCCGCCAAAAGAGTTGTTTCTTAATTCCGGAAATTCTGAAAAATTGTCCTTTTCAACTTTTTTAATTCCATCAGAATTTAGCGTAACGCCAATATGGTCATAAGCTTCACGGTATCTGCGATTTGCAAAAAGGACCACACCTGCATTTCGCTTTTTCGATACCATTGTAACATTTGCAAACAATAAGTTGTCTAAAGATTCTTTATCAATTTTATGGGTTGAAAAACTTATACTGTAATCGGCATTATTTGGGATGTGCGTAATCACATTAACCGTTCCCCCGATAGCACTTGATCCGTATAAAGCAGAACCACCCCCCCTGACAACTTCAATACGTTCAACCATATTTGCAGGTATTTGCTCCATGCCATACAGTCCGATTAAAGGACTGTAAATTAGTCTTCCGTTGATTAAAATCTGAGAATATCCGCCACCAAGCCCATTAATGCGTAATTGTGTATAATTGCATGTCTGACAGTTTGTTTCAACTCTTAAACCGGGTTGAAATTTGAGGGCTTCGGAAATATTGCAGGCCTGTACAGCTTCGATATTTTTACTATTCAATACATTAACAATAACAGGCGTTTCAGTACTTCTGCTAAAAGTTTTTGTTCCTGTAATTACAACCTCATCAACAGTCATCACCACTTGTTCCAACACGAAATTTATTTCAAGTGTTTTGTTTGCTTCAACAGCTACTTCCTTCTTGACAGTTGAATATCCTAATGATTTTGCCACAATTACATGTTTACCTTCCGGTAAATCAATCAGCATATAATGCCCGGTAGCATCAGTAGTTGTGCCAATTGTTGTGCCTTCTATATAAACATTGGCAAACGGAATATGCACTCCTTCACATTGCACATCTCCAAATATATTGGCATCAGTATGTTGAGCCTTAATGACCGGGAATATGAGCATAATAAAACAAAACAATAATACGGGTCGATTCATATCTGCCTATTTTACTTGTTTTATAAAAAGTATTGATAAAACCTTCATTTAGTTTTCTTGTCATATAAGTTGCCAAAGCATTGTTAGTAAAAAATATTCCTGCCAGGGTTATAAGCCTGCTATTTGCTGCGGAAAGGCTAATTTGCTAACACATTGCTTTAAAAATAATGTCAATCGAAATTATTATATAAAGTATGTTTAATTAAATATTTAAGTAAGCTTAAAATAATCAACAAATATACTTTAAAAATTTTAATTTCTTTTATTTTTTTTTAAGTGAAGGAAAATTTTAGTTTTTTTAAGATAAAATGCAAATCAGAGTTTGTCGTTGCTAAGTTTTTCAATTAAATATTTAATCATGGTTCTAAGTATGGTTTATTGGGAATGTATTTCCCCTCCTATTGCAAGTATAGGCCGGGTATTCCGAACTGTAACTTGCAGCATCATGGAGTAAGAAAACCACTTAGTTTTTTCAAAATCTATTAAAAAACTGATAAAACGAGCGTTAAAAGCTTTTAATAAAATGATTGAAGCTACAAGAGAAATAAAAAGACCTGCCAGGAAAAATAAACGAAAGCATCACCTTTTAAAAGGCTTTATGACATGAATTAAAAAGGATTATAGCTTAACTAAACGACATTGACTTAAGAATTATGAAGTAAAATGCTAAACAATACAATATATTCTATACAACTTAGACTTACCTTTTCTTAAATCAAAAATTATTATTCAATGTTTTTAAATCGCATTAAGAATTTTATTGACGGTAACTTGAATTAATTGAAATTCACATTCTTGAAGGCGGCCAGATCCATTGCCTTCTTGTAATAACTTTTACTTAACTTGTTTTCATTTTTAGTTTTCATAATCCGGCTTAAACCAAAATAGGCATAAGCAAGGTATTCGTTCGCAAAATCACCGATGGTTTCGGCCTGCTTTATGCCAGCCTTATAGAATGTTTCAGCCAGGTAGCTGTTATGATACTTCTTTTCATAGAGGATACCCTTAAAAATGTTTTTTTGAAACCGGAAATAAAAGCTCTCGGGATTTTTATTCTGTCCAAGCAATTTTTCCGCCTCATCATAACGTTTCATTAACAGGATGTTTTTTATATAAACAGAAAGAAACTGATTATTATTTGGGTATTGTCTGTACAAATTTTTACTGTAAGCAAGTGCTGTAGGGTAGTTGTTCTCAAAACTGATATAAATCCCTGAAAGAAAAGTATAGGCTTCAGCTTTCAGAAATATGGCATAACGTGCAGCCTGACTCAGCTCTTTCAATCCTTTTACCTTATCTCCCCGGGGAAACAGAATGGCAAATGGTTTGTACACCGGATGTGATTCAGGATATGCCTCCCTGTAATAATTATACAGTCCGGTTATAAAATAAAAATCATCATAGGAATCAGTTAAATCAAAAGCGCGGGTGACCAGCTGGTAAGTTTTGGCAGCTATCGAAATAACGCTCATGCTGAGATCGTTATCAGCATAATAAAGTAAGAGTAATCCCCTGGCACCGAGTTCTGATAAGGCATATTCAGGTTCATATGATGGATCGGGTATCTTTTCGCACAGTTCAATGCATTTATACATGTTTTGTTCAAAAGATGACACTATCGGAGAAGTGGGGATCAACGGAAAATAACGCCAGTATGTTATCATCCCGTTGAAAAGGTATGGCATGGGATGTTCCGGATATCCTGATTTAAGTTTTTCATAAACGGCCGTGGCCTTATCGAATTCACAGTTATAAATGTATTCCACGCCTTTTTTTATAAGGTTATATGTGGCTGAGTCATTAAGAACCTGCGATGAAAGCGAAGCTTTCAGCAAAAAAGACAGCAGTATACCTGATATGGTTATTTTTAACAGATATCGCACGTTCAGAAATGAATATTGTTTTAAAAATAATACGATTTGTAAAATTATTTGTTTTATCGGCAAGATAGCATTTTATGATCAGAGTTAAAATATTGTTGTTAAATGTCGGCAATAACAGATATTAGTAATTCATTATTCACGGTTTTTTTTATTTTCATCCCTGATTGGAAAACCTGTTTTACCACAAAGGAATTGGAGTATAAGTTTTTAACAAAAGGTACGAAAGCAAAAAAGCATACAACATTGCTTTATTGCATGAGATTATTTTGGTGTTTTAGTGTTTTAGTGGCAAATATTATCTGCAATGGATTGAACCGTTTAAAGTTTTTGTGGTGGACTCAATATTGGTTTTATACCGGATTGAACTATGACCAGAAAGTATTCGCTTCAGAAAGAAAAGATCAAAGTATTGCTCCTTGAGGGCATTCATCAGAGTGCACATGATTTTTTTGTTGGCAATGGCTATACGAATATAGAATGCCTTCCTAACGCTCTTAGTGATGAAGTTTTAAAAGAAAAAATAAGGCATGCCAGCATTATTGGTATCCGTTCACGCACTCATCTTACAAAAGAGATATTGAATGCCGCTGAAAAGCTGTTTGCCATAGGTTGTTTCAGCATTGGTACCAACCAGGTTGATAACAATACGGCCAAACTGTCGGGCATTCCGGTTTTCAATGCTCCGTTTTCCAACACACGTTCGGTAGCTGAGCTGGTCATTGCCGAGTGTATTTTGCTTCTGCGCAATATCCCTGTGAAAAATGCAGCTGCCCATAAAGGGAAATGGCTGAAATCAGCCAGCAATTCCTTTGAGGTTCGTGATAAGAATCTGGGAATTATTGGTTACGGGCACATCGGATCACAGGTGTCGATCCTGGCAGAGGCCCTGGGTATGAATGTATATTATTATGATATCGTTAAAAAGCTGAGTCTGGGAAAAGCTGTTGCCTGTTCTTCACTCGAGGAATTACTGTCTGTTGCGCATATTGTGACCCTCCATGTTCCCGAAACATCTCTTACGCGGAATATGATCGGTGAACGTGAATTGTCATTAATGCGCAAAGGGTCATGCCTGCTTAACCTGGCAAGGGGTTCGGTTGTTGATATTTCTGCCTTGACAAAAGCTTTAAAATCAGGTCATCTTTTGGGTGCAGCCCTTGATGTATTTCCGGATGAACCGGCTTCAAATACTGATCCCTTTATCTCCGATCTGCAACACTATGATAATGTTATCCTGTCGCCTCATGTGGGGGGAAGCACTATAGAGGCCCAGGAGAACATAGGAACAGAGGTGGCGGAAAAACTTGTGAAATACAGTGATACAGGTGCAACCATAGGGTCAACCAATTTTGTGCAGATATCCCTTCAGCCCAACCATAATGTACAACGTTTCCTGCATATCCATAAGAATGAGCCCGGCATATTGAAAGAGGTTAACTATGTATTCACATCAAAAGGCATTAATATAGCAGCAGAATACCTTCAGACTGATCCTGATATAGGCTATGTGATCATTGATACAGACAGCAAGCTTGGCAGCAGCATACTGAAAGAATTAAAAGCCATTGAGGGAACCATACGGGTGAGGATGCTGTATTAGGGACAAGGGACAAGTTGTGTGGGTGGTGGGGTTTGGGGAGGAAAGACCTGCCTGTGTTTTACAGTTTATGGTTCTGAAGCAGCTACAGATCTGGCAGAGCAGGATAGGGGGAAACCAGTGTTCAGTAACCGGTATTCAGTAATCGGTATTCCATACTGAGCGTCTGCTTGTGCCTTCTCTAAGACCAATACCAAAATAATTCTTATTTTTCAATTTCATGTTTCAGGAAAGCCATTTTAATGGCTGTAACAGCAGCTTCGTCTCCCTTGTTGCCATGCCTGCCGCCGGCTCTGTCTTTGGCCTGCTGAAGATTTTGTGTTGTCAGTACACCGAAAATAAAGGGAATATTGTGTATAACATTGAGTTGTGTAATACCCTGGGTAACACTTTGACAGATGAAGTCAAAATGGCGTGTTTCACCCTGAATCACACAACCCAGACATATTACAGCCTGTAATTTCCTGTTTCCGGCCATTAACTGTGCGCCGACGGTGAGTTCAAAACTACCCGGGACATAAGTCACGAATATGTTTTCAGGTTTTGCGCCGTGCTTTAAAAGGGTGTTGCGTGTGCCTTCAAGCAAGGCTCCCGTAATTTCATGATTCCATTCTGAAACCACAATTCCGAATTTGAATGGAGATGCATCCGGTATGGTTTCCGGATCATATTCTGAGAGGTTTTTGTTAGCCGTAGCCATATCCCCTGTGTTTAGCAAAGATGCATGCTATTCAACTCAGATTTTCATTTTTACTGCAGCGATATGCCTTTCAATATCACGTCCTTCATCAGAGTCAGGGTATTCATTCCGTATCGTCTCATAACAACTCAGCGCCTTCTTGTATTCCTGCAGCTCTTCATAGACCAAACCGGCTTTTTTTGCATACACCGGTGTTGTAAGGTTGTTCTTTTTTCGCTCTGCAGCTTTCATATAAAAAGAAACGGCTGTCTCAAGGTCATCAAGTTCAACATAACTGTCACCGATTATACCCAAGGCCATGGTTGCATAAAAAATATCATTGGAGTCAAATTCCTTGAGATACTCGATGGCTTCTTCATATTCACCCAGCTTGAAAAGGCAGATTCCTGAATACAGATTGGCCAGGTTGCCGCTTTTGGTTATACCATATTCATCAATAATATCAAGAAAACCGTAATTGGCGCCGTCACCTTCAAGTGCCAGTCTGAAGGAATCCTGTTCGAAATAGTTCTGTGCATAAAACATGGCGGCAACAGCTTCCTCATTGGCGGGTTGCAGATAAAATTTCTTATATCCAAGGTAACCGCCAACAACAACCACTATGGCGAGAACGATTATCGTAAGACTGCGTTGATTTTCTTCAATATATTGTTCTGTTTTACTTAATGCATTTTCAACTGTCTGAAACCCTGCATCCGAAGTATCTTTTTTCTTGCTCATTTTTCCTATTTTTTTAACAGAACGCAAATGTAATTTTTTTATCCTTTATGAAGAAATAATTTTTCAAAAAGAATTGAAATTGATTCCTTACTTTTGACCGTTGATTATTAATAATTTTTAGTCTGACATGTATCTGAAGAATCTTTCACTTGTTAATTTTAAGAATTATACTGAAGCCGAATTCGAGTTCTCACAAAGAATAAATTGCTTTACAGGCAACAACGGCGTTGGTAAAACCAATGTTCTTGATGCAATACATTATCTGTGCATGTGCAAAAGCTATTTCAATCCAATTGACACACAAAACATAAGGACAGGTTCGGAATTTTCAGTTATACAAGGCTTATTCTCTGTAAACGACAGAACTGAAGAAATCTATTGCGCGATACAGCGGATGCGAAATAAAGTCTTTAAACGCAATAAAAAGGAATATGACCGTCTTTCTGATCATATTGGCCTCATTCCCGTTGTTGTTATTTCACCCGCTGATGCCTGCCTTATAACAGAGGGCAGTGATGAACGCCGGAAATTTATGAACAGTGTTATATCACAGTTTGACCGGCAATACCTCGAAGACAATATACATTTCAACCATTTGCTGATGCAGCGAAATAAATTGCTGAAAGATGTTGCTGCTTCAGGCAGATTTGATGAAGAAACACTGGCTGCCTATGATGAACAGATCATCCCATATGCCGAAAGAATTTTTGACCGGCGGAGTAATTTTGCATCACGTCTTGTGCCTGTTTTTCAGCATTATTATGATTTTATCGCACAGGGTAAAGAAAATGTAGACCTTTGCTATAATTCGCAACTGAAAAACGGTTCGTATCGTGATCAGCTGAATGAAGCGAGGACCAAAGACAGAATACTGCAATACTCTACTGTTGGTGTGCATAAAGATGATCTCAGCCTTACGCTTGACAACCTGCCGATAAAACGCAACGGTTCTCAGGGACAGCAGAAAACCTACCTGGTTTCACTGAAACTGGCACAGTTTGATTTTATTAAGGAGGTAAACAACATCCTTCCCATTTTCCTGTTTGATGATATTTTTGACAAGTTTGATGAAAAAAGGGTAAAACAGATCATAAAGCTGGTTGCTGAAGATCATTTTGGTCAGATTTTTATTACTCATACTGACCCTGAAAGAATGAAAGATATTTTGCATGAAATTGGCGCAGCTTACAAATTCTTCCATATTGAAAACGATGTGGTTATCCGGGAAGAAACTAACAATCAATGACGGACAGGGTTCGTTTTTCCAGGAATTACCTATCTTTATTTATATTTTGAAAAATTTGTCATGAGGAGAAATGAAACACGCCCTATTGGAGAAGTTATCAGGGATAGTCTTGATGATCTAAGGATAAGCCAAAAGCTGAAAGAAAAAAGGCTTGTTGCGCAATGGAATGATATGATGGGAAAGGCTATTGCATCAAGAACAAAACAAGTCTATGTGAAAGACAGGACGTTTTATGTGCATCTGACCTCTTCAGTGGCAAGGAGCGAACTGATGATGATGCGCAGGTCTATACTGGACAAACTCAATGAAATGGCAGGAGAAAAACTGATTGATGCTATTGTAATACGTTGAATTAATTATAAATAATTCAAGTTGCCAGTTATAAAAATCTTAATATGATTAAGAATTAAGAATGCAGATTTTTGATTATAGAAGGGTGAGTGCAGGTTTTCAGGTTTCTATAGTATTGATTGTTTTGTTTTTGCCTTTGACTTCATAAATCTAAAATCGTTAATCTTCAATCTTAAATCAATTATTATTTTCATAAATGGCCACTTAAGCTAAATGCATTATTTTATTTTTAAAATTGTCTCAATCAGTGAAATTTGAAAAGCGTTCACTTCTGGCAAAAAAGAAGTCACATTCGATTTCCGCATTTTCATCGCTGTCGGAACCATGAACAGCATTTCGTTCAATATTCTCGGCAAACATTTTCCGTATAGTACCTTCTTCAGCCTTTAACGGATCTGTGCTGCCCATGAGCCTGCGATAATCGGCAACAGCATTCTCTTTTTCCAGGATAGCCACCACGACCTGTCCAGATGCCATGAAGCTGATCAGGTTTTCAAAAAATTGTTTTTCCCTGTGTACAGCATAAAAACGTTCTGCCTGTTCCCGTGTCAGGCGTATCAGTTTAAGTGCTGCAATGTGAAAGCCATTGGCGTTGATCTTAGCCAGTATCGGGCCGATAAATTCGTTTCTTACAGCGCCCGGTTTGATAATGGTTAGCGTTTTGGTACCTGCCATGTTTGAGAGGGTTATTTCGGCCGAATATATAAATTTTTTTTAAATGCAGATCATGCCTTCAATAATGATGGTAGTTTTCATCTGCGGGGCAGATTAGCGAATCTTTAGCATTGACAATTGTGATCTTTGTTAAAATTTTCTTATAAATTGCGATATGGAAAACTGTTGCGGGTTTTAAAGTTGTTTAATTTTGAATTGAATTGCTAATTATGAGTTCAATAGAAAATTCAGATGGGATAAAAGGCTTTGAAAAACTGCAAAGTCTGATATCTGCGTCTTTCGGAAAAATAGTCATCATTACTCATTTCAATCCCGATGGTGATGCCATTGGTTCCACGCTTGGCCTGCAGATGTCTCTGAAAAAGGCCGGACATACCTGTCATGTTATTGTGCCAAATGACTTTCCTGATTTCTTAAAATGGCTTCCCGGTGCTGATGAAATAATCACGCTGCCCGGCAACGAAGAAAAAATAATCCAACATATTCAATCATCTGATATATTGTTTTTTGTTGATTTCAACGATGTTCGAAGAATGAAAGGCATAAATGAACCTGTTACACAATCACAGGCCTTTAAAGTCCTCATCGATCATCATCCCGATCCGGTCGTCGAAGTTGATTGCATGCTGTCCGATACAAATGTAAGTTCATCGGCTGAACTGGTTTACCGGTTTTTGCAGAAAACAACATTGAAAGATCATATGGACCGCGAAATAGCCCTCTGTTTATTTGTTGGCATCATGACCGATACCGGTTGCTTCAGTTATAATTCATCGTCTCCTGACACATATTTTATTGTGGCAGACCTTTTGTGTTATGGCATTGATAAGGATAAGATATATTACAGGATTTACGATAGTTTTTCGTCTGATCGTATGAGGTTGCTGGGATTTTGTCTGGACAAGCGGATGGAATATTACCCTTCCCACAGGACTGCAATGATATGGCTCAGCCAAAAAGACCAGGAGAAATATAATTTTCAGATCGGCGATTCGGAAGGATTTGTTAACTATCCTCTTTCTATCAGAGGTGTCAGATTCTCTGCCTTTTTCATTGAAAAAGAAGATCATGTCAAAGTATCCTTTCGATCAAAAGGCGCTTTTCCGGTCAATACTTTTTCAGCCAGACATTTTAACGGAGGTGGTCATCGCAATGCATCAGGAGGTGAGATATATGAATCACTCGAAACTGCACTTGATCTGTTCAGAGACTTACTGCCAAAGTACCATGATGAACTTATTGACTATGATGAGTAAATACAGCATAATATATTTTGTTTTCCTGTTTCTTATTATTACCGGTTGCCGCAAACAGGAAAAAACTGTATCGGAAGAAGAATTCCGGAAGACCAAAGAAGCACTTGTTGGTGCAAACCGTATCCTTGTGAAGAAAGATGCTGAAAAAATTAAGGCCTACATCAAACGGCGTAACTGGGAAATGCAAGAGACAGCCTCTGGTTTATGGTATATGATTACGGATGAAGGTCATGGGAACAACATTACTCAGGGAAAACAAGTAACGCTTAATTACAGTCTTGAATTGCTTGACGGCACTCATTGTTATTCATCTGATTCTTTGGGTATGAAACAATTCCGGGTCGGCCAGGGTGGGGTAGAATCAGGACTTGAAGAAGGCATTCTGTTGCTGAAGGAAGGCAGTAAGGCGCATTTTATTATGCCGCCTCACCTTGCCCATGGATTACCGGGAGATGGCAACAGAATACCGGCCAGATCGGTGATCATTTATGAAGTTGAGGTTGTGAATATGGAGGATTAAAGATGATCGATTGTTTACAACAGTTTTCATTTTTTATTTAACAGCCTGGCATAAACCCGGGCCGAAAAATCCAAACAAACAGAAAAGCTCAACCTGACGTCATTTTCTGAATATAATATAAGACATTGAATATAAACATAAATAGAAGTATATACGCATGAAATATAAAGGATTCTTGGTAATGATCTTGGTCCTGATAAGCGTCGGTTCGTGCCGGTATTTTTCAAAATACCCCGGATTCAGGCGGGCAGGTCACGGAATATATTATCAGCTTCACACAGTTGGAGAGGATGATATAAGAGCTAAACCCGGCGATTATATTACGGTAAACCTGAGTTATAAAACAATGGATGATTCCGTATTTTTTAAAGCTCATCGTAAATTTCAACTTACCGGTCCCACCTTCGAAGGGTCTGTTGATGAGTGCTTTGGCATGCTTTCAGAAAAGGAATCAGCAACTTTTATTATTTCAGCTGCTGATTTCTTTGGGAAAACACTACAGTCGGAATTGCCTTCCTTCCTGCAGCCTGATGACAAAATGAAAGTTACCATTGATATGCTTGATATTCAAACAGAAACTGAATACAGAAAGGAAAAAGAAGCTTTCCTGCACTGGATTGAAGACTTCGGAGAATATGAAAAAGTGATTTTACGTCAATTCATTGAAGAAGAAAAGTTGCCCGTTGAGCTTATGGCTTCCGGAATATATTTCATTAATCTCATTCCCGGAACCGGCAAGAAAGTTGAACCTGGCGATACCATTACCATCAACTATGAGGGCAGATTTCTCAATGGCAAGTTCTTTGACTCCACTGTAAAGCGAAATCAACCTTTTCAATTTGTTTACGGAACAGAATGGCAGGTGGTAAAAGGACTTGAGGAAGCCATTGGGATGATGAAAGAAGGAGAGAAATCACTTGTGATACTGCCTTCTGACCTGGCTTTTGGCAGTGAAGGGTCATCTACCGGCATGATACCACCATTCACCTCGCTGATTTTTGAAGTTGAAATTTTAGAAGTAATTTCGCCGCGTATAATATAAACGCAACCATTTACGTTTTTAAACATCCACTTATAAATAAAAATTAAAGTAAACAAGTTCAAAAAATGAAAAAGAATAATTGGCATCGGATTTTCAGGTTCAGCATAATGGCAGGAATGGGGGCTTTACTTCTTTCCGGCTGTTTGGAAAATGATTGGGAAGAATGTGAAAAGAAAGGACAGGAGGAACTTGACAAATATATCAGCGAAAACAATATCCCGGATGAATACAGGAAGGAGAGCGGAATCTATTATATACCGGATACTATAGGGACCGGACTTTCTCCTGAGCCGGATGATTATATTGTTGTTGAATATACAGGCATGTACCTTAACGGCACTATTATTGAAACCACCGACAGCACGCTGAAAGATGACTGGTCAGCTGGCAATGAATTTGATGATTATCCTTACGGCCCTGTCAAATTTATTTACGGATACAGCCGTGCCGGATTCAACAGCGGCTTATCATATATGCAGGAGGGCGGCTGGGCTACTCTTATCATTCCAACCGAACTGGCCTTTTACGATTGCAAACCGGTGAAATACAGCATACACCTTATTTCAGTAATTAAAGACCCCGTTGAATATGAAAATGTGTTGTTGTTGCGTTATCTTGCCGAAAATGGCATGGATACCACCTCAAACGCATATGGGGATATCTATTATAAAGAATATCTGACAACAAGTGATACCACGGAAGTTATGAATAATGACACTCTTGTGATAAGATTCTCGGGAAAGTATCCGTATATAGACAAGGGTATGATCCGGTTAAAAGAGTTTGATTCGAACTATGATGTTGCTGATCCTTTAAGATTTGTCTATGGTAAAGAAGAAACTATCCTTGGTGGTTATATCAAGAAGATACCTGATGGATTCACTGCCGCCCTCGATACTATGCGAAAAGGAACACGCGCTATTGCCGTTTTGCCTTATACAGAGGCATTCGGCACTACAGGTTTGATTAATGTGCTGTATGGTTACAGCATAGTCCCGGCATACCAGACAGTCATATATGACCTGCAGGTTGTTGATATCTTACGGGGTTCAACAGAGTGATGTTATTTGGTGACCTGCCCGACGGCAGTCGGGTTTGGTGATTCAGAAATACTTCTTTAATCTTTGATCTTTGATCTATATTCTTACCGCAGGCCCAGGCGGACCTGTCTGACAGGCAGGCGCTTGAACCAGTATAGAAAGTAGTTCACGGTTTGCCTGCTATGTCTCCGTAGTGTAAATGATCATGCAGGTTGTAATTATTGCAGGTGAGCGATTACATGTTATTATTATTTTTTACATTCTCTGCAGAATAAAAACCGCCGGCTTTTTATGGAGATCGGGTATGTTTTTTTTCCATTGTGCTATTGTTTTTGTTGCGATCAATTCGTTTTCGAGAGTCAGGTTCACGGCTATGCTCAGCCATGTTTCATGAGAACAAGTGTCGATAATCGCCTTCATGAGTTGATTGTTGCGATAAGGTGCTTCAATGAATACCTGTGACTGGTTTTCAGTCTGTGATCTTTTTTCAAGAGATCTCAGGCAGTTAATCCGTTCATTTGTTTTAACAGGCAGGTAACCACTGAAAGCAAAATTCTGGCCGTTTAATCCCGAGGCCATCACGGCCAGCAAAATGGATGAAGGGCCTACCAAGGGTACAATCCTGAATCCCTTAATATGAGCCAGCCTTATCAGCTCTGTTCCCGGATCAGCAACAGCCGGAACCCCGGCTTCTGATAACAAACCAATATCATCTTGTCCTGAATCTTTGAGAAACGATTCAATGCTGTTTTTTGCCGTGTGTTCATTCAGAATATAAAAGACCAATGATTCAATTGGCTTACCAATACCGGCTTTTATCAGAAATCGCCTTGCCGTTTTTTCTTCTTCAACAACAAAACGTCTTAGTTTTTTAATAATCCGTATGGCTCCCACCGGGATAACCTCGGCAGGTTCAATAATACCTAAAGTAGAGGGAATTAGATACAGGGTGGGCGGAGTATTATTCATGACTTATTGGTTATAATGCGAAATTATGCTTTCCCGTGACTTGTTACAATGAATATTGCTTCAGACATATCTTTTTATGAAAAAAAATTGTGTTATTTGCATTTTTAATAACTGTAATCCTTTCTGAACTAAGACTTAGAAATCTCATTAACCATGCAAAGTTTAAACAATCTAAAACAATTAAGGAAGATAAAAGATGTGGCAGCCGATCTTGGACTGGATTATGACAATATTCTGCCACATGGCCATTATATTGCAAAAATTCCCATTGACCATCTGAGTGCCAGAAAGAATGATCCTGATGGAAACCTCATACTGGTTAGTGCCATGACACCCACACCCCAGGGAGAGGGAAAGACTACCACGACCATTGGGCTGGGTGATGCTCTCAGGCAACTGGGATATAATACATTGATCTGCCTGAGGGAACCATCGCTGGGCCCATACTTTGGAGTTAAAGGCGGAGGAACCGGAGCGGGGGCATCACAGGTTATGCCGGCTGAAGATATCAACCTTCATTTTGTTGGTGATATGTATTCTGTAAGCAAGGCCAATAACCTCTTATCTGCAATGATTGACAATCACCTCCAGCATGGCAATGAACTTGGGATTGATCCGCGAAGGATCGTCTGGAAGAGAGTAATGGATTTGAATGACAGAGCTTTAAGAGAGATTTTTGTGGGACTGGGTGGTGTACACCACGGTATTCCACGTCCGGACGGCTTCAACATAACTCCGGCTTCTGAAGTTATGGCTATGCTTTGTCTTACTGATAGTTATCAGGAACTTGGCCAGCGGCTTGCCCGTACTGTTGTAGGATTCACTTATAAGGGAAATCCAGTCAGGGTGTCTGATATTCATGCCGAAGGAGCCATGCAGGTTTTGTTGCGTGATGCCATACACCCCAATTTGGTGCAGACGCTCGAAAACACACCTGCTTTGGTTCATGGCGGTCCCTTTGCAAATATTGCTCAGGGCACAAATACTTCAATAGCTACACGCATGGCCTTAAAACTTGCAAATTACGTTGTAACTGAAGCTGGTTTTGCCACAGACCTGGGCGCAGAAAAGTTTTTTCATATTAAATGCCGCTCAGCGGGAATTTTCCCAAAAGCTGTCGTTATCGTGGTAACTGTTAAAGCAATCAACTATCACGGAGGTATGAATGACTCAGGAGGATTTGGGAATCTTAACAAACATATAGAAAACATTCGCGCGTTCGGAATAAATCCGGTTGTATCCATCAACCGTTTTGGCGATGACAGTGAAGAAGATCTCAACAAGATTGTTGCTCATTGTAACACACAACACGTTGAAGCTGTTATCTCCGATAATTTCAGGAAGGGCGGGGCAGGGGCTGTTGACCTGGCAAAAGCCGTGATCAGCAATGTTCAGGCCAGTCAGGATAGCAAAGCGAAATATTTGTATGCGCTTGACCAGACTTTGGAACATAAAATAGAGACGCTTGCCATACGTCTGTATGGGGCTGATGGTGTTGATTATGAACAGAAAGCCCTTACCGACCTTGAACTTCTGAATCGCCATGGCTATGAGAATTTTCCCGTGTGTGTAGCCAAAACACCTAAGTCGCTTTCTGACAACCCGAAGCTTACAGGAAGACCACGAAACTTCCGGATAACGGTCAATGAGCTTCGACTGTCTGCAGGAGCCGGTTTTGTTGTGGTAATATGCGGCAATATTATGACCATGCCGGGTTTGCCAAAGGTACCCGCAGCTACGCGTATCAAGGTGCTTCCTGATGGCAGTGTAACGGGGTTGGCATGAAAATTTAGATCAATGATCAAAGATTATTGATTAAAGATTAAAGAAAGCATAACAACCATAACAACCATAACAAATCACCAAACCCGCCTGCCGTCGGGCAGGTCACCAAATCACCAAATAATTAGTCCTCCAGCGCCTGGTATATTAAAGGTCTGTATAAATGTGTTATTTGCCAGAATGCATTGGGCATTGAATTTGTATAAACCAGGCAAATCATCTCTTCTGCAGGGTCAATAAGGTAATCTGTGGCGTAAGCACCGCCCCATTTGAATGAACCAACAGATCCGGGTATTTTGGCAGCGCCCTGTTCTGTTATTATTTCAAAACCCAGCCCAAATTTATTACCACTGCCCCATACCGCCAGATTTCCGATCTGGTTGGAGATCATCATCTCAATGGTTTTTCGGCCCAGAATGCGTTGACCGTTGAATTCGCCACCATTCAGCAACATCAGACATAAACGGCCATAGTCTTCAATTGTGCCAACCAGACCTGCTCCCCCTGAAAAATACTTTTTATGTCCTGACACTGGAAAAAACTGGTTCAATTGACTGGAAGCCACTTTAAGTTTGCTGTCAATTGTTGGTTTTTCATACAACGTTACCAATCTGTCCTTTTTTTCTTCCGGCAGATAGAAATAGGTATCTTTCATACCCAGCGGATCAAATATTCGTTCTTTCAGATATATATCCAGCGATTTGCTTGAGAGGACCTCCACCAGGCGACCGATAATGTCAGTGTGCAAGCCGTAAGTAAATGCCTCACCCGGATCGTGAACAAGAGGCAGAGCAGCCAGTCTGTTAACAACTTCTTCTATTGTTATATCATCGGTGCTGTTAAGCATGGGTATGCCGGCTTTCACATATACAGGATGGTCATAAGGATAACCGGCAGTATGATTCAGCAACTGTCTGATTGTAATCTCGCTCCTGGCCGGACGCACAGTATATGACGAATCTGCCGGGTTAAAGGTTTCAAGGACAGTGGGATTTCTGAAAGCAGGAATATATTTGGAAACAGGTTCGTCGAGCCAGAACCTGCCTTCCTCATAAAGGGTCATCAGGGCAACAGAAATTATGGCCTTGCTTTGCGATGCTATACGAAATATATCTGTAGTTTCAAGCGGAATGTTCTTTTCAATATCACGAAAACCAAAAGCCTTGTAATGAACAACTTTTCCCTTTCGGACAATAAAGGTGGCAGCATTAGGAATATCCCCCCTGTCAACAGCCTGTTGCAGAAATGTATCCAATCGGGCCAGCCGGTTCGATGAAAATCCAACCGATTCTGGCTTTGCACTGATAAAATACATGTATTTATTGTCTTTATTCTGAGCTTCTTTAGATGTGCAGGCGAACAATAACGGGAAGATCAACCATACAATCAGCAATAATTTCGTTTTCATAATATAAATTTTGATATTTACGGGGATTTATAATCATTGAAAAATACAAAATAATTCTATCATACATGTATTCAACCGTAAAAAAAGCGTTGTATTACCTTTTGCCAAAGCGGTTTATTCTTCGTTCAGAGTTTCTGCTGCGACGGCTTTTCTCTGTTTTTTACCGTGGCCGGATAGTAAAATGTGTATTATGCAGCGGATCTTTTTCACGGTTTATCACACTTCAGTCAGGTGACCTCCTTTGCCCGCGTTGCGGAAGCCTTCCGAGGCACCGGCGTTTATGGCTGATACTTCAGCAGAATGATTGGCTGAAGACAGGAATAAAGATATTGCACTTTTCACCTTCGAGAATTCTTCAGCATAAAATGAATCGGTTCTTTTCTGAAGGATACAGCACAACGGATTATGACCGGAATGCTCATACTGACAAACATTATGACATCACTGATGTTCCTGAGAAAGACGGATGTTTTGACCTTATTATCTGCTTTCATGTTCTTGAACATATTCCTGATGACAGAAAAGCCATCAGAGAATTATACCGTATTTTAAAACCGGGGGGCACGGTATTGATTCAAACACCTTTCAAAGAAGGTGACATTTATGAAAATAACAATATTTCCGATCCTGCCGGAAGGTTACAGCATTTTGGGCAGGAAGACCATGTTCGTTTATATTCGGCTGAAGGTCTGCGTGAACGTTTACAGAAAGCCGGCTTCTCAGTTTATATTGATCATTTTAACGCAGAACCTGTCCTGGGGCTGAAAGATGAAATAGTATTAAACTGTAAAAAGACTACATAGCATATCTCCTCATGGCTTCAGCAAAGAACTCTCTCTTTCTTCTGGCAATGGGTATCTGACTGCCATCGGTCATTTCAACAAATCCGCCGTCTTTCCTCGATAATGATTTTACATGCTGAAGATTGATAAGAAATGAATGATGAATTCTGAAAAACTTTCTGTCATCAAGGATTTGCTGATAATCATTCAGGCATTTTGACACCATTATCTTTCTTTTGCTGATAAGGTGGAATACACAGTAACTCCTGTCTGCCTGGATATGAATTATTTCGCTTACATTAAGATACTCATAACCTGATGAAGTGGGAATGGCAAGCTTTTGAGGAATATCTGTTTTTATGTTATCAAGTAATACGTTGAAATCCAGCATATGATTATGTGAAACCGACTGATTGACTTTGCTGACGGCTGAAATCAGATCTGTGATATCTACGGGCTTAAGGATATAATCAACAGCGCTGTAACGAAATGCCTGAATAGCATAATCATCGTGGGCTGTAATAAAAATTATTTTAAAATTCCTTTGTGGTATTTTATTCAGAATATCGAAACCTGTTCCGGGAGATAACTTGACATCGAGCAATACGAGGTCGGGGTTATTTTTAAGAATTTCCTTTATTCCGTCTGAAACCGTTGTTGCAGTTCCGGCAACATTGATATAAGAACAATTTGTCCTGAGGATATTCTCAAGAAACAGGATGCAGTCAGGTTCATCGTCGATGATAATTGTTTGTAACATGTATACTTAGTTTAAAACAGGCAGATTGATCTCAACACGGGTACCTGCAGGTAAATTGTTATTATTTGTAAGGTCAATATACCGAATATCAAGCTTTTTACCGTATAATTCCCTCAGTAATCTCATGCGGTCCTGTGTAATATGTGTTCCAAGCGACCGATGATTTTCATGGTATTCTTTTTTCAGAAGAGCTGCTTTATTACGGCCTATGCCGTCATCTTCAATACTGCATAAAAGAAGATCATTAATAAGTCTGAATTCAATGTCAATATGTCCTTTCCCGGTTTTATTCTGAATACCGTGCCAAAGTGAATTTTCCACAAAAGGCTGCAACAAAAGGGTAGGGATCTTATAATAGTCAGGATCGATTTTCCCATCCACTTTTATGTTGTAGTCAAATTTTCCCTTGAAACGCATAGACTCCAGTTCCAGGTATAATGTCAGTAGTTCGGTTTCATCATGAATGGACATATACTCATGCTGTGAACTCTGCAGGATCCTGCGCATAAGTTTGGCGAATTTCGACAGATAGATCATAGACCGGCCTGTATCATTTTGAAAAATATAGCATTGAATTGAATTCAGACAATTGTAAACAAAATGCGGATTCATCTGTTGATTGAGATTCTTCTGCTTAAGCTCAATGACTTTATGTTTAATCCTGAGTTTCTGGTATTGCATCAGGAGGTAAACAATTATAAGGATCAATGTAAAAGCACCAATAATGAAATAAACAAAATTCCGGGCCTTATTTAATTTTACGCGCTGTACCTCGTTTTCTTTTGACAGCAACTCCAATTCCTTTTCCTTTCGCTGTGATTCATAAGCAATCTGCAATTCATTGATGCGTTTATTTTTCTGGATATCCAAAAGTGTCGATTGTAAATTATGATATTTTACAAAATTCTCAAGAGCGCTTTCTGTTTTCCCTCTTGATGAATCAAGTTGAAACTGGTAGAAATGGTAGTTTTTCAGAATATCAATATTACCTGTATTATGGGCAATATCAAGACATTCGTCAAGATCCTGCTGAACATTTAAAAACTGTCTGGTACTCAATTGAATGCGAATTCTGCTGAATAGAGCATCGGCTTTGCTTGGTAAATCATCTTCATTTTCAATAAGTTCGAGCCCTTTGTTCAGATATATCTCGGCATTTTCAATTTTATCCTTACGGGCATAGATCTCTCCCATAGTCTGATAATTAATGCCTATGCCCAACCTGTTATCAATTTCCTTGTTAACCTCAATAGCACGGTTACAAAATATTAATGCCTGTTCGTATTCTTTGATTTCTGTATGCAGAGTAGCCAACTCATTAAGATAATATGCGTAGTAATACCTGTTCCCGGCTTTTTCAGCTGATTCAAGAGCCCGCTGGTAGTTGTTAATAGCATCCTGGTAATTGTTATATCGTGCATGAATTCTGCCTATATTGGCATAAAGATGATTCAGCAGCTGATCGGCAGTTTTATTTCCGAGTTGTGATGAAATGGAGGGCAGCCTTCCTCCTTGATACAGGGTCTCAGCCAGCAACAATCCCTGATGATAATGTTCAAGTGAAAGTTCATAATTGCCTGTAACAGAAAAAAGATAGCCAAGATTATTCTGAAGTCTGATAATTTCAACAGTATCTTTACATTGCTGATAGAGTTTTAGTGACTTCTCATAATACAGCTTTGAATCTGAATATTTGCCAAGAAAATAATTTGCCGACCCATATATGTTATAATATTCAGGCAACAGGCTGCTGTTTTTTTGTTCGCCAATATAAATGAGCTTTTGCAGCAGATTCTTACTGAGGATTGGGTCAATCCTGACATAATATTTTGCTGAATCAAAGAGTGTTATGAGCCGTAAAGAATCTGAAGCCGATTCAACCAGTATATTGTCAGAGGACTGATCATATGGAGAAGCAAAAGAATAAGAAATCCCCGGTAATCCCAAAAGGATTACAAATGTACAGGTAAGATTTGCCAGGGTTTTCATACAGTTTTAAAAATAGGATACATAAAATATTGATTTATACCTGTTCCCTGTTATTTCTCACATCTCTTTGAGAAAGACCTTTCAATAATGAAGTACCCTATGTGGTTATATCATATTAAGAACTTTATAACTGGCAACTTGAATTAATTACACAAAATAGGCCATATATCTTAACTTTCAATTTATCAATATATTGACCTCAAAATTTGTAAGAGCACATACTTTTTTCAATGTCCGGATCCGGACTTTCCATGCACGTAAGCGGACGTAAAAGACATTATGAGAATCCATAATGATACCCCGAAGGGAATGACTGCCGGCTAGGCAGGGTTTAAAACGTCCCTCGGGGTATCAGCATTCTTCAATCACAGAAAGATGGTCTTTCAATGGTATTGTTGATATAAAATCAATGAACGGATTGTCATTTCTTCGGGGTCAAAACCAGTGTCCAGGTGTCTCCCCATGCCGTTGCTGTTCCTTCAAGCGTAATAACACCTGTAACCGGATCGACACTTCCTGTTCCCTCGACCGGTGATCCATAAGGTTCAAATAAATTGTAATAACTCAGGGTGCCGCATATATCCTGGATGGTTCCTTCACATTCTTCAGGTGTTAGCCCGTATACATCATACCAGAGCGGATATAAGCCTCCGGAAAAATCAGAAATAATGTATATACCGTTAACGTCTGTTTCAGTCAGGGTCACTTCTGACTCATAATTAACGGCAGGATTCTCATCAGGTGTTGGGCCCGGATCTGTTGAGCTTCCATTGGCAATTACAGTGTATGTTCCTGTCAGATCAGATTCACAGGCAACCGATGCATTGACCAGAATATTTGAACGTGATTTAACACCATTGGGTGCTTCAGCAACAATTTCGAAAAGGAAATTGTCTCCGAGTGCAAGTGATGCGGTTGTAACATCCGGAATTCCCTCAACAGCCTCTGCTGCGGTAATTCTTACTGTTGCAGGAAAGGATGTATAAGTTCCCAATACCTTTTTATAACCCTGAAAGGTCTCTTCAATGGTAACGGACTTAGCGGCAGTTTCAAAATCAACGGTAAACTCAATATAGGTGTTGCTGATATCGGCAAGATCGAAAAAAGAAGGATTTAGATTGGTAATGACAGGCATTACCGCTTCCTTATAGCCCTGCCGTATCTCTTCATCATCCTTGAAACATCCGGTAATGAAAAGGCTGATGATAAATATTGAAAATATTATTTTTTTCATATGCTTATTTTTTATGTTATCAAAATACCTTATAGTGCCCACCAAAGCTTTGTTTGATATGTAATATCAGGAACGTTGGGATTTGATGCTACCTCATCATTACCATAGGGGAAACGATTAGGTGGTAGTCCCAGCGGATTTTGCAGAACAGGAACACCGGTTCTTCTGTACTCACTGAAAGCCTCGATGGGCTGGAATAGCCAGAAAGATATATATTTCTGAGTCAGAATGGTCTGCTTTGTGAGGTTACTGCTTCCGACATTTACATTTCCCTGCTCAAGATAGGTGATTATATCAGTTTCTGCTACTTCAGCTCTTAGCAGGGCTTCCTCAACAGCTGTCAGATAAGAAGTATTGGCCTCCTCAGTCATGCCTTTTCGCAAAAGAGCTTCTGCTTCAAGAAATTTTATCTCATCATAAGTGATAACCGGCATTGGAGATAAAGCCGTAAGATAATCAAAACTGATACGTGAATAAATGTTATGTGCCTGGTCTGAAATAGCTGTGCCATTAGGGGCAGGTATTATCTCATCATCGATTGTAGCAAACCATAAGGTGCGTCGCGGATCATTCAGGGATACCATGATGTCGTCAATCGTTTTGCTTACAGCATGGTGTCCTCTGTCATTCTCCTCCTGATACCAGGGTGACTGACCTGTTGCGGATGTGTTAAACTGATTGAATATGAATGATTCGGATGCATCTGCAAAAGAAAGTGCAGATGAAGCAATAACACTGTCGGTATAAGACTCAGGGCCAACATTGCTCAGCCTGTTAAAACAACGTGCTTTAAAACCGTGAGCTGCCTTTATCCATAAATCCATATCGCCGCCATAAATGAAATCAACATTTCCGGGGTTCCCGACCGATGTCTTTTGCATATCACCAATCGCTTCATTTACCAGTTTGAATATGCCATCATATACGGCCTGCTCGTTCTCAAAGACAGGTGTGCGATTTTCAGAACCTTGGCCTGCTTCTGAGAAGGGTATGGATCCCCATGCGTCAGTCGCCAGTGAGAAATTGTAGGCCTTCAGGAATTTCGCAATGCCAACGGCTGCCCAGTATCCTTCTTCTTCACCATCCTCCGAACCACGCTCGATGATGTAATCCAGATCTATATTGGTCTGAAACATTTCATTCCATATGTTATTCAACATAGTTGTGTTAATGGCCCGGCGCTTATCGGCATCTTCAAGCTGACCATGAACGCCTGTGGTTTGTTCAACAAATACAGAAGAGAACCAGGCCAGGTCGTTGCCCGACAAACCAAAAACAGTTGACATGATGGTTTGCGGAAGTATCAGCTTAATGGGGACCTCTGTGGGATCATTATGGTTCGTATCGACTTTATCCATAGCGTCTTCGCTGCAGGAAAGCGGAACCAGTATTGTAAGTGTTACGAAGGTAACATATTGCAGTATTGTTTTCATTTGTCCGGGTTTTAGAAGGTTATTGATAATCTTCCGCCAAAGCTTGCAATCTGGGGGAAGGCAACATATTCAAGCCCTTGCCCGTTTACCGCTCCGCCTGTATTTGTCTCAGGATCAAAATTCGGGTATGAAGTCCAGAGAGCAAGGTTACGGCCAACAAAAGACAAGCCAACAGATTTCAGGAAAATATTCTTAAACCAGTTTGAGGGAAGCGAATATCCGACAGACAATTCACGAAACCTCACATAGCTGGTTTCATGAACATGTGCTTCATCCAGTGGATTGAGTGTCCGGTCCCAGAAGTTCTGATTCCGGTATATGGCAATGTCATTTTCACCCGTAATCACCAATTCTCCGCTCTCATCATAATATCCCTTTACGGCATCAAGAACAAGCGGAGTTTCTCTGTCTTCTGTAATTTTAAGAGCTCCGTAAAGCTCACCCAGCATGTTGTTCCCTGAGTACATTTCGCCACCACTTTTCCAGTCAATCAGGGCTGTTACCTGGACTCCCTTAAATGTGAATGTGCTGTTAAATCCGATGAGGAAGTCAGGCTGAACATCTCCAATCTTAATAGCATCTGATGTTGCAAGGGGCATACCATGATATGGATTGCCGGGGTCATCGAGTACAACAATTCTGCCGCTCTCATCCCTTTCATAACCGATACCATAAATAGAAGGATAGGTTTCTCCCTGAAGCGCCCTGATACTGGGTGTGGTGAAACCTCCAAGGTATATATCTTCAACGCCCGGAGCCAGTTCCTCAACTGTGTTGATGTATTTTGTGAAATTGGCTTCCATGGTCCATGTGAACAATTGTGTTTTAACCGGGACAAGTGTCAGTGTTGCTTCATGACCTGTGCTTTTCAGAACGCCGGCATTTCTGAGTTCAAACTGATAACCCGAAGAAGGCGATATGGGAACCTCAAATATCTGATCTTCTACATTGGAATGAAAATAAGTATAATCAAGTCCAATTCTTCCCTGCAGAAACCTTAGATCTGCGCCGATCTCGAAGGTCTTTGTATTCTGTGGCCTTAAATCATCGCTGAAAAGGATGTAATAATGCTGGAATCCCGTAACACCGTTAAAGGGAAACTGGATACCATCCTGAAGAAATCCTCCATAACCGGTTGCGGAAGTCACAAATACATTACGGGTGGCATAAGGTGTTCCATAGGCCTGCCCAACCATGGCATAACTGCTTCTTATCTTACCAAAAGTAAGAATGTTGGTGAACTCAGGCATCAGTTCACTGAAAACAAACGATCCTCCTACTGACGGATAAAAGAAATCGCGGTTTCCCCTCGCCAGGTTGGAAACTCGATCTTCGCGCGCAGTGGCTGACAGGAACAGTATCGACTTATATGATAACGTAGTGCTGCCGTATATGCCGGCTGTACGCATCTGGTAGGTGTTTTCAAAAGGACGCTGACTCTCGCTGTTTGCCATGTTATGGTAGCCTCCGATCACAAATCCTTCACCATACATGGTAATTTCACGTGCATAGCTGTCATCGGTTTCCTGTCCAACAACAAGGTTAACGCCGAAATCTCCGAAGCTCTTATTTAATGTTACGGAAGCATTAGAATTCCATGCTCTGGTGAAATATGAAAAATCAGTAATCTTACCTCCGCTTGGCGGATCTGTCCGGCCGCCGGTTTCCCCTGATCCGAGCTCATAGACTTCTTTTTGATTATTAATGACAAAATCAACCCCTATTTGGTACCTGATGGTGAGAAATTCCCATGGCTTGTATTCCAAATGCGTATTTCCGATCAGACGGTCATTCGCCTCATTAAAATCGTTGTTTGCAATGGACCAACGTGGATTATCCATGGCTGACCTGTAATGATACTGTTGGTATGGATCATCCTCGTGGGAATAAGGATTATTCCACATATCAAAACTGCGGGGAGCATAATACACGGTAAAGAGCGGATTTGAGAGGTTAGAACCGTTGGGTATCTTATCAACATTCATATTGGCATACATGGCTGATCCGCCAACAGTAAGTTTTTTACTTACTTTATACTCTCCGGTGATCTTTCCGGTATAACGTTTCATGCCGGTTTCGGGTATTACGCCTTTTTGACTTGTGTAACCCAGGCTGGCATACAGATTATAGTTATCTCCTGCTTTGGTAAATCCCAGGTCGTGTGTCATGGTTAACCCATTTTGGAAGAAAGGAGAAACATTATCATACAACTTTCCCTCTACAGTATTTCCCCAGATGTCTTCATATGTGCCAAGGTCTTCTATCTTCGGGCCGTATGATCTTGAGGTCCCTTCCTGAAAAACACCATCTGCCCCTTGTGCATATGTACTTTGGAGTTCCGGAAAACGGGTAACGATATCGGTCGTATACGATGTTGAATAACTCACCAGGCCCTGTCCTTCCTTCATTCCTTTTCCGCTTTTTGTTGTGATAAGAACAACACCATTTCCGGCTTTAAGGCCATACAGAGCAGATGCTACAGGTCCTTTCAGCACTTCGATTGTCTCGATGTCCATCGGATTTATGTCCAGCGCCCTGGATGAAGCATCAGAATTGGTTACTCTGTTAACATCAGTAGGTTCAGTGAATATTGCATCAGAGTAAATAGGCATGCCATCAACAACATATAGCGGCTGGTTATTTCCGCTCAGGGAGGTGGCGCCCCGAATAGTTATGTAACTTGAGGCCCCCGGCATACCGCTTGATTGCGTTATTGATACACCGGCCACTTTGCCCTGCAAAGCATTGGTAACATTTGGCTGAGCTGCCACGGTCAGCATATCGTTTTTTACCGACTGTGTGCTGTAGTTCAGAGCCTTCTTTTCTCTCCTGATACCAAGGGCTGTAACAACAACTTCATCCATTTCCATGAACTCTGTTTCCATTACAACATCAATCGTAGTTCTGCCCTCAATTGGTATCTCAATGGTTTTCATTCCGACAAAACTGAATTGAAGTACAAGCCCACCGGGAGGTACTTCAATACTGTAATGTCCGTCCATGTTTGTGGTCACACCGGTACCGGTCTCTTTTACGACGACCGTAACTCCGGGAAGAGGACCGCCATCATCGGCACCTGTGACCAAGCCTGTGACGGTTCTTACCTGTGCAGTGATAAATGGAAAACACACTGCAACAATCAAGGCTGTAAAAAAAAATTTCTTCATAGGTTTCTTTTTAGGTTATTTACTGCGGTATATCGATGCCAGTAGACGACACACCAGTTGACTTACAAAAAAAGAAAGCCTGATGTGTCATTGATAGGTATCGAAGTAGTTGGAGTTTTAAACCTATTATAAACCTAAAATTTCCTGACACAACAGGCATATTCCTTTTCCCTGGCATATTAAAGTAAAGCAATTACCCGAGCACTGTAAAATATCATTTTCCCAATGGCGCGTGGCATCTTGTAACTGGCATGTATTAAACACCTGATGTGCATTATAACAAATCTGTAACAGCCTCTATGTATTGTTTTGTTATAATTGAATTTCCCGTTGATTTATATAATTTTCAGTCAGCATCATTATTAGTTTATATTTTCGATTTCATTAGATTTGTATCTTTTTTAAAGTATTTCATTAAATTCCAAATTCATTACAATTCAGTCCGATGGGGAAGAACAACACAGCGCTGAAAGAACTTGCGCAATCATTGCAGGGCGATGTATATGATGATTATATTACACGTACACTTTATGCAACCGATGCCTCAGCATACAAAGAATTACCGGTTGCTGTTGCCAGGCCGAAGAATACAGATGATATTAAAAAGCTTATTGACTTTGCCAGGATAAACAAGCTTACGCTTATCCCGCGTACAGCCGGTACTTCTTTGGCAGGGCAGGTCGTTGGTAATGGTATTGTGGTTGATGTGTCGCGATATATGAATGACATCATTGAATTTAATGAGCACGAAAGCTGGGTAAGGGTTCAACCCGGTGTGGTTTTGGATGAGCTTAACCTTTACCTTAAACCTTACGGGCTGTTTTTCAGCCCTGAAACCTCCACGTCGAATCGTTGTATGATAGCCGGCATGGTGGGCAACAATGCCTGTGGTGCTCATTCATTGATCTATGGCAGTACCCGTGATCATCTGATAAGTGTAAGAACCTTGTTAAGCGACGGATCAGAGGTTGAGTTTAAACCACTTGACAAAAAGGCATTCTTTCTCAAAACAGAGGGGATTAACCTTGAAAGCCGGTTATATAAGCATATATATGAGGTATTATCTGAGTCATCTAACCAGGAAGAGATACGAAATGAATTTCCCGATTCTTCCCTGGAACGCAGGAATTCGGGATATGCCCTTGACCTACTGCTAGAAACCGAGCCATTTACGGGTAATGATAAGCCTTTTAATTTCAGTAAGCTGATAGCCGGGTCAGAAGGGACCCTTGCCTTGATCACGGAAATAAAACTTAATCTGGTACCATTGCCGCCAAAGCATAAAGGATTGATATGCGTGCACCTCAATACCCTGGAAGATGCCCTGCAAGCCAATCTTATATGCCTGAAATACAAACCGGGCGCTATTGAGCTGATGGATGACAATATCCTCGAACGTACAAAAGCCAACATAGAACAACGTAAAAACAGGTTTTTCATACAAGGAGATCCGGGCGCTATAATCATCGTTGAATTTGCTCGCGATTCGATGGAAGAGATACAGAATCTCAGGGATAAAATCATTCAGGATCTTACTGCTGCAGGTTACGGTTACCATTTTCCGCTGATCACCGGTGATGATATTAATAAGGTTTGGGCACTCCGCAAGGCGGGACTGGGGGTTCTGACCAACATACCTGGTGATGCAAAACCGGTATCTCTGGTAGAAGACACTGCGGTAAAACCTGAACTCCTGCCTGATTACATAAAAGAGTTCAAAGATATTATGGCTTCCTACAATCTGAGTTGCGTATACCATGCCCACATTGCAACGGGCGAACTTCACCTTCGCCCTATTTTGAATCTCAAGGACGAAAAGGATGTCCAGCTTTTCAGAAAAGTCGGTGAAGAGGTAGCTCACCTTGTTAAGAAATACCGGGGCTCATTAAGCGGAGAACATGGAGACGGGAGGTTGCGTGGTGAATTCATCCCGATTATAGTTGGCATGAAGAATTACCAGTTGATGAAGGAATTGAAAGAAAAGTGGGATCCGGATAATATTTTTAATGCGGGAAAGATTGTCAATACCCCGCCTATGGATACCAACCTGCGTTATGAACCGGGCAAAATCACAAGGGAATTTGAAACGATTTTTGATTTTTCATCCACGCAAGGCATGTTGCGCATGGCCGAAATGTGCAACGGATCAGGTGATTGCAGAAAATCAGCCCTTATGGGCGGCACCATGTGTCCAAGCTACCAGGCTTCACGGGAGGAGAAAACAACCACAAGGGCAAGGGCTAATGCATTACGGGAGTATCTTACCAATCCGGTTAAGACTAATCCCGTTAATATTGAGACAGTGAAGGAAATACTCGATTTATGCCTTTCCTGCAAAGGCTGTAAGTCAGAATGTCCTTCAAATGTTGATATGGCCAAGTTGAAAGCAGAATTCCTTCAGCACTATTATGATAAGAAAGGTGTTCCTTATACGGCCTGGCTCATTGCCAACCTTGCCAAAATACAGAAAGTATTTTCTGTTGTCCCTTTTCTGTATAACGGATTTTTGAAAATGAAACCAGGTGCATGGTTGTTAAAGAAAATCATGGGCTTTGCCCAGCAACGTACAGTACCCCTATTATCGCGGACTTCATTTCGCAGATGGTTAAAGAAAAATCTTGACAGAATTAATGCAGGTTTAGATTCAAATGATTCGGTTAAGGATGTTGTTTTATTCATTGATGAATTTACCAACTACCTTGAAAGTGAAATTGGGATCACCACCGTTAAGCTGTTAAACAGACTCGGTTACAAAATTCATGTTGTCAAACATATGGAAAGCGGCAGAACTTATCTTTCAAAGGGATTGCTGCGCCAGGCAAAAAAGATAGCAAATCACAATATCAGGGCTTTCAGCCGTTTTGCTGAACAAGAGATTGCTGTTGTAGGCATCGAACCATCAGCCATTCTGGCCTTCCGTGATGAATATCCTGATCTCGTTGATGCTGATCTTCATGAAACCGCATGTAAACTGGCTCCAAAATGTATGCTTATCGATGAGTTTCTGGCAAATGAATATGAAGCCGGTCGGATTGACAGGGATATATTTACCAAAGAAGAAAAGTCAATAAAGTTTCATGGGCATTGTCAGCAGAAAGCCATTACTTCAACCATTCACACTCAAAAAATGCTTTCAATACCGGCCAATTATAAGGTAGAAGAAATAAAGTCGGGTTGTTGTGGTATGGCAGGAGCCTATGGTTTTGAAAAAAGACATTACGACCTTTCAATGAAAATTGGAGAGCTCGTTCTTTTTCCTGAAATCCGCCAAAGCAGTAAAGATACCATTATCGTCGCTCCCGGAACCAGTTGTCGCGATCAGATTAAGGATGGAACAAATGTTAATGCCCTGCATCCGGTTCAGGTTCTGTATGAGGCTTTGGTATGAACTATTGTTTTTTTGTCTTTATCGAACAACCAATTGCCTTAGTGTGTGAAGGTTCCGGGGATTGCCCGGATAAAACAGCTTCAATCGCGTTTTCCAGATATTTTTTAGTTACCAGTGTTGCATCCTTATAGTTGTCATCGATAGCGCCTATATATTTGACAATGAAATCATTTTCTTCCTTTTTTAGCAGGAATACATGAGGCGTTCTTTCAGCACCGTACATCTTATATACTTCCTGTGTTTCATCAAAAAGATATGGAAAGGGGTATTTCTTTTCCCTGGCACGTTTCTGCATTTCGTCAAAGGAATCTCCCGGTGATACGTCAGGATCATTAGGATTAATGGCTATAACCGGAAAACCTTTCGATGCGTATTGATTATCAATGGCTATTAACCTCTCCTGGTAAGCTTGTGCATAAGGACAATGATTACAGGTAAATACAATGACAAATCCCTTTGCAGATTTGTAATCATTCAGACTTATATATTGGCCGTCAATGTTCATAAGCCTGAAATCAGATGCTTTGTCACCGGGTTTGTATCCGTCGGCAAGCAGTGTTGTCACGAATAATGTTCCCAGCAAACTGGTCAATACTAACTTTTTCATGGCTTTATTGTATTAGATTGAATAATATTTTCAAGTTCTTCATAATGAGTTTTTCTGTTCAGAAATACTCTTCCCTCTTTGTTGTATATAAGAGTAGCGGGTATGGCACCTCCCCATGTGTTATCGATTTTATTAATCCATCTGTTAAAGTCAGGATCATCCAGTAATATTGTTGGAGCAGTGATATTGTTCTTTTCGAGAAAAGGTACCAGCCGGCTTTCGATCTGATCGGGCATATCAAGGCTTACGAGTATAACTTTCACCTTTTTGGTATAATAGCTTCTGTGAAGTTTTTCAAGATCAGGCAATTCCTCACGGCATGGTAAACACCAACTGGCCCAGAAATTTATAACATAGGTTGTGTCATTTTTTAGATGCAATCTTGGCTCAAATGTATCAAAGTCAACCACAGGAATTCCTGAATGGTTTATATTTTCGTAGAGAGCGAATATTGTTAACAGAATGATGATTTTCATATTGCTTTTATTGATAATAACAATTTCTTTTAAAAAAGGTTCTGTTGAAGAAAATTTTCACTTTTGTTCCAAACAATGAAAAATTATTTAATTTGACAGGAAAAAAACAACATTATGAAGAAAAGAGGATTTGCCAGCGACAACAATGCAGGTATTCATCCTGCCTTGCTTGATGCTTTAACAAAAGCAAATGAAGGACACGTAATAGCATACGGTGATGATCTGTACACATACCGGGCAAAAGAACTGCTAAAAGAGCATTTTGGAGAAAAGGCTGAGGTCTTTTTTGTTCTGACCGGTACAGGAGCCAATGTTTTGTCTCTGGCAGCTCTCACATATCCGCACAACGCCGTTATCTGTTCCTCCACCGCTCATATTGAAGTTGATGAGTGTGGTGCGCCGGAAAAATATACCGGTTGCAAATTATTAACCATAAGCACACCGGATGGTAAGCTGAAACCTGCTTTGATAAAACCCCACCTGCACGGTTTAGGTTTTGAGCATCATGTTCAGCCATGTGTAATTTCAATCAGCCAGACAACTGAATTAGGAACTGTTTACAAGGCATACGAAATAAAAGAACTGGCTGATTTTGCCCATTCAAATAAAATGTTGTTGCACATGGACGGAGCAAGACTTGCCAACGCTGCTGTCACTTTGAATTCTTCCTTTAAAGAAATAACAACAGAAGCTGGTGTGGATGTCCTTTCATTTGGAGGCACTAAAAATGGCATGCTGTTCGGAGAAGCCGTTATTTTTCTGAGGCCAGAATTAGCGGAAGAGTTTAAATATATCCGAAAGCAGGGCATGCAGCTTGCTTCCAAAATGCGTTTCATTTCAGCACAGTTTATCCCTTATCTTGAGAATGGTATATGGAAATCAAATGCATTGCATGCAAACCGGATGGCTAAATTGCTTTATGATAAAGTGTCTGTGCTTACGGGTGTTACAATTACACAACCTGTGCAAGCCAACGGTATTTTTGCCATAATCCCGAAAGATACGATAAAGCCATTGCAGGATAAGTATTTCTTCTATGTATGGGATGAAGAAAAATCGGAAGTCAGGTGGATGACTTCATATGACACACTTGAAGAAGATATCAACGATTTTGCTGAAACGCTGAAAGCATTGTTATAGCTGGATTATTAATGAAACCCAGGAATCAGAAGCGAACTATCGCCATAACTCAAAAATCGAAAATCATGCTCAAGCGCATATTCATATACTTTTTTCCAGTCCTCTCCGATAAAAGCTGCCACCAGCAGCAATAAAGTGCTTCTGGGTTGATGAAAATTGGTTACCAGCTGATCAACAAGACTAAACTTATATCCCGGTATTATCATAAGGCTTGTTGAAACCGTCAATTCATCGAGATGATATCTGTCTGTATATTTAAGAAGGTTCTCAAGTGATTCTTTTTTGTCAGTGACGCCTTTGGCTCTGTATGGTTCCCATTGATCGAGCCTGAGTATTGTCTTCCGGTCATTCTTTATTTTTACACCAAGCCAATAGAGACTTTCGAGTGATCTGACCGTGGTTGTGCCTATGGCCGTCAGGAGACCGCTATGATCCAAAAGCATTTCAAGTGTTTTTCGTGAAATGGAAAACTGTTCAGCATGCATAACATGATCGGTTACAGTTTCAGATTTTACAGGCAGGAAAGTCCCGGCACCTACATGAAGTGTCAGCATGGTGTGATGGATATTTTTGTCATGCAGTTGTTTCAGTATTTGTTCAGAGAAATGCAGGCCCGCTGTCGGAGCCGCAACTGAACCTTCATGCTGCGCATAAACGGTTTGGTATCTTGAATAATCTGCTTCAACGGGTTGTCTTTTTATATAAGGGGGCAGGGGAATAATCCCCGCTTTTTCTATGACCTCTCCAAAAGTTAATGCATGATCTGACCATGCAAATTTTATATGATAACCTTTGTTTGTTTTTAAGACTTTTGTTGCCACCAATTCAAAATTCCCTTCTTCATGCTGAATAGACCTTATGATGACGTCATTTTTCCATTTTTTAAGATTGCCGATAAGGCATTCCCAGGTACACTCACCTTTTTTTCTAAAAGCAGTTTCATATTCTGCAGGCTCAACAGGTTTGAGACAAAAGATCTCTGTTATACTTCCTGTTGCATTATGAAAGAGAAGACGTGCATGTATGACACGTGTGTTGTTAAAAACCAAAAGACTGCCTTCTGAAAGATAATGAATAATATGCCTGAAACTGTTCTGTGGTATTATCTTTTTTTTTCTGTAAACCAACAGTTTAGACATATCCCTTTGATCCGCCGGAAATGGGGCAATTCTTTCTTCGGGAAGTTTATAATCAAAATCATTGATGTGCAATTGTTTAATCATGCTTTCGTGTAGCTTGTTATATATTAATGCCGTATCAGGGTCTTTATTTGGTGATTTGGTGATTTACTCAAACCTTCAAACCTTAAATATATATTCCCGGCAAAAATAATTAATTTTGCCCTGTACTGAAGAAAGAGAAAATGAAATTTAATGTTGGTGATATTGTCAGGTTTTTGAATGATACCGGAGGTGGCAAAGTCACCCGCATAGAGGAAAAGGGTTACGTTTACGTAATGACCGGGGATGGTTTTGAGATACCGGTTTTGCCCGGAGAGCTTATCCTTCAGTCTGGTGCAACCTTCACACCTGATGAAAACATATTTGCAGAAAATGATATCGCAAAGGCAGATAAGACAAAGGTTCACCATTTGCAACCTGCAGAAATAAAAACAAATGTAAAAGCCAGATTGCCTGAAGGATTGCCTTCTGACACACAGATTAAACTCCTGCTCGGACTGGTTCCTGAAGATATCAACGCTGTTTTTAATACAGCTATAAACTGTTACCTGATTAATGACAGCCGTTATTATATATATTACATGGTTGGTTATCAAAAGGAAGGAAAGCATTTTTATCTGCACAGTGGTGAGGTAGAGCCTGACACAAAATGTTTCCTGGCAGATTTTAATCAGACCAGGCTGGGCATGATCTCTGCTTTTCATATTCAGGCATTGGCAGTATGTGGTGGTCAGTATTTTAAAAGGACGCCCATAAATGAAGAAGTTGATATTTCACGTTATGATTTCAGGAAACATCATATTTACGGAGAAAATGAATATTTTGATGAAGAAGCACTGATTCTTGGAGATTTCAAAACCGAAGCCTTGCATCAAAAGAAAACAATTGATCTAAGGTCTGATGAGCTTTCTGAAGGTTTAAATTCTTTAATGCAGAAGAAAAAGCCTGATCTTAAAAAACCGGATAGCATGGAAGTTGACTTGCATATTGAAACTCTTCTTGAAGATCACTCCCAGTTATCAAACGGCGAAATCCTTAAGATACAAATGAACCGTTTCAGGTCGGCGCTTGATGAAGCCATAAGTAATAAGGCAAAGAGAATTGTCTTTATACATGGTGTTGGAAATGGCACTCTGAAACTCGAGCTTCGAAATGAACTCAGGAGAAGTTATCCTGAATACACATACCAGGATGCTTCCTTTAAAGAATACGGATTTGGTGCCACATTGGTACATTTGCGATAAATCAGCAGACCGTCCTGTCGCCTTGTTTCATCTTCTGATGAGCAGGGAGGAAAGTCCGGACAGCACAGAACACTGCACTTCCGAAAGGGGAGATGTCCGTGAGGGCATAGTAACAGAGAAGAGAACGACTGCCCCTGTATGCCGGCGAAGGCTTGCCTTCGTCAGGCCTGCCCTCTGGCAGGCAGGGCTGCATCGGGCGATGGTGAGAAGGCGGGGTAAGAGCCCACCAGGGCATGTGGTAACACATGCTGCTGTCTGTCTTGCAGGCTGAAAGATCATGTATATCCCGGTTTAATCTGGCCTAAGGCCTGATTATTCATTGTTGTTCGCAATGCCTTTAATGCCGGTAACGGTATTAATATCCGGGAGGGGTAGATCGATAAGATAAATGACAGGATGCCCGGTTATCCGGGTAACAGAATCCGGCTTACAGGTCTGCTGTTTTTATTTGGTGATTTGGTGATTTGATGACCTGCCCGACGGCAGGCGGGTTTGGTGATTCAGGAATACTTCTTTAATCTTTGATCTTTAGTCTTAGATCTTGAATCTTGGTTCTTGGTTCCTGGTTCTTATTCAAATAAAGAAAGCCTGTTTCAAAAACAGGCCTTCTGCGAATATGGGTCCAATCGTTAGGGTTAAGAGTGTAAATTTAGCAAAAATAGTAATACGTGCAACCACCAGATGATTATTTAATACAAATGAACAATTAAAATATTGTTTTATAGTTAATTATATAATTCATTTGCATATTTAATCTTCCAGATCAAGAATCGTTTTTCTTATTTTTACGAGTTTTTCCAGCAAATTATCGAGGCGATTAAGTTTTAACATATTGGATGCATCGGATTTTGCCAGCATCGGTTCGGGATGAGTTTCAATAAAGATACCATCCACACCTATAGCAATTGCGGCTCTGGCCATAGTTTCGATAAGTTCGGGTTTTCCGCCTGAAATCCCGGATAATTGATTTGGTTGTTGAAGAGAATGAGTAACGTCAAGCACAACAGGGAATTTAAACTTTTTCATCTCTGCAAGTCCTCTAAAATCGACAATCAGATCATTGTATCCAAACATGGTTCCACGGTCAGTTATAATAATCTTATTATTGCCGGATGCCATTATCTTTTCAATGACAAATTTCATTGATTCCGGAGCTAAGAACTGTCCTTTTTTTATATTAACAGTCTTACCTGTTTTTGCAGCAGCAATCAACAGATCAGTTTGACGGCATAAAAAGGCCGGTATTTGCAAAACATCAGCATATTGCGATGCAAAATAAGCTTCTTCAACCGTATGAATGTCTGTCAACACAGGGATATTGAAGTGTTTTTTCACATTCCGGAGGATTTCCAGGGCCGATTTGTCTCCAATACCCGTGAAGGAATCAAGTTTAGAACGATTTGCTTTTTTATAAGAGCTCTTAAAAATATAAGGTATTCCGAGTTTGTCAGTGATATCCACAATTTTTTCAGCAACCTCAAAACAAAGGTCTTTGCTTTCGATTACGCAAGGTCCGGCAATCAGAAAGAAGTTTCCTGTATTTGTATGCTTAAGTCCGGGAATAAAATCAGGTGTTTTCATAAAAATTCATTTATCATCATTTTCTTCAAATAAACACGGTAATGGCTTTAATAATCATATTTATCATTCCACAGGTTACGCAGTTTATTTCTTATTTCTTTTTCGCGCAGGTTTTCCTGTGGCTTATAAATCATCTTCCGGCGGATATCTTCAGGAAGAAACTCTTCTTGTGCAAAATTTCCTTCGTATTTATGGGCGTACTTATAATCCCTGCCATATCCCAACTCTTTCATTAATCCTGTCGGCGCATTGCGCAGTGCTAAAGGTACTGCAAGGTCTCCTGTTTCTTTTACTAGCTCAAGTGCATCTTCAATAGCGAGATAGGCAGAATTGCTCTTAGGTGATGTGGCAAGGTAGACAGCTGTTTCTGAAAGGATAATTCGTGACTCAGGCCAGCCAATGAGATTAACAGCATTAAAACATGCAACTGCAAGAAGCAGGGCATTAGGATTTGCTAGTCCTATGTCTTCTGCAGCCAGTATTGTCATTCTCCTGGCGATGAACTTAGGATCTTCACCGCCTTCAACCATACGTGCCAGCCAATAAACAGCCGCGTTCGGATCGCTGCCCCTCAGTGATTTAATAAAGGCCGAAATGATATCATAATGTTGTTCGCCACTCTTATCATAAAAGGCCATTTTCTCCTGAATGCAGGTCAGAACCATATCATTGGTTATGGCCAGATTTTTATCTGTTCCGGCATCAGAAGAAGCGACCACCAGTTCCAGTATGTTGAGCAATTTTCTTGCATCGCCTCCTGAATAACGGAGGATAGCTTCGTATTCCTTAATCTCAACCTTTCTTTGCCGGATATAGGAATCATGTTGTATGGCGTTTTCCAGTATTTTAATCAGGGTTTCTTTGTCCAGTGGCTTTAATATATACACCTGGCAACGTGAGAGAAGGGGAGCGATTACTTCAAAGGAGGGATTCTCTGTAGTAGCCCCTACCAGGGTTACCAAACCCTGTTCAACAGAACCTAAAAGAGAATCCTGCTGTGCTTTATTAAAACGGTGTATTTCATCAATGAAAAGTATGGGTGAAGGATTATTAAAAAACTGTTGTTTTTTGGCTTTTTCAAGTGTGTCACGAACATCTTTCACACCGGAACTTACAGCACTTAACTGATAAAAAGGCCTGTTGAGTTTGTTGGCTATAATTCTGGCCAGTGTGGTTTTTCCGACTCCCGGTGGGCCCCAAAGAAGAAATGAAGGCAGTAAACCTGACTCAATGCTTTGCCTGAGAATGGCATTTTCACCCACAAGATGTTCCTGACCTACGTAACCGTCAAGATCTTTGGGACGCATTCTGTCTGCAAGGGGCTGATTTGTGCCTATCATTTGAGATCTATTAATATATTCAAGTAGCCAGTTAATAAATTCTTAATATGATCTAAGAATTAAGAATGTAGATTTTTGATTTAAGAAGGATAAGTCTGGAATTGTATAGTATTGATTATATTAGTTTTGCCTTTGACTTCATTATTCTTAAATCGTTAATCAATGTCGTTAAGTTAAGGATTTTTTTTGTCCTCTCCCTGCACCCTCTCCGAGAGAGGGACATAATTCGGTCTTAACTCAACGACATTGAATCGTTATTCTTCAATCTTCAATTTTAAATTACTACTGATGCGTAAATTTTAAATATCAAATAAATCGTATTGTTCTTTGACATTTTGATTGATTTGTAACTCTGTAAGCAGCTCTTTAATTGGTGTTTTATCGAATGATGATATGCCAAGGATTTGCATTATTTCATAAATAGACAATGTACTCTGGAGTTTGATTTTGATATAAGCTACTATGAGATATGTTGAGATTGCTACCCAAATATGGATGTTTACAGCATTCTCTGAATGACCCCAAAGTGTTTTTATTGTCAAATTCTGTTTTATCCATTTAAAGAACACCTCTATTTGCCAGCGATTTCGATACGAATGGGCTATTTCCAATGCAGATACTTCGAAGTTATTGGTAGAAAGTCAAAGATCATATCTTTCTCATCATCGTAGTATTCAACCATGCGGAGAGGTTCTGGGTAAAGACGCCTTGATTGAGGACCATTTAATTTGATAGTTCTGTCGCTTCTAAGCCCAGTTTGCTCATCTTTATTGAAATTACTCGCAGTAATCTGGTAGTCCAATGTCACTTTTGCCCGTGTAATGAAGTATGAACCTGTACTATGCATTTTATATAAAGAGGCAAAATCGATATAGGCCTTATCCAAGAGGTAAATGGCACCTGGCAGTGGGATGATCTCGTCTATCACATTGCTGTCATGGTATTTACCATCAGAGATAAAAATAAAAGTTGGAATACTTCCCCTTAAATCAAGCATTGTATGGACCTTAATTGCTCCTCGGGAGTACTTTCGTCAAATCAAATCAAAAAATCAAAGAACGCTTATAATATATTTAATATCAATTATATATGAAGTATTTTAAAAATTTACGCATCACCAGTAATCTTAAATCTTAAATCTTTTATTGGGTATAATTTTTATATATAGCAGCTTAAGTTAATTAATACGGTTAAAGTTAGGTATTCCTGTATATAATTTTTCTGCACTCATACTTTTTATTATTTTTATCAGGCTTATTTTCTAAATTCCCACTATGAAGAATAAAGTTGTCATTATAACGGGTTCATCTTCAGGTATTGGATTGGCCACGGCTGTGAAATTTGCAAAAATGGGATCCAAAGTAGTGTTGGCAGCCCGTTCTTATGATCTCATCCGGTCTGAAGCTGATAAATTGAAAGAAGCAGGTTACGAAGCATTTGCATGTAAAACTGATGTCACCAATGAAAACGACTGCCTGAACCTTATAGAAACCACAATTGAGAAATACGGGTGTGTAAATGTTTTGGTTAACAATGCAGGGATATCCATGAGGGCTCTCTTCAAAGATGTTGATGTTGCTGTTATGAAAAGACTGTTTGATGTTAACTTCTGGGGAGCTGTCTATTGTACTAAATATGCTTTACCTCACCTTATCAGAAGCCATGGTTCTGTCGTCGGGGTTTCTTCAGTGGCTGGTTTTATCGGACTTCCCGGAAGAACAGCATATTCAGCCTCAAAATATGCCTTGCATGGTTTTCTTGAAACACTAAGAATAGAGAACCTGAAAAACGGATTGCATGTTTTGATACTATGTGCCGGCTTCACCCGATCGGACATCCGAAAAAAAGCCCTTCTTGCTGATGGCACTCAACAAGGTTTTACGCCAAGGGAAGAAGAGAAAATGATGACACCTGAGCAGGTTGCCAATGCTATATACCAGGCTGTTAAATACAGACGTAATTACAGGATACTGACGCTGGAAGGAAAATTGACAGCCATGGTGAAAAGGATCGCTCCGCGTTTTCTTGAATATGCAGCCTATCTGAAAATGAAAAGAGAACCTGATTCACCCCTTAACTGATATGTATTGCACTGAAACAAAACTCAGGGTCAGATATGGCGAAACAGACCGCATGGGATATTTGTATTACGGCCATTATGCTGAGTATTTCGAAGTGGGCCGCACGGAGATGCTTCGTTCAATGGGGATGACCTATAAATCGATGGAGGATGACGGTATCATACTGCCGGTAAGGTCTATTTCAATTAATTTTCGTAACCCTGCCCATTATGATGATCTGTTGACTGTGAAGACTTGTCTGAAAACTTACCCTGAGGTGAAGCTCGATTTTTATTATGAAATTCTGAATGAGGATGGTGTTATACATTGTACCGGAAACACGGTTTTGGTTTTTGTAGACAATGCAACCAAAAAATTACGAAAAGCTCCTGAATATTTCAAGGATGCTATGAGAAAGTATTTCCTTTAGCATAATCAGATAGATTTCACAATCCGGATACCTTATCAGCAAAACAAAAAAAGCCTGAAAACGATGAGTCTGTTTTCGGGCTTTGTTTGAGAATGGGATTGCTATTTATTGTTACAGCCCCATTCGCATATCATACTTATCATTATTCTGCCTCTGCTTCTTCTTGTTCTTTCTGTTCTTCTTCCGGAAATCTGAATTCTTCATCCGGAATATCTTCGTTGATTGTAATTTTTTCGAAAACCATAGATTGAACAACCTGCCCGGCCATTTTCACCTCAAATGAAAAAGGCATAATCATTCCTCCTTCCACCTCTTGATAATCACTAAGATATGTTTCTATTTCCTGTCCTGCCTGATCCCCGACTTTTACCGAGGTTTTTGTCATAATTGGCATTGATGTTTCCTTATCAAAATAAAAAAACTGTGTAGACTCCTTGTCTGCATTGCCTTTATATTTTATCAGCCTGATCTTGTGGCAGGGAACGCCCTGTACATCTTCAATGCCTTCAAGTGTGACTTCATGACCTTTGGAAGAATAATCCAGAAAAGGATCTTCAAGTTCGGCATCACTAACAACCGATTTTGCCTGTTCATCGGGCAATTTTTCTGCAATGCCCCCGGTAAAGGGATTCAACATCCATGCAGTTTGTCCGTCATAGGCCTGGGCAACCATTTTTTGTCCCATGATGTCAATGACAACTTTAATTTTATTGGGCTTTTCCTGGTAAAACTCGAATGGAAAATCACCTTGCGGTGTCGGAGCTTTTCCAATAGCCTTTGTGGAAGTATGAGATTTTAATTTGTCTACTCCTCCAATGCTCTGATGATATTTACCGATGATCTCATCAACGGTTTGGGCATTAACGCCAAGAAGGCATACCGCTGATGCCATAAAGATTAACACGACTTTTTTCATAACATAGGGTTTAAAATTTATTAAAAATCAGGCCTTGAAATTAGGCAAAAAAATCAATTGGGTTCAACTTTTTATATTTTTTTTAGAATTTTATAAGAGTCGTGTAATGATTTTCACTGACAGTCGTCTTAAGGATAAAATGATTATTCAGATCGGAAAAAACACAACTTTAAATTTTATTAAAATGAAAAAAATAATCGTAAGTTTAATGGTTGCTATAACAACGGTTTATAGCACAGCTGTAATTGCGCAACAGGATCCTGTCAGTAAGCTTTTCGGCCGGTATGCCGGTAAAGAAGGTTTTACTTCGGTATATGTAACAGGGGATATGTTAAAGATGGCATCAAATTGTGATCCGGAAAATCAGGATCTGAGTTTTCTTTCGAGGTTAACCGAAGTTAGAGTGCTGGCCCAGGAATGTGCTGAAGGACAGTCTTCAGAGCTCAACTTTCACGCGGAGATATGGCCAAATCTGGATCACACTGCCTATAAAGAATTGCTTATCGTAAAGGAAAAGGATCAGGATGTGAAGATAGTGGCCCGTGAAAACGGAGATGTTATCACCGAATTTCTTATCATTGTGAGTGGTTCGGATGAAAATGTACTCGTACAGATTAAGGGCAGTATCAACCTGAATGAATTGGATAAACTATCAGACTCTTTTGATATTGAAGGTTTTGACCAGTTAAAAAAGCTTGAAGAAGCAAAGAACTGAAATGAAAGAAATGAAGGTCGTCCCGAAAGATGCTTCTTAGTCATTCCGTCCCGATATAATCGGGACAAGATGGGGGTTGAAGCACCTTTCGAGACAATCTCAAAAAGGCAGAATTCTTTATGAATGCGGCTGAATTCAAAGAAAAAATCATTCCATTAAGTGGTAAGCTGTTTCATTTTGCCCGGCTGCTTCTTAAAGATCATGCTGAAGCTGAAGATTCAGTGCAGGAAATTTTCCTGAAACTGTGGAAGTTGCGCGATGATCTTAAAAAGTACGATAATATTGAGGCTTTTGCCATGAGGGTGACGCGTAACTGGTGCCTTGACAGAATTAAAGCAAAGAAACCACTGTATATCGACAATTATACATCAGGATTTGATCAGTATTCAGATACAGACAGTCCTTTGGGATTGCTTGAAAAAGCAGATCAGATGAGCACAGTCAGCAGAATCATTCAGACATTGCCTGAACAGCAAAAAACGATAATTCAACTCAGGGATATTGAAGGCTATGAATATGAAGAAATCGCCAACATAATGAATATGAATATTAACGCCGTGCGTGTTTCGCTGTCAAGAGCCCGGAATACGATCAGGGAACAACTTATTAATTTTGTGGATTATGGATATTCAAAAAATAAAAATACTGCTCGATAAATATGACAAGGTGGAAACGAGCCTTGAAGAGGAGCAAATGTTGCGTGATTATTTTGCCCGGTCAACTAATGTTCCTGACGCTTTTGAAAGTTATAAAGCGCAATTTCAGTATTTTGAATCAATCCGTGCTGATATTGGCCGCCGACCTGAACTGGAAAGAAAACTGGAATATCTTCTTGACCGTGAATCCCGGGTTAAAACAATTGCTTTTTATAAAAAGAAGCCATTCAGTTGGATAGCGGCAGCTGCCATGGTGATTATAATCGGCAGTATGATATTGATCCTTAACAGGAACCAGGAACCTGATCTTGGGACCTTCAATGATCCCGAACTGGCTTATATCGAAGCACAAAAGACAATGTTGTATATTTCACAAACATTGAATTACGGGACAAAAGAATTATCGCGCATTTCAAAAATAAACAGCGGGGTTGAGAATCTCAGAAATCTTGAGAAGCTTAACGCAGGTTTTGATAAGCTGAAATTATTGTCAAAAATAGATGAAACATCAACTGAAGTAAATCAATAAAGTCATGAGAAAAATTGTTTGTTATTTTGCATTGTTTTGCCTTTGTACAATCACCAGTGCACAGACCATAGCAGATAAGGTTTTTGATAAATACGCCGGTACAGAGGGCTTTACAACCGTTTATATAACGAAGTATATGTTTGACCTCTTTCGGGATGCAGCAGAGGATGCCCCGAAAGATGATGATATGGCCGAAGTCCTCAGCAACCTGAGCAGTATTAAAATACTTGCTACAGATGATGATCCTGCAACTTCAGAAAAGGTAAACCTCTACCAGGAAGTTATGAAAGAGCTGCCTGTAAACCTTTATAAGGAATTGATGGTGATTAAGGAAAAAGACCAGGATGTCAAATTCCTGGTACGCGAGGAGAAAGGTAAGGTTGTTGAATTGCTTATGCTCGTCGGAGGTAAGGAAGAAAGCGTTTTAATCTGCATTCAGGGTGTCATTGATATGAAAACCATAGGCAAGCTGGCCAGTGGTATGGATATTGAAGGCATGGAAAATCTTGAAAAAATTGATGAATGATCATGATGAAAATGGTTGATCATTTGAAAAATCAGGATTGTAATACCCCGAACTATCAGGTTCTTGTATCCAGCCATTGCAGAATCCAAGTTTTTCCATCTCTGTCACTACACTTTCATATTCCTTTTTGTTTAAAGTGCGATTCAACGGAGGCGGGCATACAAGTCCTTCCGGAGGATAATACTGCGCCATTAGCGAGATGTGTACCATTGGGGACAGTTCCTCTGCAATCCACCGTAGAATCTTTATGCTGTCATTCGTAAAACCAGGTAAAACCAGATGCCTGATAATAAGGCCATTAAGCGCAAGTCCTGTCTCGCTGAGTCTTAATGAACTTCCTTTTTGCCGATACATTTCCTTTACCGAACGCTTTGCAACATCAGGATAATCATGTGCCCCTGAAAAACGTCCCGCAAGCTCAGAATCCATATATTTAAAATCAGGGAGATAGATATCGATTTTTTCTTCCAGGTCCTTGAGCATGCCGGGTCTGTCATATCCATTGGTGTTGTATACCATAACAGGGTAATGCCCGGCATCTTTCAGCGCATCAATAATAGCATGAACATGAGGCAGATATTGTGTGGGCGTAACAAATCCGACAGATTCACATCCTGATTCAAGATAGTGTATCACTTCCTTCACAATATCAGGAAGTGTTAATTTGTTCCTTTCCTGAGGTGATGTATTTCTGCTGATCTGATAATTCTGACAGTATAGACATTGAAGATTACAATGTGAAAAAAAAATATTGCATATACCATTCCTGCCGCTGATCACCGGTTCTTCTCCACAGTGGCGGCAGACAGACGCAATTGCATAAGATGCATCGCATTTACAATATCCCGATGCACTTTTAAAACGGTTAACCTTGCAATTGCGGGGACAAAGACTGCAGTTATGTAATAAAGTAAACATATCTCATGCAAAGCTCCAAAAACATGATGAAAACAACGTCATATCAATTGTTAATTACCTTTATATTTTTACCTTTGCAATTCTTACGGTCCGTAGCTCAGCTGGCAGAGCACATGACTCTTAATCATGGGGTCCAGGGTTCGATCCCCTGCGGACCGGCTGAAAAAATCTTCCCCCGATAAGGTTTTTATGATCTTCCAGGGGTTTATAGTATAAATATCTTGTCAACCCTTTTTGTAAGATGAGGATGCGCCATGAATTTTTCTGTAAACCACGTCCAGAAATCCGATTTTACTTTGCAATTGCTGATATATTCCTTAACATCGATCTGATTGTACAACGATTTCCCCCCGGCCAGCAACAGCAATCCATGTTTCACCGATTCAGGCGATGAAACGGCAAAGCCAGTTCTTATAATTGGTTTCGTACATAATTCGGACTTGTTTTTATCAAAAACAGCAGGTTTTTACTTATGTTTTCTCAAGCATCATTTTACTGACAAAAATATCCTGGAAGCCCGTATCCGACTCCAGGGAAATATGACGGGTTTTTGACACAATATTTTGTTCAGAATCATCTGTTTTAAAAAGCAACATCTTTGCTCCGATCAGCGCAGTATTCCCGGCTTTTAATATCTTTTCCCCCGGGAATTCCAGCAGACCTGTTATGATGGCGTTGTCAATGGTAATGAAATTACCAAAGCCGCCGGCAATAAAAACCATTTTAAGATCGGTATCAGACTTACCAAGCATGTTTAAAAGGATATGAATACCGGAAGCTATGGCTGCCTTTGCCAGGATATACTCATATATGTCTTTCTGAGTCAGCTTTATCGTGTCAGTAACAGAAATCCAGGATTTACCCGAAGAGATCTGACCTGCTTCATTGATCTGATTTGTTTGCAAAAAGACCGAAACGGCATCAATAATGCCACTTCCACATATACCCCGTGGTATTTCATTGCCTATAACATGATATGCAATTTCATTATTCCTGAGAAATACTGAAGAGATAGCCCCATTTGCAGCTCTCATGCCCTGACTGATATGAGTGCCTTCAAATGCAGGACCGGCTGCTGTGGATGCTGTCAACATAAGATCGCGGTTGCCGACAACAATTTCTCCATTGGTACCAAGATCAATTAACGCCATAAGATCTTCAGATTTGTCCATTCCGGTTGCCAGAATACCGGCAAGGATATCACTGCCCACAAAACTTCCCAGTGCAGGCATAAAAGCGATTTTTGTATTTTCAGGCAGATCCCATCCAAGCTCTTTGGCCCTGAATTGTTTTTTGCCCCCCTCATGAGTCTCAAAGGGGTAAAAAGCAAGTGATCTGACATCAATACAGGAAAAAAGATGATGCATTAAGGTATTGCCAACCAGAAGGATTGTTGCAGGTATAATATTGTGCCGCTTTATCATTATGCTCATCATGTTCCATAACTGACTTCGGATCATATGGCACAGCATTTCAAGTCCGGAATGCTCCTGAGCATAAGAGATCCTCGACATGATATCAGCGCCATAACGGCTTTGCAGGTTAATGGCAGAAAGTGCGTCTAACACATGCCCGTTGGAGAGATTGACCATTTGCATGACAATGGTTGTTGTCCCAAGATCAATCGCAAGGCCATAACCCCTGCCGGGTTTGAATGAAAAAACCGTATTATCGGCAAGAATAAGGATATCTGTCTGAGCTATCTCAAGCACGACATCCTGAATAATACAACTTTTACATGCCAACCTCCAGGATGAGTCAAAGCCTTTTTTCAGGAGGATATCTTTATACTGGGCTTCCGTTTCAATGTCACCCTCGATGATTCTGACCTTGCAGTTATAACAGGTGCCCCTTCCTCCACAGGGAAATTCAACGCCATACTCACTCAGTATATCTATGAGTGGTGTTCCCTTGTTTACTTTAAGGATCTTGCCAAGAGGTTCCAGCCTTACAGTATATTTCTGTGACATTCAGTGAAAATACGAAGTGATTAATTGCTTTGAATAGTATAGTTCTGTTTGTTTTAATTCTTTGTAGAAGTCCACAGTCGACGGTCGACTGCCTGCCTGCCGTCAGGCAGGTCCACAGCACGTTCATATACCAATAAGATCATCAAATCATCGATCTTTGATCTTAAGTCTAAGATCTTAGATCTTAGATCTTAGATTTATAATCAGTCTACGTTTTCTTTATCGCCTGTTCTATATCGGCGATAATATCATCAATGTGTTCCAGTCCTACAGCTATCCTTATCATCCCATCTGTCACACCTGATTCTTTTCGTTCCTCTGAAGTTAACTTCGAATGGGTGGTTGTAGTCGGATGTGTTATCGTGGTTCGGGAATCACCTAAATTTGGTGTCAACGAAAGTAATTTCAGAGCATTAATAAACTTCATGGATCGTTTAATACCGCCTTTAAGTTCAAAAGATACCAATCCACCTCCGAGTTTCATTTGCTTTTTTGCAAGTTTATATTGCGGGTGAGAGGGAAGAAATGGGTACCTTACCCATTCCACTTCTTTGTTTTTTTCAAGGTATTGAGCCAGAGCCAAAGCATTTGAACAGTGTCTTTCCATTCTGACGGCAAGAGTTTCAAGGCTTTTTGACAACAACCAGGCCGTATACGGCGACATGGTCGGACCAATGATACGTGCAAGCAGTTTCACATCTTTAATACTTTCCCTGCTTCCAAGGACAGCCCCTGAAATTGTTCTTCCCTGTCCGTCAATGAATTTGGTAGCAGAGTGTATCACAAGGTCAGCACCATATTTCAGAGGATTCTGTATGTATGGCGTTGCAAAGCAATTATCAATAACAACGTATAAACCATGTTTTTCAGCCAGTCTGCACATCCATTTCAGATCAATCAGTTCAAGACCTGGATTGGAAGGTGTTTCTGCATATATCATCTTTGTGGTGGGCAGAATATGCTTCTCCCATGATGCAGTATCCCTGCAGTCAACAAATGTGTGGGAAATACCCCATCGTGAAAGCACATTTGTTATCAGAAGATATGTGGTTCCGAACAATTGTTTCGGAGCCAGCAAATGGTCACCAGGCTGCAATATGGCTATCATACTTAAAAAAACAGCAGCCATTCCTGATGAAGTGGCAATGCCATCTTCAGCACCTTCAAGGGCACAAAGTTTTTGAATAAATTCATCGGAATTCGGATTGGAATAACGTGTATAAATATGGCCTTCAGCTATCTCGGCAAAAACATCACGTGCTTCCTCGGCATTGCTAAAAACAAAGCTTGAGGTTTGGTAAACGGGTACACTGTGCTCTTTATGCTGTGATCTGCCGGCTTGTATCCGAATACAATTGGTTTCAAATTTTTCTGATTTATTCATGGCTGAATTATTCATTTATGGGCGATAAATATAAAACTAATTCAAACGATTTCCTTTTGTTCGTCCGATTTATTTGTAATCCGGTTATAATACTGTAATGCCCAGGCAATGAATCCCCCTGCAATATAATACGGGAAATCCAAGGGATTGAAAGAATGACCAATAAGAGCCCTGCCTGCAAATGTTCGCCTGATGTATTCCAGAGTATCCGCCTGGCTCAATTGTGTGAACTCTATAGCACAGGTGATAATCACAACAATAATTGAAACGGGCAGGGGAGAGAAATCAGGCCGTATAAGATGTATGACCTGACACCAGAAGATAACATAAAAAACTCCGCCCAGAGATTTGATGACCCATGCAGCAGCCGGACCGGCATAGTATTTTGAATACAAACCCAACACAGCAACAATAATGCTGACCATCAGCGAAAAGCATCTTCTTCGACGGCTGACGGACTTATGTTGTTTATCATAATCCACAAACAATGTCTATTGAAAATTAAAAATCCGGACTGCAGATGCCCGGATTATGATTATTTTTTCTTCTTTGCCGTTTCAGTGGCTTTTGTCTTCTTTTTCGGTTTTGCCGTTGTTTTCTTGGCAACCGGCTTTTTGATTTCTTTCTCAGGGGCTTTAACCGTTGGCTTTTCAATTACGGGAGCTGCAGCCGTATTCTTTTTTTTGAAGCGGGGTCTGCTAACGCCGTATGATTTAATGGTAATTTTGCCTCTTCTGGTTTTTTTGTCTCCTTTTCCCATGATAGTATAATTATTTCAGTTATGTTTTGGATGGCTAAAAATATAAAAATCCTGAACAATTATAATCAAAATAAAGGGTTTTTATTGTTACCTGCAGTAAACGTATGTCATTTAACCTTTTTCTTTTCTGTAAAATTCATTGTTTTGCCGGTAAAGGTTTTTAAGAATTCTGTCAGCTCTTGACCGAAATCCTATCGTTCCATTGGCATAGTTTTCTTCCAGAATTGAAATCAGTTCATCCCTGATGCCAGCTTCGTGTAATGAAATATTGTATATGATCTGCATGGCATGAACACGAATGGCAACCGGTTTTGAAAGGTCTTCAAGCCAGTCAAAACACAAACCCAGCATAATTCCATTGTTCTTTTTTGTAAGCTTTACGGGATAATCTGCTGCTATTTTCAAAATATTGCGGATTACACCTTCAGATTTGATGTGTTTCAAATATGGTATGATGGCGTGCTGTTGTTTTTCAAATAATTCCGGCAACTTTTCAGTGCAAACAGCAAAAGCCCTCGCAGCTCTTGATGAAAAAGGATCTTCATCGGCAAGTATAACCCTGGTAAGGTTTTCAATTCTTTCTGGTTCCTCAAAGATCACAGAGGCGGCTATATCGGCCAGTTTAATTGAACTGTCAGCTAATAATTTTCTGAAATCAATCGACATAAAAAAGATCAGAACAAGGTATTTTTTATGTTTATAAGAAAACTGTAAATTTAACAACACTTACAAATTTATTACTATGATGAAGGTGAAAAGACCAACAGAACAGGAAATCAGGCAAACCGAAACATGGGATACCTGGTCAAAAGAACCATCAGAATTTGCATGGTTATATGATGATAAAGAAACCTGCTATATACTTGAAGGTAATGCCCGTGTTGTGGACAAACACGGGCACAGCATTGAATTCGGCCCCGGTGACTGGGTTGAGTTTGAACAGGGACTTGAGTGCACATGGATGGTTACAAAAGGTATCCGGAAAAAATACAGGTTTGGTTAAACATTAATAGCGTTCATATAATAAACAGTTTCAGATTTACGTTCTGTCAAAAACACTGTTGGTGCAGTCGCATATAATTCATACCGAAGATCTTGACTTTTCCTTTGGTCAATACAAAGTATTAAAAAAACTCAGTCTGGCTGTTCCTGAAGGGAGCATTTATGGCTTTTTAGGACCCAATGGTGCAGGGAAAACCACCACTATAAAAATACTTCTGGGTCTTTTACAAACGAAAAAAGGCAGGGTTTTTCTATTTAACAATGATATTGCATGTGACCTGATACCGATACTGGCCAGGACCGGTAATATGGTTGAAACGCCAACCATATACCAGCATCTTTCAGGCAAAGAAAATGTTGATATGGTCAGAATATTGCGAAATCTTCCTCCGGAAAAGACCCAAGAGATATTACAAAGAGTGGGCCTATGGGATGATGCCGATCGTAAAGCAGGAAAGTATTCAAATGGCATGAAACAAAGATTATCCCTTGCTATCGCATTATTGGGCAGTCCCGACCTGCTGATTCTGGACGAACCGATGAACGGGCTTGATCCATCAGGAATTATAGAGATCAGAGAATTTCTAAAAGAACTGAACAGGCAATCAGGTACGACAATATTGCTTTCAAGCCATTTACTGGGTGAAATTGAAAAACTGGCTACCCATATCGGCATCATTGATAAAGGCGTCCTGAAATTTCAGGGCACCATGGATGAGTTGCATAGCATAATGCAAAAATCCAAAACAGTATATATCAAAACAAATGACAATAAGGAAGCTATAAGGATTATAAACAGTCCTGCACTTTCGGCAACTCTTAAAAATGACTGTCTGGTTATTCATGTGGCCAGCGAAAACGAAGTTGCCGAAGCTGTGAGGATATTGGTGGGGAAGGGTATTGATGTCTATCAGGTGAGAAATCACCAGTCAGATCTTGAAGAGTTGTTTCTCCAGGTACTCATTGTCTAAACAGTCGGAATATGTTTAAGCTTTTCATTCAAACTCTGCAGACTGACTGGATTAAATACAAAAAATCTTTATTACCCTGGTTATCAATGGTATATGTAATATTTGTCATTTTTCTGGTTTCTGTATTTGCCCTTGAAGATAATAGAAATCCTGAAAATGCTTTATTTCTGCTCACCAGAAATATAACCAACATAAGTGCATTTTTTCTGCCCTACTTACTTGTTTTATCAATCACTCTGCTTAGTTATATCGAACACAGAAGCCAGGGCTGGAAGCTCATGTATACACAACCGGTGGGAAGGGGGTATTTCTATGTCAGCAAGCTTGTATTTTTAGTTTTTTTAATTCTGTTTGTATTTTTATTTAAGTTCATAATTTCTTCTATTGCAGTTAAATTATTAGAATTATATAAACATGAGGTTAAATTATCAGTCTTTGTTCTGCTGTATCCTGATTTTATTGTTCATGAGTTAAAAATTATCCTTTCTTGCTCATCATTAATTGCAATCCAATACTGGATGTCCCTCCGTATGAAGAATTTTCTCATTCCCACAGGGATCGGAACTGTTTTAACCATCCTGCCTTTAGCAGTGCTCATGATATTAGGCATAACAGGTATTATTAAAACACCTGATCAACTGAAGATCCTTCTGAAAATTGATCCATATTCCTTGCCATATTCTTTCATTTTCGATCTTTCCCAGATGCAGAGCAATACTGTTATAGCTCAGATTCCTGATAAATATGTCATTGGCAGTATTGTGACGGGGATTATTATCGGGGTGACAGGTTTTTTTGATATCCGCAAAAAGAATATTCATTGAAAAGAGACCCGGAGTCAACGGTCATCAGCCAAATCCACCGGTTACCGACCACTGATTACTGAATACTTTTCAATCCTTTCGTTTTTCACCCTATATTTGCTGTATGGATATATTCTTTATACTGGTGGAACCGGCAGTACCGGAAAACGTGGGCGCAACAGCCAGGGCAATTAAGACAATGTCTTTTAATGAATTACGGCTTGTTAATCCATGTGATTATTTAAGTAAGGAAGCCCGGATGCTGGCTCATGGTTCAGGTGAAATACTTGAATCGTCATCAGTATTTTCTTCGCTTGAAGAGGCAATTACTGATATTGATTTTGTTATTGGGACTTCAGCCAAACCAAGGCGGGTAAAACATGATCTATATCCTGTTGATCAACTCTGTAATATTATAAAAAACAAAGGCAATACAATTAACAGTATCGGCGTTGTCTTCGGCCGTGAGGAATACGGACTGTCCAACAAAGAAGCTCAGCTTTGTGATATCATCAGTTATATCCCGATGGCGGCCAGATATCCTTCGTTGAACCTCTCTCATGCTGTTATGATCTTTGCTTATGAATTATTAAAAATGAATGCCGGAGGGCATCCAGGTTCATCAATAAAGGAGGGCGATCTCAGTTTCAGGGCCGTGCAGGGACAATTGGAAAATATTCTTTCATCCCTTGGGATAAAAAGCAATGAAACCCTCTATAACCGTATATTAGAAAGGATCAATATTGCAGGAGAAGAAGATTTGCACCTGCTTTGTTCTGTTGGCAAGTATTTTGAAAGATCAAAGACCAAAGATTAAAGATCAAAGACTGAAGATTAAGGAAAATAAACAGAAAGGATCAAGACCGGAAAGATGTTTCCCTTAATGTTCGACTGTCTGTAGTCTGGCAGACTGAAAAATCTGAAAAGGCAGTAAGGATAAAGAACCCTGCCTGTCGGGCAGGGTTCTGTCTAAATCCATGACATACAGATGCGGCCGGTTCAGGCAGTTTTTTCTATATTCCACACAAAAGCCCGGATGCCTACTTCATGGTTGATGGCATCAAGCCTTTTCACTTTTGTAAGAATAGTGTCAACCATATCCTCATTGACTATTGTTAAGGTTGCCGAATTCAATTCAGGCCAGGTATGTGTACCCATGCGGGGTTCTCCGTCGGTTGTTCCGGTTCCGAAAACTGTAGGCCATTGTGTGAACCCTCTTATGTTGAGTTTCTCAAGCATATACTCAACCTTTTCTGTAAGAGCCTGATTATATACGATCATTATTGCTTTCATAATTCAATAAATATTAAACTTCCATAAATTCAAGTTCTTCCGTTTCCCTGGCTTTTCTTCTTTCAGCTCTTCTTACAACAATTCTGTAAATAACGGGGACAATGATCAGGGTTACGGCAGTCGAAAATAACAACCCCCCGATGACTGAAATGCCCATGGGTTTCCATATTTCTGAACCCTCACCTGTACTCAGGGCCAGCGGGAGCATACCCAGAATGGTTGTAATGGTTGTCATCAGAACCGGGCGTAAACGTGAACGACCTGCACTGCGGATTGCATCATCCAGTTCATAATCCCTGTCACGTAACAAATTAATAAAGTCTACCAGCACAATCGCATTTTTCACCACAATACCTATCAGCATGATGGCACCAAGAGCAGCGATAACACTGAGTGAAATGCGTGTGATCAGCAAGGCCAGAATAACCCCTGTGAAAGCGAAAGGAATCGATACCATAATGATCAGGGGCATTTTAAGCGATTCAAACTGTGAGGCCATGACCAGGTATACCAGAACAAGTCCCACCACAAGTAACAAGAAAAGATCAGCAAAAGATTCAGCCATATCTTCATAGGCTCCTCCCACTTCAACAGAAATCCCGTCAGGGATATCAATCCCGGCAATTTCCTTTTTAATATTACCGGACATTTCACCAATTGACACTTTATATGGTGTGGCGGACACAGTGACCAGTCTTTCACGCCGTTTTCTTTCAACGTTGGGAGGCGACCAGTATTCATCTACAGTACCGATCTCTCCAAGCCTGATAAAACCAGTTTGTGTGGGAATAGCGATATTTTCAATATCCGATATGGAATTTCTGAAATCTTCATCAAACCTGACGACAATATCATATTCATTGCCCGATTCACGAAACTGTGAAGCGGTCAGACCGTATACACGATTTCGTATCATGTTTGAAACGGTGGCTGTGTTTAAACCGCTGGCCGACATTTTATCCTGATCGAGAGAGATCCTGAGTTCAGGTTTTGATTTTTCGCGGCTTATTGAAACATCCCTGGCGCCTTCAACCTTTTTAATCTTTTCGGCCATTTCATTGGCCAGCGCTGTGGTTTTGTCGAAATCGTATCCGTATATTTCAACATCTACGGTATTTCCTCCCATACCCATGTCTGAACCGCCTGTTATAACATTGTATTTAACAATTTCAGGGAAGGTTGCCAGATAAGTCCGTAATTGTTCCGCAATTTCGAAATCGGAACGTTCTCTTTCAGAGACTGTAACCAGAGACATGGTAATACTGATGACATTGGAACCTGAATTTCCGAACAGAGCAGAAAAGCCCGCTTCTTCATCATATCCCGATGAGGTGGAAACGAGGTCCTTTTCAGGGATCTCCTTTTCGATATATGCATCAATCACACGCGCTATTTTGGCGGTTTCATCAACTCTGACCCCGGCCTGCAATTCAATTTCGGCGGTTACCTGTCCCTGATCAGCTGAAGGAATAAACTCAGCTTTAACAAAAAAGGCAGCAAGAAAAACAGAAACCACAATGATGGCTAAAGCGCTTATGATAACCGTAAGCCTGTGATGAAGGCACCAGTTGAGTGTTTTTGAATAAAAATTATCCAATTTATCAAGCCAGGGAACTACAATGCGCTCATGACTAAACCGGCCTGCTTGTTTTCTTTTGGATTGAAGCTTCAGCAACTTGGAACTGAGCATGGGTGTGAAGGAAATGGCAGCCAGGGTTGAAGTGGTAACAGTGATGGTAACGATCCATCCCAGCTGTTTGAACATTTCACCGGTGAGGCCCGAAGCCATTGTCATCGGGAAAAATACCGCCACAACTGTAAGTGTGGTAGCAATTACTGCAAGCCATACTTCATTCGTGGCATAAATAGATGCTTCCCTTGGCGTACTGCCTCGTTCTACATGCTTTGTAATATTCTCGAGGACCACGATGGCATCGTCTACTACCATACCTATGGCAATTGACAACGAGGAGAGTGAAATGATATTGATTGTATTGCCTGATATGCCCAGGTATATGAAGGCTGCTATCAGCGAAATCGGAATTGTCAGAACAATGATCAGGGTTGCACGCCAGCGCCCGAGAAAGAACAACACCACAAGGGAAACGAAAAGAAAAGCGAACAGTAAAGTCTTGGTCAGATTATTGATGGAATCGGTAATAAAATCGCTGGTATCAAAAATTGTTGCTATTTTGACATCAGCAGGCAGGGTTGTCTCCAGCTGGGCAAGTTTTTTGTTTACCTGTCTTGAAATTTTAACTGTGTTGGCACCTGACTGTTTCTGTATAATCATCCGAACGCCGGTCCGGCCATTGATCTTTTCATCAATGGTCATCTCCTTTATAGAATCATTTACAGTAGCCACATCTTTCACGCGAATGGTTTTGCCCTGAAAATTGCCCAGTACAATATTCTTTACCTGATCACTTTCCTCGAATTCGCCCTGGATACGCAAGGGATAACTCATCTGACCCATATCAATGATGCCCGAAGGCATGTTGAGATTTTCTGCCCGCAATACATTGCCAATTTGTTCAATTGTAAGGTTGTAGGCTTCCATCCTCCGTGGATCTATATTGACACTGATTTCACGTGTCGGAACACCCACAAGACTGATGTTCCCGATGCCTTCAATACGTTTCAGCGGATTTACCAGTTTTTCTTCAAGCTGGTCTTCGATACCTGCATAACTTTCTTCAGCCGTTATCGCATAGAAAAGAATGGGCATCATATTAGTACTGAATTTAAAAATAACAGGATCCTCAGCATCTTCAGGCAGATAAGTTGAATAAAAGGATAACGCATCCCTCACGTCGTTGGCAGCGCCATCCAGATCGATTCCATATTCAAATTCAAGCGTCACAATTGACACATTATCACGTGACGTTGAATAAACCTGTTTGATATTGGTAACGGTATTCAAACCACTTTCGAGCAGTTCCGAAATGTTTCTTTCCACATCAGTTGCATTTGCTCCCGGGTATTGTGTAAAAACCATTATGGCCGGGAGTTCCATTTCGGGATAGAAATCGATGGGCAGTTTTACGAGGGAATAGAGACCAAATACAACAATGGCCACAAAAACCATTATTGTTGTAATGGGTTTTTTAACAGAGCTTCCGTAAATACTCATATCTTTGTTCTTTAGTTGCTTGATTAAAACTCAATAATTATAACAATATCACTGAACAATTGTAATTAAGGAATTGTCCATCAGCTTTTCCTGTCCTGAAACAATGATCATATCGCCCTCTTTTACCTTATCTGAAATAATCTCGACCTTATCATCATATCTTTCACCCATGTCAACCCTTATTTTACGGGCAGTGTGGCCATCATTGGCCAGAAATACATAACGGTCATTCGTACCCTCCTGTTTTACCAGCGCCGTTGCCGGAATAACCAATGCTAATGTCTGTCCCAGGTCAAGTGAAACCCTTGCAAACATGCCAGGACGTATTGCTTCATCGGGATTGCTGATGACTATCTCAACCGGAAATGTGCGGGTATCCGGACTTATGGTAGGGTAGCCCCTGAAAACCTCACCACGGAAATTCCGCTGTGGATATATGTCAACTTTCACAGAAGCTTTCATCCCTTTTTTAAGCATCGGATAATATCTTTCTGAAATGTTGACTGTTGCTTTAAGCGGATTGATCTGCATGAGCGTGACAACAGCAGCTTTGCCTGCAGCCGTATTTGGTGCACCTGAATAGAGCTCGCCGCTTTCAAAATATTTGCCTGTAACGATTCCGTTAATGGGAGATACAAGCGTTGTGTTACGGGTCAGGAAATCCACATTCGATTTAATCACTTCATACTGTGTTTTTGCAGCTTCGTATTGCTGTTCAGATATACTATTCAGTTTATACAAGGTATCCATACGTTCAAAATTAGAACGGGCATTTTGCAGTTGTTCACTGGCCTGGATAAGCTGTGTCCTTTCCATACGGGCAATAACATCGCCTTTAGATACACGGCTGCCAACTTCAACGTTAATCTCCTCAATCCGGCCCGGAGAAGCCGGAGCATAATGGATCTCCTCATAGGCCATCAGACTAGCTGTGTTATCTACTTTCTGAGCAACCGATTGCTTTTCAAGCAACATGGTTTTTACACGGTAAACAGTCGTGTCAGTATCGGTAACACTCGTTTCTGTCTGTGTGCTTTTATTGCATGAGGCAAAAAAAACGGTTACCACAATTAAGATTAAAGAAAGACGTTTCATTATATTCAATTTTATGGTTTTCATCATTACAATTTATTATACAGTTTGTCCAGTGAAATTTGTGCCTGAAGCAAAGTCAATACCGCTGACATGTAATTGTTCTCGGCATTTAAGTAATTGCTGTTCGCCTGTGTCAGATCGAGGCTGGATGCCAAACCCTGCTGGTATTTATTTTGTATGCTTTTGTACACACGTCCGGCAATAGCGACATTCTCCTTTTGCGTATTGAAGTTTTCCAATGCATTCTGGTAGTTAAACAACAATTGTCTCTGCAATGTCTCAAGCTGGTCTTTCACTATTTCACGATTGCGTCTGGCTATGTTCAGATCAATTTTAGCCTGGGCAACCTGGGCTCTTCTCATGCCACCTGAGAATATCGGGACTGATACATTAAAACCTGCCAGATGATTGGGCGTAAGATCAAATGCCGTTGTAATGAACTTCCTTGTATAATTATAATATCCCGCCACCGTAGGCAGATATGACATATTCTGAATGCTTAGCAGTTTTTCATTCAGTTCAACCTGTGATTCAACCAGGGTATAATTGATATTTCGGGTTATGTCATAGTCGGTTGACAGCGCTGCCTCACTGTCAATGAACTCCATAACCCGCTCGAGGTCATCAGCCAGCACAATGTTGGCGTCAGGAGCAACGCCAAGCTGAAACTTCAGCATATTATAGTTCAGCTGATTCATCCTTTCAAGTGATTTCTGTGTGTTTTTGAGCTGGCTGACAGTAATCTTCAACTGATCGACATCGGTCTCCTCAGCTACGCCCGCCATGTAAAGATTCTGGGTGTGCTTTTGTATTTCATTCAGATTATCAAGATTCTCTGCCAGGATGAGAAGTGTTTGTTCGGTTGTGAGGATAACGAAATATGAATTGGTAACATTTTCCTTAATATCGAGTTCACTTGCTACCACACTTTGATCGGCAAGCCTGCGCGCTATTTTTGCTGCCTGTATACCGGCTATATACTGACCGCTGAATATCAGCTGTGAAACCTGGATATTTCCTGAAAACTGGTCATCCATAATAATGGGTTCGGAGCTGAACATTTGACCAATGGCACTTAAAACCTGTAAATCACCGGCATCAAGCAAGGTATAATCAATGTCAGGTTCCGCTGATCCGCCCCCCATACTGAACTCAAACTCATAATTAAAATATGTCATATAATCCAGTGTACCGTTTATCTGCGGTAATCCCTGGGCTATAGATTCCCTGACCATCTCCTTGGATGAAACAGATTGATCCCTGTCATTCAATAATTTCTTATTATGCTGAAGGGCATATTCACGGGCCTGTGCCAATGTCAGCCTGAAAGGTTCCTCCTGTGCATTGAGGTTGTTCCCAGCCATGATGAGGCTTCCCAGAAAAAACAATTTAATTACACTCATTTTGCGTTTAATTATTTGATAATGATTGGTTCTTTTAATTCTTAACTAACAGAACTGATTTACTTTTGCTTTATGGCCTGTTTATATATTCTTTCTTCAATTCATCAAACTTATCCAGGAAAAAAATCAGCATATCAATCATGTTTTTTATAAATACAGCATTTTCAGCTTCTTTGTTTGCTTTGAGTTCCAGCACAGCCTGCAGGTAGTCACATGTTGTCTTGAGCTTGGTTTTGTGTTCGTCAATCAAGGAAAACTTGTCAAATTTCCTGATCTGGAAATACCTTTTTCGGTCTCCCGGTTTGGTGATATATTCAATGAAATTGCGAATCTCAAGCATTCGTATGGCATTGCTCGCTGAACTTTTGCTTATTTGCAGCTCTTCAACAATTTCATCGAACGTGAAACGTTCTTTGTCCATGATGATAAGCAGGCCTAAAATACGTCCGGCAACAGGCTGAAAACCATCTTTATCAAAGTAGGTGCCCATGGCCTCAATCAGTTCTTTCTGCCGTTTAATTCTTTCTTCTGAAGTCATTTTTTTGTTTTTTTAAGCCGCAAAGATAAAATAAGTTTTTTTAGTTCGAAACTAAAAGAACTAAAATTCACTTTTTTTAACACTTTTTTGTTTTTATTGTCCAGACAAAACTACAACCTTCCGTACATGAATAAAACCTGAATCGGTAAACAGCTGACAGTATTCGGTGAGTGGCGAAATTGAAGGTGTAATCTGTTGAAATATTCCTGATTAACAGATTTACAGGTTTGAAAATTTGAAGGTTTGAAGGCCTGCCTGCCATCAAGCAGGTTTGAGCATTTGGCGGTTCAGGACAATTACCGTCGACTGTGGATTGTGGACCTGTCTACTGACAGGCAGGCTGTCCATACTTACTGCCAAACGCCTGCAATTGGTGTATTGCAGAATTTACATCTTGTATTAACAATATTATTGGTAATGATACTGAATCCCTTTCTCTCAACCACTATTTTCCCGCATTTCGGGCAAATGGTGTTTTCAGAATTCAAACCTGGTGCATTTCCAATGTATACATATTTCAATCCGGCCTTTCTGGCAATATCACGGCTTTTTAGTAAAGTACTGAGTGGTGTGGCTGGCAACTGTGTAAGTTTGTACTGAGGGTGAAAACGACTGAAATGTAAAGGTGTGTCATCAAAACCATTATCATGAAGCCATTTACACATTTGTGCTATCATGCTAAAATCATCTGTCCAGCTTGGAATAACAAGGTTGGTAATTTCCAGCCAGACATTCATTTCTTTAAGAACTTTCAGTGTTCTGAGCACAGGCTGCAATGTTCCTCCGTTTAGTTTCATATAAATCTCATCACTGAAGGATTTCAGGTCAATGTTGGCAGCATCAATGTATTTGGCAAGTTCACGCAGGGGTTTTTCGTTAATATAGCCTGCTGATACAATTATGTTTTTAATTCCCTTTGAACGTGCAATTTTAGATGTGTCATATGTATACTCGTAGAAGGTAACAGGTTCTGAATAAGTATAGGCAATGGACGCACATTTATGGTTTATGGCTTCCTCTACAACCCTTTGTGGCATCAGGTCATAATTCCTCGTTTCAAGCGGACTGGCCTGCGATATCTCCCAATTCTGACAGTTGAGGCATGACAGGTTGCAACCTGCCGTGGCAATGGAATAACTGCGTGTTCCGGGAAGAAAATTGAATAATGGTTTTTTTTCTATGGGGTCAACATGCACGGCACAAGGATTTCCATAAGCAATTGAATACAATTTCCCTTTAATATTCATCCTGTTGCGGCAGTCACCAACTTCACCTTCTTTCAGTGAGCAACCGTTGGGACAAATCAGACATTTAACACCCACCGGGGTGGAAGAATAAAACATAGCCTCTTTCATGAACCGGTTGTTTAATTTTGCCGGCCCTTTATTCTTTGCGGAAGGCAAAGCAAACAGTGATGATGAAAAAAGGTCTGTTGTCTTCATCATGCAATAGGCTCCACCTATACCCAACAAACTGGTTTTTATGAAAGCTCTCTTTTTCATCTTAATGCATTGTTTTAAAACCTATCAGCGTAAATGTACACAAGGCTTTGCCAATCTCATGATTAATATAGTCGAAATGTTTTTCAAATAAAGATCTGTAAGATCAGGTTCAAAGCATCTGACACAAAATTACAAAAAACGCATTGAGTTTGCACGGTAAATGCCATTCATTTCGGCCGGTAATCAGTAAGAATGTTTTCGTCTGAATATAAGATTCAGTGCATATACAAGAAGAAGTCCGCCGATAAGATAAGAAGTGGTCATGACACCCAGCAACGGGATCAGAAAAACAGATGTCAGGAATGCCCCCAGAGCAGAACCAATAAGATCGGCACTATATAAGGCAGCCACATTATCGGTAAGTCCTCCTCTTCTCAGATGAACAGCCATAGAGAACAACACACCTGCAATAAAAGCAATGCCAAATAAGAGCAATAAAACAGCCAGCAGAGCATAGACAATACCTGACTGGATAATGGGTATAACGAGAAAAGCTGGTATAATTACAGCCAGAATTCCTTCAAAGGTCAGAAGCATAACAAACTGTTTTGTACTAATATTACGGAATACCAACATACGGCTTACTGCTCCTAATGCCAGACCTCCCATAAAAACAGCCATACAAACTCCGATGACCTGATAAATATATCCGGAAAGGATCTGAAGTGAAAGCAAAAGAACAATTTCAAGGGATGAGGCTGAGAAACCGGTGATCATAAGAGCCGATGTTACAGGTTTTAATAATACAGTGGCAATAACCAAAAGTATAATGAGTAATGAGAAAATTATCCACAACAGGTTTTCTCCCTGATTAAACTGACTCAGCCAGTAATTGAGGTAATAGAAATATGAAACAGGTTTAAAATCCCTGTTTATCTCAGCTTCAGAATCCAGATGTTTCAGCAGATAATCCGAACGTTCCTGCAAAGATAAGGTATCAATATAGTATTGATTAAGGTAATCATTCTTAATATTTTTATTAACAATATTTTGTGAAATATTAAATTTTAGAGGTTTATCGGAGGCCAGGTAATAGTTTTTTTCTCCCGGAATAATCAAAACATGCCTGAAAATTTCCTTACATGTATTATAAATCACTGAATTCAAACTGATGGCTTCGTCACTTATATAGTTAGCAGTAGAGGGCATATTCAAAACCACTATGCAGTTATCCTTCATGATCCTGCTGATCTGCTGCATAAATTCAAGGGTATAGTAACGATTCAGCTGTGCTGTGGAAGGTTCTGGTAAATTGATAAGAATAACATCATAAGCCTTCGTGGCTTTTCTAATGAACATACGTGCATCCTGTCTGATCAGATGAATACGGGCATCCTCCAATGATCGGGTATATTGCTTTCCAATGTTGAAAATAAAGGGATTGATTTCAACATAATCAATATGATCAACATTATACTTAGTTATTTCATCTGTAATACCTGATATACCTCCTGAAACAAGCAAAATATCACGGGGATCCGGATGTTGTGCCATGGCATAATGAACAGCTTCTTCATTGGCGATCTGGTTATCAGTAGAAAAAAGCAATTTGCCGTTGTCAAATATGTTAAGCTGGTCAGCACTTTTCGTCACGGCCAGGTTTCCGTATGGCGTATCTCTGAAAAGAAGAATCTCCTGATTGGGAAATAAAACAGATTTAAGATGATAATCCGCTTTCATGACAAAAAGCAATGATATCAAAATCAGATTAATAATTACAATAATGATATTCAATGGTCTGGTTTCGTTTATATGAAGTGGAAATATCAGTAACAAACATGTGCACAACGGAAGAAGGATCATGATCTGAAAATTCGAGAACAGAAAGAAGAGTAAAAAGCTTGCCAGTATTCCTGCCGTAAGGCTTCCCGCTGATTCAATGGCATAGGTCTTTTCAGCCGGTATTTTTTGGTTGTAATGACTGACAATACCTGATAAATAAGTAAACAGAAAACCCGATAACAGGCAAAAAGGTGTTATAATAACAGCAGCACTGATCATGATTTGAAAAAAACCAACCTCAATGCCTGGCTTAAACACCTGATTACGGAAAAATTCAATAACAAACAGGAGTATAGCAGGAATCCAGCCCAGCAGGATCATGGCCGAACGAGAAAAACGGTTGGTATTTTTGATGTTTATGGCTTTTTTTCCGGCAAACGCACCTGCACCGGTCAGCACCATCCAGTTGGAAAGAATAACGCCAATAATAAGTTCATTGCCACCAAATACAAACATGAATTCCCGCAGCATGACAATTTGAACGAGCATGGCTGTAAGCCCCAAAGTAAAAACCTGTCCGTAAACATGTTTTATTCCCGGAGAAGAGGTTTGAGCATTTTTAGATTGCATTTGCCGAAGGATTATTAAAAATAAAATTACACAATTACCCTCTAATGATAAAACTCAAATGGTTAACTTTGCATGGCCATCATAATTAACCGTAATTTCATGCAACCATCCGGTAATGACTATATTTCATTAATGAGGCACCGGTATGGAATTCTTCTGAGAACCATACGAAAACACAGGGAAATAAAAGATCCTGGTGTTCTGAAGGAGGCTTTTATCTTTATGCTTGAATCACTCAGGGATAAAAAAGACAGTACTGATAGTTATATTGTTGACTCAGTACTGAAAATATCCACAATTGCTTTAACAGAGATTGGCCTGGGTGTTACTTCAATTACCGGATTATTTCTTCAGTCTGCTTTTTCCGAAAAAGATTTTTCATTAAAGGGTATTGAGAAAAAATGGGGACATCAGGTTGCCGGCATCGTATCAGGATTGAATTCCATAAAACGGCTGGATGAACAGGAGCTGGCTCCCCAGGCTGAAAACTTCGGGAGTCTTTTGCTTAACCTTGCCGGTGATGTCAGGGTTATTCTTATCAAACTTGCGGAACGGCTTTATCTTATGCGCAATATGAAAACGCTTCCACAGGAAAAACAAACCATTCTGGCTGAGGAAGCCTCTTATCTTTATGCTCCGCTGGCGCATCGCCTGGGTTTATACCTGATCAAATCAGAGATGGAAGATATCTCCTTGAAATATTCGAACCGCGAAACCTATGACCTTATTGCCCGTAAGCTGGCTGAGACAATGCGCAGTCGCAGGCAATTCATTTATAATTTTATCAAACCCATACAGAAATCACTGAAAGAGCAGGGTTTTGATTTTGAGATCCGGGGCAGACCAAAGTCTATCCATTCAATCTGGCACAAGATGAAGAATAAGAATACCGACTTTGAAGATATATATGATCTCTTTGCCATAAGGATCATTCTTAACAGTGAACATCGCAATGAAAAGGCTGATTGCTGGCAGGTTTATTCGACGGTAACGGATATTTATCAACCCAATCCTTTGCGTTTAAGGGATTGGATATCTGTTCCGAAAACCAACGGCTATGAATCGCTTCATACTACTGTTATTGGTCCTGGTGGCCGGTGGGTTGAAGTTCAGATCCGTACCAGGCGGATGAATGAAATAGCTGAGAAGGGCCTGGCAGCTCACTGGAAATATAAAGGTACTGAAAGTGAAAAGGGCCTTGATGACTGGCTCTCTAAAGTCAGGGAAGTGCTGGAAGCCCCGGAACCGGATGCAAGAGAATTCCTTGATGATTTCAAACTCAGCCTGTATTCGAAAGAGATATTCGTTTTCACACCAAAAGGTGATCTTCGGAAATTTCCGGCTGGTGCAACAGTGCTTGATTTTGCCTATGACATCCATACCCAACTTGGTTCAACCTGCATCGGTGCCAAAGTAAACGGTAAGAATGTTCCTATAAGGCATATTCTGCAGAATGGTGACAGGGTGGAAATCCTGACGTCTAAAAACCAGAATCCTAAAATTGACTGGCTTGGTTTCGTTGTTACTTCGAAAGCAAAAACAAAGATCAGGTTTAAGCTCAATGAAGAAAAAGTAAAGATTGCAGAAAATGGCAAAGAGATTCTTCAACGTCGTTTAAAAAACTGGAAAATTCCTTTCTCTGACGAGAACGTCAGGAAACTTATGAAGCATTATAAGCTAAAGATTGCACAAGATCTTTATTATCTTATCAGCACTGATAAAATTGATCTGGCAGAGATCAAAGAATTCCTGACAGAGCCGGAACAGAAAGAGTCTCAGGAAGAAAAACCGGTTATTGAAGCTGAAAGAACCTCTGTTCAGTATCTCGAAAAAGCCCTTAAATCGGATGATTTTCTGGTCATCGATGATAAAGTATCCAGAGTTGATTATAAACTGGCTAAATGCTGCAATCCGATTTTCGGCGACAAAATCTTCGGTTTTGTGACAGTGGGAGAGGGCATTAAAATACATCGTCAGAATTGTCCCAATGCCGCACAATTGATTTCAAGGTTCGGATACCGTGTGGTTAAAGCACGATGGAAAACATCGGCCAAAGATACTTTGTTTCCGGTTGAGATAACCATGGAAGGCAAACATGATCCAGCCATATTGAACAGCATTTCCAATGTTTTTGCAAAAGACCTGAAGATAAACCTTCAATCCATCAATATGGAAAGTTCGGACGGCATTTTCACAAGCCGTTTAAAGATCACCGTAAAAGACACACAGCATCTCGACTCTTTGATTGCACGGCTTTCTGCCATAAAAGGCGTTTACCGTGTAACCCGACTGCAAAGCACCAATGCAAAGGAAAACTGATCTTAAATAATTGTGGATTAATTGACAGACAGGCTTGCCCTTAATTTATAATTCAGCATCGCATAACCTGTTGATTTGCTGAAATAAGCTTCTTTTTTGGTTTTCAGAGATTTAACTTTAAATATGTTTTTTTCAACGGCCGTTACAATACACCGGCTGTTGTTGACATAAACAGTATTACCAATCCTTACCTCTTTTAAGGACTTTGGTGGGGTTCTAAAGCTTTCATTAAGGTATTTATATTCAGCATTGAGCCTTTGCATATCTTTAACGTTTCCACCGACATCGGGATGATAAATCATGACAAGCCTGCGATAGTTTGATTTCAGCTCTTCAAGTGACAGTGTTTCCTTAAAATAGTTCATAATAGCCCGGTTCTGTTTATATGTTTGTATAAAGTTAGAGCAAATTCTGTCTATCTCCATAAAGTAAATCAACAACTTATTAACAATCAAGCATTCATGAACAATTTCCGAAATCTGTTTCAACTTTAATATTTTTTTAGTTAATTTGTTTAAAACAATCAACATGGAAGTTAAAGGCACTGCAATTAAAACAACGCGGGATTTTATTAAAACAAGATTTCCGGATAGGTATAAAGATTGGTTTAATTCACTTCCTGACAAGTCAAAAGCATTGTATGAAACTGCTCTCGATGCCACAGGATGGTATCCTCTTGATGATGCCTACACATGTCCTATTAATAAGGCGATTGAGATGTTTTACCCCGGCGATCCTAAAAAAGGCGGGGAAGAAATAGGAAAATACAGCGCTGAAGTAGCGTTGAAAGGCTTTTACAAAGTATTTCTTCTGGTGGCATCACCAACCTATCTTATTCAGCGCGCTTCAAAAATATTCACCACCTTCTATCAGCCCAGCAAAATAGAAGTTGAAGTGGTGAATTCCAATTCAGCAATCCTTAAAATTATTGATTTTGAAGGCATTGATGAAGCACTTGAATACCGTATAGCCGGATGGGTTTTAAAAGCTGTTGAAATGGCGAATTGCAAAGAACCTGTTTATGAGATGAGGTCATCCCTTGCCAAAGGTGACAAAGAAACGGCTATAGCCTATATCTGGAAGTAACTTCAAATTTCCACCAGCTTGTTTTTAACGGCGTAGACAACAAGACTGGCTGCATTATTTGTATTTGTTTTGGTCATGAGGCTGGCTCTGTGATGGTCTACAGTCCGCTTGCTGATAAACAGTTTGTCTGCTATTTCCTGATTTGATAAACCCTTGCATATCAATACCAATACTTCTCTTTCCCTGTCCGATAAAGTCACTTCATTTTCTGCCTGTAAAATCTGCTTTGCTTTAAATTTACTGATCAACCTGTATAAAATTTCCTCGGTGAAATAATTGTTACCTTGAAGAACATTGGTAACAGCCCTTTTCACCTCTGAAAAATCAGAATTTTTCATCAGGAAGCCACAGGCTCCGGCTTCAATGATTTGCTGAAAATATTCCTCGTCACCATACATAGAAAGGGCAATGATCTTCATGTCCGGGTATTGGGAAAGCGCCCGTCTGGTGGCATCAATACCATTCAATACAGGCATTTCAATATCCATGAGTACAAGATCAGGATTCCTGTCTTTCAGATCATTCAGAAATTCATCGCCGTTTGCAGCTTCCCATATTTCGTTAACCTCATCAAGGTTTTTCAAAAGCAGTTTAAGGCCTTCCCTGAATAATTTATGATCATCAACAAGATATATATTAACCTTTTCCATGCTTATTGTCTATGGTCATGGTTTTCAGAACAATATTTGTCATCATACCCTTTGGTTTAATCCTTTTAAATTCAATGCTTCCGTTTATTGTTTTCAGACGTGAACTCATATTAGAAATACCCATGCCGTGCTTATTCAGCAAACCATCATTTTCAAAACCAATACCATCATCAAAATACTGAGCCACAAACCGGTTGTCAGCATAGTGAATCATTAATGAAATTTTTTCCGCCCTGGCATGTTTGAAAGTATTATGGAATAGTTCACAGATAACGCGATAAACATTGATCTCAGTCTGTGTTTCAAAACGAAGGTTTTCAATATTGTGGCTGAAGGATATCTCAATCCCGCCCAGAGTGTTTATTCTTTCTATAAAAGACTCCAAAGCGCTTGCAAGGCCAAAGCTTTCCAGAATATGAGGACTTAAATTATTTGATGTTTCTTTCAACGAAATAATGGATTCGTTTATCAAAGTATGGATGTTGTTAATGACATCTTTATTAAAATCATCTAAAGCAGTTTTATCAATGGCAGAAACTGACATTTTTATATTTGACAGCAAAGGTCCCAGTCCGTCATGTAAATCCTTGGCTAATTGCCTTCTTTCTCTTTCTTCTGTTTCCATAACAGCCTGTAAAACTTTACTTTCTGATTCAAACCGTATATCATCAATGCGTTTGAGATACCGGAATAATTGCTGAATAAAAATAACACCGGCCAGCAGAAAAACTGATGTAATAATACCCAGTAATCTGTCAAGCAAAGACATTTCCGCTTCAAGTTCTTTGAAATAGACCGGTATCAAATCAATGATCCTGCGTATAGCCATTAACAAAAAGGCAATTGACAAAAAAACCCAGCTTATGTTGTATTTGGTTTTACGCGTTAAACCAAGCGCAACACCGGCTGCGGTAATTTGCAGCAGTATAGACAGCAGCAGGGCAACCTTCATGAATCATGTAAATCAATGAAATGCAAAGATATCAAATGGAATTTATTCTGATGTTATTTCAACATCTGATTTTGTCATATTGTTCTAACCTTTGCTTTTCTTATGGGTTCATCATAATAATTCGTACCTGGATAATTGTGCAGTATGAATTATATGACAGATAGAATCAAAATGATTTTCAGATATGAGCGCTGCACAGGCAAGCCAAAACGCAAAGCCAGGGTGGGCTGTGAATGTTGCAATGCTTAGAATTTCAATGAGGGGGCTTGCCTTTAGCGTAAACGGATTCAGAGGAAAATCTTTAGCAATGTCTCATCGATATTCGTAAATTAAGCATTATTGATATCCATGGCCGTTTACGCGATTACATCATTTGAAATTCTTGC
>JAFGTR010000009.1 GCA_016934055.1 Bacteroidales bacterium | reverse complement strand
AGTATTGTCCTGAATAAAAAAAAGCGAATAATTCTGACTCCTGGCATAAGGATAGCATGTGCACTGTCCCCCGCTGGCGGCATAGCCGTCAAGCTAAAACATGGTTATTAAATAGATTTCAATTCAATGGGGTTGTAATTTTCAATATTCACGGAAATTTCTTTTTGTCGGGGGAAAGGTTGAAAACATGTTTATATGGTCAAATCCGGAGGATTTGCATATTTAGAAAAGCCTTTTTAGGAAGAAACATTCGACCCCGGCCGGGGTCGTATATCCTGTGCGCAAAATGTTCTATAAACATAGGATCGTTTTTGCATTAAGCTCGTACTTTTTTGCAGAGCCTGACCGTTAATCAGGCGGGGTTGAATTATTGAATGTTTCAATCACTTAATTCACCTGCAGACGGCATCAATTAGCTTGACGGCTATGCCGCTGGCGGGGGATTAAGGGGGTGGATTAGATGAATGTTTTTTGGTATTATGGAAACACCTCCCTGTTCGCAATGTCCCACACACCCAGAAAACCGAGCCGGATGATGTTGGTCATTTTTGCAATGTTTGCCTTGCTTGAATGGTCCTGTGGTTTATGATAATCTTCATGACCACCGGCCATATAATAAAATATGGGGATATCTTTTTTTACAAAAGCGTTATGGTCACTTCCGCCCGATGGTTTTTCCCTGGGTTTGTATTTAACCTGAAGTCCAAGCGCATATTGCTCATTGTATTTCCGGCTGATATCTTCCAGCACTTTACACCGCTGTGTATAAGTCATGGAGCAATTAACACCTGCCGGATCATCTTTGGCATTGCGTGAGATCATGTCATAGTTGAGATAGCTTACTATTTTTCCGGCCGGCGGGTGGTCAGCAAAGTACTCTGATCCAAACAGCCCTTTTTCCTCAGCCGTCCATGCGGCAAAGATTATGGTTCGCCGGGGCTTTACACCCATGGCCATACAAGCCCTGGCAATGGTCATCACAGCCACCGTACCCGAAGCATTGTCGTCGGAGCCATTGTAAATATAACCGTTATGTTTGCCCAGGTGGTCATAATGACCTCCAACGATCACTACTTCATTTGGATTTTCACCTTCAATCATGCCCAGAATATTCTTTGCCTTAATAACTTCGGTGTTTACTGTTGACCTGAGCCATATCTTTTTATTACTGAGATCCTTTGACCCGGGTTTCATGGTTTCACAGGCCTGTCTCTCAAAAGCTTCAAGGCTTATTTTAGTTCCGGCTGTTAACTCATTGGCCATACGAAGAGATGCGACAAAGGCCGGAATGCACCCTGTAAGGGTATCATCGGGCAGAAATATCCGGCTTTTGGCAGCGGGTTTTGGCACATCCCCTTCATAATCATCATAATTATACCGGAACACATTCACGGCGAACCTTTGTGTAATATCTTTCACTGTATACACCATTATAACGGCAACAGCGCCTTTTGTCATGGCCAGGTTATTCCGGTCCATTTCATCGCGGTATTTGGTCCACTCGTTCCCGGCCGGATGGAATTTGTGATATGCCTCAGAGGTCGTATCGCGATGGCCCGGATATCCAACCAGCCTGAGCACGACTTTCCCCTTAACGTTTATACCTTTGTAATCGTCATAGTGTTGTTCCTCATTTACCAGGCCATACCCGGCAAAGACAACGGAAAATTCGCCTTCCTGGCTTATAACCGGCTGTCTCGCAAAGGTGAAATCATTTTTATAACCGAAATGTGTGATCTTTTTCCCGCCGCCTGTCCCGGTGATGACGGCTAGCGCATGATCATCTGACTGTGAGGACCGCATCAGTGCAAATTCCTGGAAATAACTGTTAGCGGAAGCATTTATGCTGCGCATATCATAAAGATCGGCCCTGCCGAAATGCTTTTTTGTGTTTTCCCCGGGCTGAAGGCCATATACCTGAAACATGGAAGCGATATAATCTGCAGCCATGTCAATTCCCTTTTCACCTGTTTCACGGCCTTCCATCCAGTCAGATGCCAGAAAATCAAGCTGGGCTTTAACGGCTTGTTCTGAGATGGCATCAAGTCCTTTCAGTAAAGGATCATCCTGTGCGTGTGTGGTTGAAATAACTGCAAATATCAGCAGCAACAACGGCAAAATCTTTTTCATGGTCATTTAATGATTGAGTGAATGTAATAAAGATATAAAGAAAAGCGGATTCTCTGCGTAAAATTCTGCCTTTTACAGCCGAACCGGGCGATCTACATTCATTTCGACCGGAACTGCTTTATGGCTATAAGCCGGTCATAATCCCAGGAGGAATCATAATGGTAAACAAAAACCACATATTCATTCGCGGTTTCATAATGATTGCCTTCAAGGTAACCCATATCACATGTTTCTGATCCTTTCGGGCAGTATACGAACATATAATTGTAAAATCCCTGCTTCAGCAGTAAAGCTTTTTCGTATTGACGCTTATCCGGATTAAAAGACATTCTGAAATCGTCCTCCGGGAAGCCTTCACACAGTGCACCGGTTATGTATACTTCACCATCAGTGAAGGGGATCTGGGCAGACAGTGAAAAATGCACAACCACATAATCGGCTTCCTTATGCCTGTCCTCTGATCCTTCCGTTTCAATATAAAACCTGCCGTTGATATCCTGCTGTGTAAAATAAGGATCAAAGGCCCTTGACTCACCTGTCTTCAGAAACACATGATAGTATGGTTTCTGAAAATCAATGCTGGTGATATTTTCGGCTTCATATTTCATGCTTTTGATATCGAAATACCTGAATTCATTGCCACCGTCAAAGATGATTTCGTTGCGTCCCCCGTAATTTATAGTTGCCGGTCCGATGAAACGGGGTTTGGTTATTTTTATATCCGACCTGCTGTTCATATTTTGCCTGATCAGTATTGTAATGTCGCTGTCGGGGTTGATGATTGAATAACCCTCGTGATTCAGGCTGCATTCAATTTCCTGTCCAGTCCCGTATTTTTCGCCGGAGGGCTGTATACATGATGCTTCAACGGTGACAAGCGATTCGTGAACATAAAATTGTCTGACCAAAACAACATCTTCAGGATTATCGTTCTCGTACACCACCAGTGCATAATTCCCGCTTATCCGGGGGTATGCTTCTTCAACGGGAAAAACAATGCTGTGATGGAAGTAATTGTAAGTTGTATTAAATGAAGTGCTGGTGATTTCAATACGACCTGAGCCGTATCCGTCGAGGTATTCCTGTTGTTCAAGAGCCGACTGTTCCCATTCTTTGTTACAGTGAATAAGCGTATAAGAAAAAGAACGCTGTTGAGCTGAAAGGTCATCAAAATGAAGTTCAAGTTTTTCTCCTGCATTCAGGTTAATGGCAGGCAGGGTTAAAGGTGTTCCTTCTTTGTGCAGGATAATGGTTTTGATATTTATATCCGGTACCTGATTTTCATATTTTACCGGAACGGCGCTGTTCTGTGCTGAATAAATGCTTTTGTCAGATGTTAACGGGCAAACAAGCACTACTGTTCCTAAAAAAACATAATACAACCGGTTTTTCATGTTTACTATATTGCTGATTATTATTATATTAAGAAATATACAAAGAAATCTTCAGTTCTTCTTTTAACTTTTTCAAAAATATTTAATTTTATCGTTTAATAAAAACGCAACAATAATGCCGCAAGTGTATAAAACCAAAAAGGGTTTGGATCTTAACCTGAAGGGGAAAGCCGAAAAGATATTTATTAAGGCTGAACTTGCTGATCTTTATGCGGTAAAACCGTTGGATTTCCATTTGGTTGTTCCTAAGCTGGAGGTTAAAGAGGGCGATGTGGTTAAAGCCGGATCGGTTTTGTTTCATGATAAGGGTAATCCGGCCATTAAGTTTACATCGCCTGTAAGTGGAACCGTCACCTCCATCATCCGTGGCGAACGGCGTGTTATTCAGGAAGTAGAGATAAAGCCTACGCCTGATCAAAAGTATGAAAAGTTTACAAAGGGAGATCCTGCAGACCTGGACCGCGATACCATTATTTCCAACCTTCTTTCCAGCGGACTCTGGCCTGCTGTTAAACAAAGGCCTTACAATATCATTGCCAATCCTTCCGATACACCGAAATCAATTTTCATATCGGCTTTTGATACAGCACCTCTTGCGCCTGATTATGATTTTCTTATCCAGGGCTCTGAAAAGGAGTTTCAGTATGGTGTTGACGCATTATCGAGACTTACAGCCGGCAAGGTTCATATCAACGTAAGCGATGAATATCCGGCTTCATCAGCTTTTTCAAAAGCCCGGAATGCGCAGGTCAATTATTTCAGGGGGCCTCATCCGGCGGGCAATGTTGGCGTGCAGATTCACCGGCTTGATCCTGTTAACAAAGGCGAAGTGGTGTGGTGTGTTGGTCCGCAGGAGGTTGTTATGATCGGACGATTGTTCATGAATGGTATTTATGATGCTTCAAAGGTTGTGGTCCTGACCGGTTCGGAGGTTGTCAAAGCCCGGTATTACAAGCTTATAAGCGGGGCCTGCATAAGAAGTATTACAGACCATAATGTTAACGAAGGCCGGCATCGATACATCAGTGGCAATGTGCTTACCGGAACAAAGGCTGACCCTAACGGCTATATCGGCTATTATGATTCGCAGGTGACCGTGATACCTGAAGGATTCGAACGTGAATTATTAGGCTGGGCCATGCCAGGATTCGGGAAACTCAGTTTTTCACGCACTTTTTTTTCCTGGCTTACTCCGCGGCGTGAGTTCAGGGTGAATACCAATATGCATGGCGGGCACAGGGCATTTGTTGCCACCGGCATTTATGAAAGAGTATTGCCCATGGATATTTATCCCATGCAGCTTTTTAAAGCCATCCTTATTGAAGATATTGACCTTATGGAAAGGCTGGGTATTTATGAAGTTGCTGAAGAAGATTTTGCGTTGTGTGAGTTTGTATGTCCGTCAAAAACTGAGATACAGGCTCTTGTAAGAAATGGCCTTGACATGATGATCAAAGAAATGAGCTGACATTAACCATTAATAACTGTATTGCATGAATTTTCTGAGGAGGACTATCGATAATATCAAACCTCATTTTTCGAAAGGCGGTAAATTTGAGAAGCTGAGTGCAACGTTTGAGGCATTCGAGACTTTTCTTTTAGTCCCCGGTAAGGTTACACAAAATGGCTCCCATATTCGCGACAGCTTCGACATGAAACGTATGATGGCACTGGTTGTGATTGCCATGATCCCTGCCTTGTTATTTGGCATGTATAATGTCGGTCACCTTCATTTCAGTCTTAGCAGTGAAAGCAAAACATTCTGGCAGATATTCGGCTTCGGTTTCCTGAAGGTTTTTCCCATCATAGTGGTATCATATGTTACAGGGCTTGCCATTGAGTTTACCTTTGCCCAGATCAGGGGCCATGAGGTCAACGAAGGCTTCCTGGTGACAGGCATGCTTATTCCCCTTATCGTGCCTGTTAACATTTCGCTGTGGATGGTGGCTGTGGCCACGGCATTTGCTGTTATCATCGGCAAGGAAGTTTTTGGCGGCACCGGCATGAATATACTCAATCCGGCCCTTACGGCAAGGGCTTTTCTTTTCTTTGCTTACCCGGCCGATATGACAGGCGATAAGGTATGGATTTCCGGTATGAACGAAGCAGGTTTGGATACGACAAGCGGTGCTACAGCCTTGGGCCATCTGCTGCAGTCTGTGCCCGAAAAGACTGCTTTCAGTGATGTTGCTTTAAAGCTGCCCACTGATATTGATGCTTTTCTTGGTTTTATCCCGGGCTCCATCGGTGAGACCTCCAAGCTGGCTATCCTGATAGGTGCTCTTATTTTAATCTATACCGGTGTGGGCAGCTGGAAGATCATAATCTCAACCTTTTTTGGCGGCCTTGTCATGGGATGGTTGTTAAACGCATTCTCTGCTAACGCCTACATGGAATTGCCGGCGTATAAGCATTTGCTATACGGGGGCTTTGCCTTCGGAGCCGTTTTCATGGCTACCGATCCGGTTACCGCTTCACAAACCGAGAAGGGTAAGTGGATATATGGCTTCCTGACCGGCATGCTGGCCATCCTCATCCGTGTGCTGAATCCTGCCTATCCCGAAGGGATGATGCTGGCCATACTGCTGATGAACGTCTTCGCCCCGCTTATCGATTATTATATTGTTGAGGCCAATGTAAAAAGACGCCTGCGCCGCCTTAAAAATGAATCCGTGAAGTTGAATAAACAATAAATCCGAAGGATCATGAATGTTCAGAGCAACAGCTATACTTTTATCTATTCTTCCGTCATCGTCATTGTGGTGGCAACGTTGCTTGCCCTGGCAGCAACGGCTCTGAAGCCTGCACAGGACCGTAATATAGAGATTGAGAAGAAACAGAACATCCTTGCCTCGGTGAGGATTTCTTCCACACGTGAGAATGTACAATCATTATACGATAAGTATATCTCTGACAGCTATACGATTAACAACAAGGGAGAGATAATCGAAGATGTTGATCCTTTTACGGTTAACCTGCGGGAAGAGCTGAAAAAAGCTCCCGGCAAAAGGAATCTTCCCGTTTTTGAATGCACCCGTAATGACAGTCTTTTTGTGGTTATACCTGTTTATGGCAAAGGTTTGTGGGGGCCTGTGTGGGGGTATATATCGCTGATGAGAGACCGGCGTCAGGAAGGTGATACGGCTCTTTATATTCCATATAGAGAGATATACGGTGCTATATTTGATCACAAAGGAGAGACACCCGGCCTTGGCGCAGAGATAAGTCAGCCTTTCTTCCAGTTACCATTCCGGGACAAGGTCATCTTCGACACCGAAGGCCGGTTCACGCCGGTGAAAGTCGTAAAGGGGGGTGCTGATAAGGCTTCCCTTCATGAGGTTGATGCCATATCAGGAGGCACCATCACCAGCAAAGGCGTTGAAGCTATGCTCGACACCTGTCTTGTCAGCTATCAGAACTATTTGAAAACAGCAAAAGAATAACCATATGACATCAAAGAACTGGAAACTTCTGACCAATCCGTTAAACGATGAAAACCCTATAACCGTTCAGGTCCTTGGCATCTGTTCGGCGCTGGCGGTAACGGTACAGTTGAAACCGGCCCTCGTCATGGCCCTTTCGGTCACCGTTGTGATAGCACTCTCCAACCTCATCATCGCATCTGTGCGGAATACAATTCCACCGCGGATAAGGATTATTGTTCAGCTGGTTGTTATTGCTACACTGGTAATCCTTGTCGACCAGGTTTTAAAAGCTTTTGTATACGATGTCAGCAAGAAACTTTCGGTATTCGTCGGGCTAATCATCACCAACTGCATTATCATGGGCAGGCTTGAAGCATTTGCCATGGTCAATAAACCATGGGAATCATTCCTCGATGGCATTGGTAACGGGTTTGGTTACGGGATGATACTGGTCATTGTTGCCTTCTTCCGTGAACTGCTTGGAAGCGGTTCACTGCTCGGCTATCAGGTGATACCGGAGTCATTATACGCGTTTGGATATAAAGATAATGGCATGATGATACTCCCCCCCATGGCCCTGATAACAGTGGGCATCATCATATGGGTTCAAAGGAGCAGGAACCGGAAACTGATAGAAAAATAAACAGGAAACAGGATTATTGTATAGACTATGGAAAATTTGTTCAATCTATTTGTCAGGAATGTCTTTATCGACAACATGGTTTTTGCCTATTTTCTCGGCATGTGTTCTTATCTTGCTGTTTCAAAAACCCTGAAGACATCCCTGGGACTGGGCATTGCTGTTATCTTTGTTATTACGGTGACCGTCCCGGTGAACTGGCTGCTCGAAAACTACCTGCTTAAAGCCGGGGCATTGAAATGGCTGGGTCCGGCTTTTGCCGGCTATGACCTCAGCTTTCTGAGTTTTCTGCTGTTCATTGCCGTCATCGCCGCCATGGTTCAGCTTATCGAGATGGTGATTGAGAAATTTTCACCAGCATTGTATCATGCGCTGGGGATCTTTTTGCCTCTTATAGCTGTTAATTGCGCTATCCTCGGAGCTTCGCTGTTTATGCAGGAACGTGAATACGCTACAATTGGAGAAGCAGCGGTATATGCCTTTGGTTCGGGTTTCGGATGGGCTCTTGCCATTGTTCTGCTGGCCGCTATTCGCGAAAAAACAAGGTATTCTGATATACCTGCTCCGTTGAAGGGACTGGGCATTTCATTCATCCTCACCGGCTTGCTGGCTATTGCATTTATGGGTTTTATGGGCATTAAAATATGATTTCATCTGAAATAGTTCTGATTATATGAGTATAGGTTTAATTATTCTGCTGAGCATTATTGTCTTCCTGGTGATTATCCTGTTACTGGTCACCATGCTGGTGTATGCAAAGGAAAAGCTTACGCCGAAAGGCAAGGTTACGATTATTGTCAACGAAGAAAAAGAGCTTGTGGTTAACCCGGGGTCAACCTTGCTGGCAACACTGGCACAGGAAAAACTGTATCTTCCGTCGGCCTGTGGTGGCGGTGGAACATGCGGATTGTGCCGTTGCCAGATCGACTCAGGGGGAGGATCTATTCTGCCCACGGAAGTGGGGTTTTTCACCCGCAGGCAGATAAACGATAACTGGCGTCTCGGGTGCCAGGTGAAGGTGAGGGAAGATATGAAGATAAGGGTGCCGGAAGAAGTGCTGGGCATTAAGAAATGGGAGTGTGAAGTGGTCTCTAATCATAATGTGGCCACATTTATCAAGGAATTTGTGGTGAAGCTGCCCCCGGAAGAGGAACTGCATTTCAAATCGGGGGGGTATATCCAGATCGATGTGCCGCCGTATGAAATGTCATACCGCGATATTGAAGTCGAAGAACAGTTCCGCGACGAGTGGGATAAATACAAGATGTGGGATTTGAAAATGAAAAATTCGGAAGAGACGTTCCGGGCTTATTCAATGGCCAACCATCCGGCCGAAGGCAACATCATCAAGCTCAACATCCGCATTGCAACACCTCCCTGGGACAATGCCAAAGAAGCTTTTATGAAGGTACCTCCCGGCATCTGCTCATCCTATATTTTTTCACGGAAGCCCGGCGATAAAGTCACCATTTCCGGCCCCTTCGGTGAGTTTTTTATCAGAGATACCAACCGTGAGATGGTTTATATTGGCGGAGGTGCCGGTATGGCTCCCCTGCGTTCACACATCTTCCATCTTTTCCAGACCCTGAAGACCAGTCGTAATGTTTCATACTGGTATGGAGCCCGGTCAAAGAGAGAGATCTTTTATGAAGAAGAATTCCGGAAGATAGAAAAGAAATTTCCCAATTTTAAATTCAACATAGCGTTGTCGGAACCCAAACCTGAGGATAACTGGAACGGTTATACAGGCTTCATACACCAGGTGTTGTATGATGAATACCTGAGTCATCACGAGGAACCCGAAGAAGTTGAATATTACCTCTGCGGGCCACCCGTTATGAATGATGCCGTGCAGTGTATGCTTTATAACCTGGGAGTGCCGGATGAGATGATTGAATTTGATGATTTCGGGGTGTGAGGGGAAGGTAATCAGTAATCAGTAGACGGTAACCGGTGGTTTTGGGTGTTGGGTGAGAGGAAGGTAATCAGTAAGCGGTAAACGGTAACCGGTGGTGTTGGGTTTTGGGTATTGGGGGAAGGGAACGAAATGATATTATCTTTCAGGCATGCAGCCTGAACGGATAAGTCCGACTGAGGTACAGCCGAACCTGTGTAGCCCCGGGCTATCGCCCGGAGGAAAAAGAAAGATTGTAAACGTTACAGGCACAACATGCCCAAAAGCATAGCAAAATATGCAGCGTAACAGATGATATGCTCTGCAACAGCACATTAAATAATTCCGTATATTACCTCAACGTATTAAATTATGAAACAAAAAATCATCCGTATCCTGATCATCGTTGTTGTTGTGGCAGGTGTAATCTTTGTTACACAGCGAAACACCAGGGGGCAATACATAAAACTTGCCGGACTCACACAGGGGACATCCTATCATATTACATACCAGAGCCGCCGGGGAAGAAACCTTCAGCGCCAGATCGATTCGCTGCTCACTGACTTCGACCGGTCGTTGTCAATATATCTTCCGACATCAGTTGTTTCGAAAATTAACCGGAATGAGTCTGATGTTGAAGCCGATGAAAAACTGATAACAGTATTGAATAAAGCCTTTGAAGTGAATGAAACAACAGGAGGGGCTTTTGATATAACTGTTGCCCCGCTCGTTAATGCCTGGGGTTTTGGGTTTACATCTGCTTCATCTACTGACAGTGCAACCATTGACAGCCTCATGCAGTTTGTGGGTATGGATAAGATAAGACTTAACGGGACGAAAATCGAAAAGGCTGATCCAAGGGTGATGCTTGATTTTAATGCCATTGCACAGGGATATTCGGTTGATGTCGTATCGGCTTACCTGCGGAAACTTGGCATTAAGCATTATATGGTAGAAATCGGAGGAGAGGTGAGTACACTTGGACATAATGACAAGGGCAATATCTGGCGCATTGGCATTGACAAGCCGCTGGAAGGTAATATGATTCCCGGCTCAGACCTGCAGGCCATCCTGCAGCTTAACCGCAAGTCATTAGCCACATCGGGTAATTACAGAAAGTTTTACGAAAAGGATGGCCTGAAATATTCCCATACCGTAAATCCTGTAACCGGATACCCTGTGATGTCAAACCTTCTGAGTGTTACGGTAGTGGCCGATGATTGCATGACCGCTGACGCCTATGCTACATCCTTTATGGTGATGGGACTTGAGAAGGCTAAAGTATTTCTTGAAAAGCATAAATTTCTCGATGCCTACCTGATATACAGTGATGAAAAGGGCCAATTCCGGGTTTATTTCACCGGGGGCTTCAGCCGTTACCTGGCTGAACAGTTACAGTAATTATTCTTGTCTTGAACAGCATTCATCGATACCGCAGCCGCATCCGGGAAGGATGCCATCGTTCGTAATATCTCTGTCACAGGATTGCTGCTTAATGGGTTTTTTTCTGCCAATGAAAATGCCGATTCCGATCAGAAAAATGATAACAGCAATAAGCACGAGACTGATAATAAATAGTTTTAGGAAATTCATATAAACCACTATTTGTTTCAGGTAAAACAAATCACTGAGCTGATGGTTCATTTCACCCTTCAATCCCTATGGGGAGCAGAAAATCCCGTGGGGGTGGGTGCCATGGTAAGATCTTCGGGATCGATCTTTTTTGCCGGTTTTTGCTTCCGGTATAGTTTAAGCTCATCACATTTCGGACAGGTAAGTCCAAGTTTGCGCATATCTTTGTTCCGGCCGATTTCAGATTCCGGGAAGCTTTTTTTCCTGAAAAAGATATTAAATCCCAGGAGAATAAAGGATATCAACACAATTACCAGCGCTGCAACAAGGATGTTTATCATTCAACTGTAATATTATCAACGGACAAATTTATTCATTTTTATTTCCACAGCCAACCGGCCTTACGCGTCTTAATAATGAATTTTTTATGTATTTTGTTTTGCCTGTGGTTATGTTATGCTTGCAGCGCTTTCTGCCTTATCCCTTTTCCTCGGGTTTCACCCGGGGCTATCCATACTGGTCCCGCCGCTGGCGGGATCCGCTTGTGCCTTTATAATAAATAGTTGTCCCATACTGGTGCAAGCGTCCGCTTGTGCCTTTATAATAAATAGTCGTCATTTTTCAACAAAAGCTGACTCTGTCAAGTCCTCATCTCTCAAAACCCTTTACTTTATACCCACAACCGGCAACCCACAACCTGCCTGACGGCATGCAGGCTGACAACCGACAACAACTATAACCTGCAACCATCACAACAATCAAAACAATCATAATAACCACAACAATCCCAACAGCAAAAATACCTCTGCGAAATCAGCGGCATCAGCGAGCAACTCTCCCCTCCCTGCAATACTCATCATAAAAATACACCACACTCTCAATTCCCCTGAACAGGTTATTGAGTGAGAAATTCTCGTTGGGTGAGTGGATTCTGTCACTGTCGAGACCAAAACCCATCAATATGGTTTTTAATCCCAGTATCTGTTCAAAATCAGATATGATGGGTATGCTTCCTCCGCTTCTGGTCGGCACGGGATCAACACCAAAGGCTTTTTTCAGGGCACTGATGGCCGAAAGGTAGGCCTTTGATTCAACCGATGAGGAATAACCTTTACTGCCGTAAAAGTTTTTCAGTTCAACGGTTACACCTTTTATTTTCAGGGCGCTGATATGTTTTTTCAATATATCATGGATGTTATCAGGTGACTGATCGGGAACCAGCCTGATGGTTATTTTTGCATGAGCCGTTGAAGGTATGATGGTTTTAGATCCTTCACCGATATGGCCTGCCCAGATAGCATTGACATCCAGTGCAGGCCTGGCACCGACACGTTCGGGAATGGTAAAACCATCTTCTCCGGTCAGATCATGTACGCCTGTTGAGGCTTTGAAGTCATCGACACTGACGGTTATCCGGCTCAGTTCGTTTTTTTCGGTCTCAGATAAAGCTTGCACCTGGTCATAAAAGCCGGGGATGATAATACGTTGCTGTTGATCAAAAAATGAGGCAATGACAGAACAAAGGGCATGAACCGGATTGGCAATGACACCACCGTAATGCCCTGAATGCAGGTCACGGTCGGGTCCCTTAACTTCAATCTCGGCATAACATAGTCCGCGGAGGCCTATGGTGACTGATGGAAGGTCCGGGCCGGCCATCTTGGTATCCGACACCACTATGATGTCTGATTTTAAAAGGTCTTTGTTTTTTCGAAGGAAGCCGGACAGACTCGGAGAACCAATTTCTTCTTCTCCCTCAATGATGAACTTAATATTACAACGGTGCAAATTGTTGCGGGTTAAATATTCAAAGGCTTTCAGGTGGGTAAACAATTGACCTTTGTTATCATCTGCTCCCCTGGCATATATCCTGTTTTCACGAATGACAGGTTTGAAGGGGTCGGAAGCCCATAATTCAACCGGTTCTGCAGGCATGACATCATAATGACCGTAAACAAGAACCGTGGGCAGATCGCTGTGTATTATTTTTTCAGCGTAAACCACAGGGAAACCGCGTGTTGGCAATAAAGCCGCTTTATCTGCACCATATTCCAGTAATTTTATACGCAGAAAGTCTGCTGCATGCTTCATGTGAGTTTTTTTCCTTGGGTCGGAGCTTACAGAAGGAATGCTGAGCAGGGCAGATAATTCTTCGAGTATTTTCTCACGGTTATCAGCAATATAGTGTTGTATGGCCGTCATTATTCATGTTTCATATTAAGTTTAATTCTTTTTACAAGACTTCCGGATCATTTGTTTTCTGATGCCTTTGATATTTCACTGAGATAATCCGCGACCGCCTGCTGCAGCTTTTTGTACCATGCTTCACCGAAGTATTGACGAAGGGCGGGCCCTGCAAACTCATATACAGGCACATGTAATGATGCGCCAAGTATTCTGGCTGGTTCGCATATCGACCAGATGTCGTAATTTACAGCATGAAAATTTTTATATTTTTTAATACGAACCGGATATAAAAAGCATGATATAGGTTTTCTGAACGTTACTGCCCCGGCAAGGAAAGCCTTTTCTATCCCGCACCGGGCAATGCCGTCTTCAAATACCGTATAGGCACATTCCTTTCCCCCAATAAGCGGGGTTACGCATTCACCTTCAATATCAATCACTGAGGTCCCCTGTTTCTCAATTGCAGCAATGCCCTCCTGACGCAGAAAGGCTTTAATATCAGGATAGATCCGGGCCAGGATAGCCTTTTCTTCCTCATCCAGCGGGGCCCCTGAATCTCCCAACACACAACAGGCTCCTTTGCAGCGCTTCAGATCGCATGTGAACTGTTTGGTGAACAAATCGGTACTGATAACAGCCTTATCAATTTCAAGCATAAAATACCGGCTTTAATTTGCCTCTAAGTTAATGAAATCGGTTAATTACGCATTGTTTAACATACAAATATCCGGTCATATGCTTTTCATAGCCTTATTACCCGGGCATGAGGGGAAAAATTGCTGAAATTCAGGCTTCTTTTAGGTTTAGGGATAAAACTGATTTTCAGCAAAGATCGAAAATAATGCTTCCCTGAACTGACCCAAATTTTATAATTCAGTATCCAATGTCGTTAAGTTAAGACCGAATTATGTCCCTCTCTCTTACAGGGAGCAGGGATAGGACAAAAAAATCCTAAACTTAACGACATTGATTCAGTATCATTGAATTTTATCAGGAAGTATTATATTAATTATTTTTAACTTTACCCAGCTAATCTAAACTTCATTATTATGAAAAAGTTTTTACTATCAATTGCAGTGTTAACATTCATTGGGATGATGAGTGTTAACGGACAGTCAACTTTAATTATCAGTGAAGATTTCCAGGATTGGGAAGCCACCGAAGATACTGATCCAGATAAATGTTCAGCCGGTGTTGTTATTGAAGCCAGCCTTACCAGATATTTAACATTAACGGTTTCATCAGGTACAATTGAAATACCGGTTACGCTTATCAAATGCGGTATCGCGCCGGAGTGTGAATCAAGAAGGATAGAAGATGGAGGAGCAACTGAAAATCTTCCGGGTGTTACAACAGGATGGGTTTTATTGAATAAACTTGATGGTTATACAATTGCTGATTATTTAGAAAGTCCCGATACAATCGGTGAATTTATTTTTGGGCCTGTTCCTCACATTGACAGCATAAAATTTGCACATTCAGCCACCGGAGGCAACAGGGGAATCAGAATTTACAAATCAAGTGACGGTGAAACCTGGGAAAGGGCAACAGAAGATGAATTTTGGGATGGCGACGACAGTCAGCTTGGCGATGTGAATACGGTTGAAATTAATGCAACTGATGTCTATATTAAGTTTACTTCGGGATTCAAGATGTCCGATGAAACCTCTCAGTATTCAAGACTTCATAATATTGATGTCTGGGGCATCCCTGGTGATGTCAGTTATGTTAACTATACTGAAACAGATATGCTGAATGTTTATCCGGTTCCTGCTAAAGATATTGTTGTCGTTGAATTGACAGAAGATGTTGTAAACAGTGAACTGCAAATTATTGATGTATTGGGGAAAACTGTTCTTAGCCGTGTTGTTGATGGTCAGACATTAACCCTTGATATCAGCAGTCTGAACAGCGGCATGTATTTTATACAGATCATACGTAATGATGAAAAGCACGTAAAACAGCTTTTGGTGAAATAATGAGCTGATGGTATCACAGTAGTGCTTTTTTGATTTTCGGCTGTGTGTCAGATAACTGTTTTTTTATTTATAAACGAAAAGGTCAAAGATCATGAGGTTGTCTCAAAAGGCGCCCTGCAGTCATTCCATCTTGTTCCGGAATCTCCGGTAATTCAACAGACAGCCTGTTGAGATACTGAAATACGTGTTCGCCATTGCCAGGCAAGCGGGAATTAAGGATGACTGTTGAGGTGTTTTTTTAAGACAACCTCATTGATTTTACGATGCAATCACAGGTTATTTGTATTTGTCGTGAGCAGCATCAATCCCTTGCCTGACGGTGAAATAATATATATTTCTTTTAAACGAACACCCAATAACAGGGTATGGTTTCACTTTTTCGGGATGGTATTCCGGTGGATTTTTTAACAGGGCTGAGATCATCAGGGTATCACCTTTACGGTATCTGTCAGCTTTCCGGGGACGGCTGATATTGCTGACTTTAAAATCACATCCCCTCTGATCAACGGTTATGCTTACAAATTTTAACCGTGCCGAGCCTTTTAAAACAACCAGCTTAATTCCATAGTCAACGCCTTTTCCGGTTTCTTCCCTTCCCCCGGTCCATTCATGCCGGGAGGCTTCAAGCATGCGGATCAGCTCGGGTTGTTGCTGGAGAAATACAGAAAGCAGAAGGACATACAGCATGGTAAATCAATTTTGCAGCAAAGATAAGCGGAAGATTTTACTGGTGCAAGGGGGGGGAGAACAGAGCGGGAATGAGAATGAGAATGAAGAAGAAGGTAAACGGTAAACGGTGAACGGTAAACAGTAAACGGTAGTGTGGGGTTTGGGTGTGGGAGGTTATGAGTTGTGGTTGTTGTGGTTGTTATTTTTAATAATGAGAGACCTGGCAGTGTCTAAAATACCTGGCAGTGTCGGTTTTTGAAAATTTATGGTTCATGGTTATATCGGCACAAACGGACGCATCCGCAGGTAAAGGCCAGTAAGAGATCATTATGGAAGACGAAAAGACAGGAAAACATTGAATTAAATTATAAATGTGTTGCGCCATGGCATTATTATTTTTAATGTTGTACAAAAGTTATCCCATTTTTTAAAATACTGCATATTATGCCAAAAACAACGGTTGGTGCTGTTTTAACCAGAGTCATTGACGGAGAGGTCAGGATTCTTCTTACCCGGCGGAATGTTGAGCCTTATAAGAATTACTGGTGCATTCCGGGCGGACATATTGAGGAAAATGAAAATGCTTTAGATGCCGTAATCCGTGAGGTACAGGAAGAAACAGGTCTTGATATGATGAATGTTGAATTCCTGGGTTATCAGGATGAGATAATTCCTGAGCGCGGTGTGCACAATGTTGCCTTAATGTTTAGCGGAAATGCAACAAATGAAGCCAAAGCCTCCCCTGATGAGGTGACAGAGATCGGCTGGTTTACCATTGCCGAAGCAAAAAAAATGGATCTGGCCTTCCGGCATAAGGAAGCTATACAGCTCTTTCTCAGTCGCCGGGATAAGCATAATGATCTATGAGGTATCGTATGTTTATAGCACGAGGTTAGAAAAAGAAACCGACCCCGGTAGGGGTCGAATATTTATAGCACAACAATAACCAGGTAAAGTCAATCACCAAATCACCAAACCTGTTTGTGCTGCCGCTACGGCAGGCAGGTTAGCAAATCATCAAATCATTAAATCATCAAATCATCAAATCATCAAATCATTATCCACCCCCAGGCTGAACAAGGCAAAATCATATTTCACCGGATCATCACGGTCAAATTTTCTGAGAACAGCCGTGAGTTCTTCAACCGCCTGCCAGTCATTCTGCTTCCGCTGCAGCAATCCAAGTCTGCGTGCAACTGCACTGCTGTGCACATCCAGGGGGATATACAGGGCAGAAGGCGGTATTTTTCTCCAATGGCCAAAATCTACACCTCTGTTGTCATGGCGAACCATCCAGCGAAGAAACATATTCAATCGCTTAGCCGTAGAGCCTTTGCTTACATCGGCAATATGTTTTGCCGTTCTGGCCGGGTAGGACGGGGCAAAAAAGACTTCACGGAAATGAATTAAAGTATCCCTGATATTCCTGTCTTTTAGGTACAGCCCTTCAAACAAATCCTGTAAAGAACCAAACTGCAGAAGAATATTCTTTAATGATCTCATAAAACAAACAGCATCGGTGCCATTAAAGGTACGATGGCAAAAATATGCAAGCTGCTTCTCTTCTTCAGGTCCCAGCCTGCATATAAAATCATAAGGATGGTTGTTCATCAGGCCGAGGAGCTGAAATGCCTTGTTTATAATTGTTTTTCTTTGTCCCCATGCCATTGTGGCTGTCAGAAATGCAGCAATTTCAATGTCGCGTGTATGGGTAAAACTGTGGGGTACGCTTATAGGGTCAGAAGCTATAAAGTCAGAACGGTTATAGAAAGATGTTTTTTCTTCAAGGAAATCTTTAATGAAGTTCAGGTCATGCTTCATGGGCCTTTCCCTGATTGGGTTAACCGATTATGCGCCCGTCTTTCATGGAAAGTGTATAGTCAGACATAGCGGCAAGTTCTTTGTCATGTGTCACAATAACGATGGTCTGGTTAAATCTTTCGCGCAAAGAGAAGAACATTTCGTGCAGTTCTTTTCGGTTTTGAGAGTCGAGGTTTCCCGAGGGTTCATCAGCAAGAATGATATCCGGATTATTGATCAGCGCCCTTGCAACGGCCACCCGTTGTTGTTCTCCGCCCGACAGCTCACCCGGCTTGTGTTCAAGTCTGTGTCCAAGGCCCAGGAAATCAAGCAATTCTATGGCTCTCTTTTCTGTTTCATGCCGGGGTGCTTTTTTAATGAAAGCCGGTATGCAGACATTTTCGATAGCGGTAAATTCGGGGAGAAGATGATGAAACTGGAAGACAAAACCAATGTGTTGATTCCGGAACCGTGAAAGTGACTTCTCTTTTAAACCGTATACTTTATTGCCGTTGATCATGACTTCACCCGAAGTCGGATAAAGCAAGGTCCCCATGATATGCAGAAAGGTGGTTTTCCCGGCTCCGCTCGGTCCAACCAGGGTTACAATCTCGCCCTTTTGGATGGATACATCAATCCCTTTCAATACCTGCAGATCGCCAAAATTCATGGTTATGTTACGCGTTTCAATCATCATTAAAAGGAAAGCATTATAAATAACATAACCGGTTCAGGATTGATTGAGGTCTTTTTTTATATCGTTGATATCTTTGGTCATCTCTTTGGTGCTTTCATTGATTTCTCGCTTGATATCGTCGGTAGCTTTTTTAAATTCGCTTAACCCTTTGCCCAGGCCTTTTGCAAACTCAGGTATTTTCTTGGAACCAAAAAGCACCAGGAAAACCAATAAAACCACAAGAATTTCAGCACCGCTTATAAACAAAAGAGGGTAATGCATGTTTATGGTTTTATCCTACGCGTGTTCGAAACATTAAAAGACAAATAGAATGAATGTTTCTTACAATTTGTATCATAGCGTTGAAAGCTGGAGATGCCGAATCAAGTTCGGCATGACTCCTGGGTTGTAGGATGTCATCCTGAACTTGGTTCAGGATCTCATTAATAATATTTTATACAAAAGTTATTTAAAACCAATCTTTTAAAAATGTTTCGAACACTTGTAGCTTTATCCTGTAAATATAATGAATATTAAGGATAATTTGATGATCCGCTTATGTCAACTCTGCATTACTTTGTTTTCTTCTTAAGTGTGTCGTAAACAACCGGTGTGGCAATAAAAATAGTAGAATAAGTTCCGATGATAACACCTATGAACATGGCAAATGTAAAACCTCTGATGCTTTCACCGGCAACAAGAAACAGGATCAAAATGGTCAATAAAGTTGTTACAGATGTAATCAGTGTTCGGCTAAGTGTACTGTTTATGGCAGCGTTCATTAATTCAGATCTGTTACGTTTAGGATGCAGGGTAATAAATTCCCTAATACGGTCAAAAACAACAACAGTGTCGTTCACCGAGTAACCGATCACAGTTAATATAGCCGCTATGAAGGCCTGGTCAATTTCCATTGAGAACGGCATGAATCCGTATAGGATTGAGAACAGTGCCACCACAACAAACGAATCGTGGAAAGTGGCAACTGTAGCGCCCAGTCCGTATCTCCAATTCCTGAACCGCATGAAAATGTATAAGAACATCATAATCACAGCCACCAGCAATGCCCAGGATGATTGTCGCTTAATGTCATCGGCAATTGTCGGTCCGATTTTCTGTATACTCTGCACATTGTTGGCAGAAAAATTTTCATATGAAGTGTTTTCAGGAAGATATGACTGCAGTCCCTGATAAAGCAGTTGTTGAATTTCTTCATCAACACCGGAATCATCGGAATCGATCTTATACTTTGTGGTGATCCTCACTTTGTCTGATGATCCGAAAGTTATCACGGTAGGCCGTGCATCAAGCAATGGTTCCAGTTTATCACCGATTTCAATGTTATTCACTGTTTTATCAAACTGAATGATAAAATTGCGACCGCCTGAAAAATCAACACCAGCATCAAGGCCTCTTGTAAAAAGGGAAACAGTACCAATGATGATAATGGCTACTGATATTACATAAAAGACTTTTCGGTTTTTCAGATAATCGAAATTTACATTTTTCAAAAATCCTTCAGTTGATTTAGTGGCAAAGGTCAGTGTCACATTCTTTTCAAGATACATCTCAAAAATAAGCCTTGACAAAAAGATAGCTGTAAAGAGAGATGTACAGATACCAATTACAAGCGTGGTAGCAAAACCTTTAACCGGTCCTGTGCCAAGGACAAATAATATAATACCTGTCAGCAATGTGGTTACATTACCGTCAATAATGGCTGACAGGGCATTTTTATAACCGTCAGCAACGGCCAGGCGAATACCTTTGCCGGCCAGGACTTCTTCCCTGATACGCTCAAAAATAAGCACGTTGGCGTCAACGGCCATACCTAAGGTGAGCACGATACCTGCAATACCGGGAAGCGTAAGGGCAAGCTGTAATGATGCCAGCACGCCGATAAGGAAAAAGATGTTGCACAACAGGGCAATGTTGGCAACCAAACCGGCTTTGCGACTGTAATAGAAAATCATAAAAAGCCAGATGGCAATAAAGGCATACAAAAAGGCTTTAAGTCCAGAAGTAACCGATTGCTTACCCAGTGAAGGGCCAATGACTTCTTCCTGTACGATCTTTGCCGGTGCCGGCATTGTGCCTGACTTCAACAGGTTGGCCAGGTCAGTGGCTTCTTTGGTGTCAAAACTGCCTGTAATGGAAGAGGATCCTCCCTTAATTTCTTCATTGACCCTGGGGGAGGAATACACATAGTCATCCATAACAATGGCTATACACCTGCCCACATTCTCTCTTGTAATACGTGCCCACGCCGTAGCCCCATTGGCATCCATGCTCATCGACACCCCTGCGCTTCCGTCTACCTGATCAAACTGCATCTGGGCCTGTGTCACCACATCACCGGTAAGGGGCGGCCGCCCTTCCCGTCCTGTGATTTTAATGGCATGCAATTCATAATAATCAGTGGGTTTTCTGGTTTCAGGATCCAGGATGGGTTTTGCCGACCACAGATATTTGAAATCACTGGGAAATATTCCTTTTTGTATGGCTAACTGCAGATACTGGTTCGTTTTTGCTGTATCTTTATAGTGAACGCGGCCGAATACAGATCCCGGCAAAGGTTCCCAGTTTTGGGTAACATTGGGTTTCAGCACGACAAACAAAGGCATTTCTTCTCCCATAGCTTCTTCTGCAAGGGAATCACTCACAGCTGAAGTGTCGGCTTCTATTTTTTCCAGAAGCGATAATTCCTCATCTCCCTCTGTTGCTGATGTGTCACCTGTTACAGTGCCTGTTACAGGCTCGGGTGATGATTGTTCAGCAAGTGTTTTGCTGTCTTGGTTAATTTCACGGATCATATTATTGGCCTCAATCAGGCTCTGCACAATTTCGCTGTTTTCATAAGTTTCCCAGAATTCAAGCCGGGCTGTTCCCTGTAAAAGATTTCTTACCCTCTCTTTTTCTTCAACACCGGGCAATTCCACAAGAATACGGTCGCCTCCTTCAATGCGCTGTACATTGGGCTGTGCCACGCCGAAATGGTCGATACGCGTACGGATGATCTCAAATGAGTTGCTGATGGCATCATTGGCTTTTTCACGGAGTATTCTCAGCACTTCATCATTTGAAGTATTATAGCTTATCTCATTGCGCAATTCCTGCGCGGTAAATATAGAGCCGAGCTGGGCGTTGGGGTCGACACTCTCAAATGCCCTGCCAAAAAGAGTAACAAAATCTTCATTCGATGATTTCATCTGGTCCTGGGCAATGGCAAGTGCCCTGTTGAAAGTGGTGTCTTTGCTGTAGTTGGCCAATGAACGGAGCACATCAACGGTTGATATCTCGAGGATCACGTTCATACCTCCACGAAGGTCCAATCCCAGATTAATCTCACGTTCCTGGCATTCCCGGTAAGTATACTTTTTCAGCCAAAGAAAATTATACACTTCTTCTGAGGCAATAGAATCAAGATAATGATCAGCTATCTTTGCTCCTAATGAGTCAAGTTTCCCAACTGTGTTATTGGTGACCTTCAGCGCATATTTATTGGCATCTTTTCTGACTTTATATGTTACGAAAGTAAATGATAACTGGTAAATACAAACCAGAGCAAGAGCAACGGCCAATGTCCAAATGGCTCCTTTGTTACGCATTTCTTTGTTTTATTTAATTTATAATTCTTTTTTTTCAGTGGCGCAAAGATATTAAAATTTTCCTAACGTCATAGTCTGTAATTTCTAAATCGTTACAAACTTTAAAGAGTCGACGGTCGACGTACAACAGTCCACGGTGATTAAGTTTACAATTCACGATACACGGGCAATCTGTTAATCTGTCAACTTGTCAATCTGTAAATAGTTCACGGTCGACGGTCTACAGTCTGTCTCTCCAGGTCTCTAAGCTTTTTAATCCCTCAGTCCCTAAGTCCCTCAGTCCCTAAGTCCCTAAGTCCCTCAGTCCCTTTGTCTCTTTGTCCCTTTTCCCATTTCTCCTCTCCGTTGGTGCCTGTTTTCAACTTTACCGCTATCTTTGTATAATAGTTATATTGTAACAGTATTCATCATGAAAAGAATCGTCATTCTCACAATCGTTTTACCCGGACTGCTGGCAGCAGGCTGTAATTTTTTCCGTAAACCTGATGATACCTCTGCGCCGCGCATTGTAAGGGAATATTATGACAATGGCAGAATAAAATCGGAGATAACAGCCATAGGCACTCAGCGTCAGGGTATTACAAAGAATTATGATAAAAACGGCCGTCTGGCCGGTGAAGTCATGTATGAAAATAACATGAAACACGGATGGGCCACCAATTATTATCCCTCGGGTAAGATACATTCGAAATTGATGTACAGGGAAGGCAAAAAGGATGGTGATGAGATATGGTATTATGAGAATGGTAAGGCATACAGGGTTAGCCCGTATGTCGAGGGCAAGTTGAATGGCATTCAAAAAATGTATTATGAGAATGGAAAGCTGAAAGCTGAAGTGCCTTACAAAAACGGAAATCCGGGGACAGGACTTAAAGAGTATACGAAAGATGGAAAGCTGATTACAAATTATCCCGGTATTGTGATTAAGGAAATTAACCACCTGGCCATGAATAACATGTATATTCTCAACCTGTCGCTGTCCAATAAGTCGCGTAAAGTGCAGTTTTATATGGACAGGCTTATCGAAGATGTTTACCTTGCAAAGAACACAATGCCAATGATAACCGAAAACGGTGTGGCTGAATACGTTGTTTCTGTTGCCCCCGGAGGGATGGCCGTCGAAAAACTCAATTTCATTGCCCGATACAAAACCCCGCTGGGTAATCCTTGTATCATACAGAAAAAATTCAATCTGGCGGTTAAGAATTGAGGGTGGTTGTGGGTTGCATAAAGAAGGTAACCGGCAATCAATAACCGGTATTCGGTAGCATGGGGTTGGGGTTTGGTATGAGATCCGTCAGAGTCAGACTATTCAAACGACGTCAGGCAATACAGCAATATCGGATTGTCTGGTGATATGACCAGTCCCCTTTTTATATACTCCCTGGCCTTTTTATAATATCCTTTTCTGAAAAAATACATACCGCCTGATGAATAAGCTTTTCCCAGTAATTCATAGGGAATATCGCCTTCGGGAAAACGTTTATTCATCTCTTCGAATTTCAGCAGATATTTATCGCCACCGGCAATATCATGACGGTCGAATTTTTCCATGGCGGAACCCAGGTACAGTAAGGTCAGCAGGTTGCTAAAAACGGGATTGACTGTAAGCTGTTCATAACGGCCGGCATATTCCTCTGCCAGGTCAGTTGCCGTATGCGTATCCATCACCCTCATGCTGCCGGCCAGTGATTGAACAAAGGCTGCCTGGACATCGGCATTATCGGGATTAATCCTGAAAGCTTCTTCAAAGAAGGGCAAAGCTTCTTTTATCCTGCTGCGGTTAAATAAAAACCTGCCTCTTTCATAATGATAAATAAAGGCTATTTCGTCAATGAATTCCTTTTTCCTGATATTGTTTTCGAGATGCCTGTATATCTTTTCGTAATACTCAATGTCACTGCGATTGATAAGATGGGTGTGGGTAATTTTTGCGAATTCATTACGGATGGCTTCAGGCGTGATGCTTTCATTATTGAACCTGGATATTTTCACCAGGTAATCAACATCAGTTAATTCGTCATAGGTTTCTTTACCAAGTATTTCAGTAAGGGCTGTCAGCATCAGAAACGCCGTTTTTTCACAGGGGTAGAATATATAGGCTTTTTCCAGCTCCCGATACCCTTCTTTGATTTTATGGTCGTTAAACAGGTAAACGGCGTTGTTGAGATACTGTATGCCTAAAAGCTCTTTTAGTGAAATTTTCTGGTCAGAGAAATAATACTTGTTGAAGAGTTCATCAATGGTATTTCTGCCATATTCATTTTCACTTATGAACTTGTTATCCCGCATATAATCGACATACTGCTTTTTTGTGCGAAGGTCAAATGTCATATACCCTGCCAGCGGATCGGTTGCTTCGATTTTGATTTCTTCAGCGCCCGGGTAGGATACAAGATAAACGTGTACGGGTGTTTCCCTGACATCAAAAGGAATATTGCTTTTCTGAAGGATGATGCCATATAATGCCGAAGCGGTTACACAATTAAAACCACCGTTCCTGAAAATATCTTCAAAAGATGTCTTTAGTTCATACTTGGTGAAATAATGATTGTGTGTGGCTTTGTAGATTGTTTTTATTCTCTTTTTTGGTTTATGCACAGCAGGTGTTTTGATCTTCAGGTTACTGAGGAATTCATAGAAATTCTGCCTGTATTGTTGTGCATTCGATTCATCAATGGTTGCCGAAGAAGCAAGGAATAAATTTAAATAGTCTTCTTCATGAAGGTTGAAATACCGGTTGAACTGCTCTTCTTCAAATGGTCCGTTATACACTATATCATCCGGAAAGACCAGAGTGTCTGTTGCACTTTCTTGCGCAAAACAGGTGCAAAACACAATAAAAAGCGTAAATACCGTAATGATCCGCTTTATCATAACAAACAGTTTTAGGAGGTATCCTGAGCAATTTTACGTATTTGAATGATTACAGTTTCATATAAATGCAATCTCTGTTTTTCTTTCTGCAATCTCTTTTGCGTTCTTTTGTGTCTTTTGTGGTTCAAATATTTAAATTATTCAATCATTGCTTCAAAATCAGCGCCAAGGGGTTGTTGCCTTAAGAAATCATATTGTGTCAATTGTCTGATCTCAAAATAATAGGTCCAGAATCCCCTTAAAGCCGAGATATATCCGCGGCGTGCAATATCTTTTTTCTCAAGCGCATCGTTAAGGTCAATGACATCAATTTTCCCGATAAGGAAACGTTGTTTACTGATTTCATAGCTGTACTGGGCTACGGTATCGGCTTTGGCGGCAATCAGCAACTGGTCATCCTGCAGGTTGTACTGCATGACTTTCAGCAATACCTGCTGTTCAAAGTCAATTTTTGACTGTTGGACATTGGTGTTGATTACTTCCTGGTTTGATCGCGCCATCTTATAACGTCCCCTTCCTAATCCCCAGTCAAGTATAGGCAATTCAATGCCAACCCTTAAGGTCTGCTGGTCCTGCGGTTTTTTATACGCTCCAGGTATATCAACAGCTGTCTGCGTTAATCCGAATGAAGCGAAAAGTTCTGCGTTCAGGCCTTTCTCAGCTTTGGTCATGGCCACATCACGCTGCGCTTCAATCAGTTCTCTTTCCAATTGTATCATGTCCGGATTATTCTGTTTTGCTTCTGTAAGTGCCTTGTTAATATCGACTTCCATAAAAGGCACGCCTGAAGGTACAATAAGTTCAACGTTTGTAGCCGGGCTTAAATTAAGCAGCGACCTCAGCTGAAATTTATAAATCTCAAGTTCAATGCCGGCATTGTTAAGGTCGGTGCCGGCATTCAGATGGGTGAGTTCGAGCTGAAGCAATTCATTTTCGGCAATAGTGCCCATGTTAAACCGTCCCTGTGCGATTTTGTAAAGTGTATCGGTGTTCTGGTAATTGATGCGGGCTATTTCAACATTCAACTGGGCCAGGGCAAGGTCGAAAAAAAATCTCACCGCCCTCATGGCCACGCCTTCCATGGCATCAATATATTTCTTTTTTGCTTCTTCATAACGCAGCGGCTCAATCTTTTTTTCCCAGCGGAATTCGTTATAACCGCTCAGTGGCTGGCTGAATCCCAGCAGTATAGGAGAAGAAAGATACATAAAACTTTCATTTTCGCCGAACTGGTCAACGCGTTGGAGGTCGGAACTGGCAAAAACCGAACCACCTGTGAAACCTATATTCTGCCGCAGGTTCATTCCCATGGTTATGGCATTGGCATTATCTTCAACGTAGGTATAGGAACCGTCCTGGAGCTGGTATTTTTTCAGCGAACGGTTGAAGTCAATCAGTTGACCGTCAAGGCTTAGTTTGGGAAGGTAATTGGCAACATGCATCCGGTATTGCCAGTAGCTTCCGCGGAAACTATGACGAGCCAGGATAGCCGGCAGCGATTGTTCCTGGGCCAGACCGATGACCTCTTCCAGTGTAAGGATCTTCTTCGGGGATTCCTGGGGAGTGACGCCGGCAGTTAATAAAGCTAAAACACTAAGAAAAACAAGACGCGTTATCATTGGAGGTTGAATATTTATTGATTTTATGATTTTCTGATTTGTTGATATTCTGCTTTGTTGATCCCAGGTTCACAGTTCATGGTTTACCCTCACTGAGCGTCCTCCATACTGGCGCAAGCGTCCGCTTGTGCCTTGTCCTTTTCTTCATTCATATCTCAGCGACTCGATCGGATCCTTCTCCGATGCTCTTTTCGCCGGCGAATAGCCAAATATGATGCCCACGGATGCTGAAACAACAAAGGCAATCATCACCGATGACAGGGTTACAATGGTGCGTATGTCAAAAATCTTTTCAATAGCCTCTGCCAGGATTATGCCGAGCATGACACCGATAAGGCCCCCTGTGACGCTTATCAGAACTGCTTCAGAGAGAAACTGCACGACAATATCGGTTTTTTTTGCACCAATGGCCATGCGGGTGCCTATCTCTTTGATCCGTTCCATCACCGAAGCAAACATGATATTCATGATGCCTATACCGCCCACGATAAGGGCAATGCTGGCTATAGCGCCAAGGACAATGTTAAAAACATCTTTTGTCCGTTGTTCCTGTTTAAGCAACATTTCAGGAATGGTGATCTCATAATCCTTTACCTGCATATGCCGGCGGTGCATCATACGGCTCAGTACTTCAGCGGCAGGTGATAATTGCTGTGTTTCATAAACCTGAACGATAATGCGGTCGAGCTGATGGTAATTGCCTTCGGTGTTCTGTTTGGGTGTGACACTGCGGGCCATGCCGGGGAAATTACCTGATTGGCTGGTAAAAGTACGGGTATTGATGAGGGCACGGTTCTGAAGGCGCATAAGAAGGGTCTTCACCGGGACATATATGTTGTCATTGAAAACATTGACCCCGGCATTCTCAAATCCTGATACGCTGACATTACTTTTCTCAATAACGCCGATGACTTTAAGCCATATATTGCCAAATTTTATATATTGATTGATGGGATTTACCTTGCTGAAAAATTTTGCCCTGATATTTGATCCGATCACACAAACCGGTATCCCGTTTTCTTCATGGTATGAATTAAAAATATCGCCCATCTCCAGTTTCAGATTGTAAATATCAAAATAGGCCTGTGAAACACCTAAAATTTTAGAGCTTTCACGGAATCCCCCCCTTGTCACAAACGAATTGATGGCAATTTCAGGGCTGATGCTTTTTACTGCCGGTAAATAATCCTTTATGGTCTCTACATCTTCAAGGGTAAGGCCAGGTGAATACTTACGCTTTTCTTCAGCATTGCTGTTTCCGCTGCTGCTGCCATCCGACTCATCCCTGGCTTCCACAATCGGTGAAATAACGATATTGTTGACCCCCACCAGCTTTATCTGCTCCAGGATTTCTTCTTTTGCTCCGCGTCCGACAGCCAGCATACTGATTACGGCAGCCACCCCGAAAATGATCCCAAGACCGGTGAGAACAGTCTTCAACTTGTTGTCGAGCAGGGAATCAACGGCAATGTAGAAGTCGTGGATGTATCTTTTATAGAGTTTTTCAAACATGTGACTGCTTGTTTTCAGTTGCCCTGCGGTTTCCGGTAAGGACGACCCGGACGTTGCCGGTTAAGGGTATCAGTACCTTTTTTACTTTCCTGTTCTTCCTTCATTCTTTTCTCTTTTAACAAAGGGTACAGTTCCATCCCTGCCCATTTAAAATTAACAGCATTTTCAGGAACAGAAAGATAGAGTTTATCGCCTTCAGATAGCCCATTTTCAATAATAACAGAGTTTTCATTGGCATCTCCCAACAACACCAGCTGGCGGGTTTTGTTTTTCCGGTATACGAAGGTCAGGCTGTCGTTGCTGTGCACAGCTTCAAGCGGGACATACAACACGTCATTATAGGATTTTGTAATAATGGCATTGCTTGTGGTCATAGCCGGACGCAAAACCGGATCGGTTTCATACACCCGTATCACCACTTCAAATACCTTTGAATCGGTATTGGGTAATTGCTCCCCGATGTTCGCCACTTCCCATACATTGCCGGTGAATTTTTTTTCAGGGAAAGCATCGATACCGACATTGACATGCTGACCCTTTTTCACCTTGCTGATATCAATTTCGTTAACATATGTTATTGAGTTGAATGATGAAAGGTCAGGCAGCGTGGCGACGGTGGGATCTCTCCACCACATTATATTGCTTCCTTCCGTCTTTTTTGTCCCGTCACGTTCTTTATGATAAACGATCATGCCGGCAGCAGGTGATTTTATGTTCATGCTGCCCAGGGCATCAATGATCCTGTTTTTTTCTCTCAAGAGTTTTTGTAACTCAAAATCCTTCTGCCTGATATTCACCTGGGCCTGCTGCACTTTCAGTTTATAATTGCTCAGCATCTGGTCATATTCCCTTTTGACCTTGTCAAGCTCAATCTCGGCTTTGCGGATAACGGCCGGTGATTCATACTTTGATTGCTCAACATTGATTTTTGCTTCTTCAACTGAGAATCTTAGATTAATAATGTTATCACGCTGTGAACGGAGTTCAAGTGATGAGTCAATTCTGGCTTTTTCAAGTTCGGCCTGGATTTTTTCAATCTCGACATCTTTTTCCTTAAGCTTATCCTGAATTTCAGTCTCATCAAGCTGGGCAACAAAATCGCCTGAATCAACAAAGGTTCCTTCTGGTACAATCTTCCCTATTGTAAGCTGCCACATGTTTATATCCCTGAGTTTTAATACCGGTACTGAAATATTAATTGAATTCCGTGATTTCAACTCACCGGTCACAGTGACCACAATTTCAAACTCCCCTTTCTGCACTTCGGTTTCGAGATCGATGACAGATTTCTTTTTCGTAACACTGTATATGATAATAACCAGTAAAAATATGGCCAGCGTGGCGAGTAAGTAAATATATTGTTTCTTCATAAGAGTTTTTATTATTGTATGGCAAGGCAGTTTATTTACGGCTTATCTTTTTTATTTCCTGTATTATTTTTTCAGCCAGTGCATTGGCTGATTCCTCCGAAGTGCTTTCAGCATATATCCTTATGATGGGTTCAGTATTTGATTTTCTTAAATGCACCCATTCTTTTTCAAAGTCTATTTTCACACCATCAATAGTGTTTACCTTGTAATTGCTGAATTTATCGCGGATAATGGCCAGAACGTTATCAACATCAATATCCGGCGTTAACTCTATTTTATTTTTAGAAATGACATATTCAGGGTATGATTTCCGTAATTGAGTGCATGATTTTCCCGACAGGGCCAGGTGTGACAAGAAGAGGGATATGCCGGCCAGGGCGTCACGCCCGTAATGCAGGGGCGGATAAATGACGCCGCCATTTCCTTCACCGCCAATTACAGCCCCTGTTCGTTTCATTTCATGCACGACATTGACCTCTCCAACAGCGGCAGCCGAATAAGAGCCACCATATTGTTGTGTCACATCGCACAATGCTCTTGTGGAGGACAAGTTTGAAACGGTATTGCCCGGATTGTGCTTCAGAATATAATCAGCAACGGCTACCAGCGTATATTCTTCACCGAACATCGATCCGTCTTCGTTGACGATGGCCAGGCGGTCAACATCGGGATCCACAACAAAACCCACATCAGCTTTATGCTCTTTGATAGCAGCTGAAATGGCACTCAGATGTTGTGGCAAAGGTTCTGGGTTATGAGGAAACTCACCGGTTGGCTCACAGTATAGTTCAACGATATCTGTTACCCCAAGTTCTTTCAGCAATTGCGGGATGACCAGTCCCCCTACTGAATTCACACAATCGACAGCAACCTTAAATCCGGCTTTTTGTATAGCTTCCGTGTTAACCAGCGAAAGTCCCTTAACCTGTCGGATATGGTAATCACCCATGGTTTTATTTGACGTAACCTGGCCAAGATCATCAACGGCGGCATAAGTATATTCCCCTCTTTCTGCTATCTCAAGCACTTCGGCACCATCTTGTGCCGACAAAAATTCACCGGATGCATTCAGTAACTTAAGGGCATTCCATTGCCTTGGATTATGACTGGCAGTGAGGATTATTCCTGCGTCAGCTTTAAGGGCCTGTACGGCCATTTCCACGGTAGGCGTTGTAGCCAGCGAGAGATTGATAACATCAATGCCCAGTCCGGCCAGTGTCCCTGAAACAAGCCTTTCAACCATGTCGCCCGAAATACGGGCATCACGTCCCAATACAATGACCGCCTTTTTTGAAGCTGTTTTATTCTTTATCCAGGTGCCAAATGCCGATGTATATTTTATCATGTCGGGTGGTGTAATGCCTTCACCGGCTTTACCGCCAACTGTCCCCCGGATTCCTGAAATTGATCTGATAAGCGTCATATGGATTAACAATTTTTATGTTTTTTTACACACTAATATTTCGTATCTTTAAGAAACGATATAATATCTGAAAAAATACTTAAACCATTGATTTTTCTAATATTAAACTCATCAATACGGAAAATCGAAAGGCTTAAAATTACGAAATGTAATTGTACAATTGTCAAATCCAGACTTATTTCATTATTGAGACTTATTTCTCAGATACAGAGATTCCCTGTTGAGCCGGGATCTTTGTCCTGCCCGCCTTGTTGGCAGGCAGGCAATCCAGGTGAATACGGAAGGGCTGGTATCCTGTTTTTAGAATGGGGCAGAAATCCGGAGTTTGTTGCTTGTGCCGGAGTTTTAACAATACACAATGGCTCCATACCTGTGATATTTTTATAAACGTATGATTTATAAATAATTAAATACTGATAAAAGATGGTAATATTTCGTGGTACACGAAAAGGAAATGCCTCCTCAGGCGTGAGGAAAGAATCTGCACCAGGAACTGCAAGGAACTCAAGAAAAAAAGGTCCTCCGGCCGGAAGCCCGGGATCTGTATTCATTGCTGAAAAACGCAAAGTATTAAAGAATAAAAAACAGTCGAGAGATTTGCCCAAGGGAAAACATGAGGATGAACTCATAAGGTTAAATAAATACATTGCAAGTACCGGCCTTTGCTCACGGCGTGAGGCTGATGATTATATTACGGCCGGACTGGTTACCGTGAATGACAAACTGGTAACAGAGCTGGGAACCAAAGTCAAACCCACCGATGTGATCAGGTACAACGGGGAAAAGCTAAAAGAGGAAAAGAAAGTTTATATACTGCTGAATAAACCCAAGGATTATATCACAACGGTTGAAGACCCGCATGCCAAGAGAACAGTCATTGACCTTATCAAAGGCGCCTGCCGCGAGAGGGTTTATCCCGTAGGAAGGCTCGACAGAAACACCACCGGTGTGCTGTTGCTGACCAACGACGGAGAACTTACAAAAAGGCTTACACATCCGCGGTTTGAAAAGATGAAGGTGTATCAGGTAGAACTTAACAAAGGTCTGAAGCCGGCTGATATGGATAAGATAGCCACCGGCATAATGCTCGATGATGGCTTTATAAAGGCTGATGCAATAAGTTTTATCGATTCCGAAAACAGGAAGAAAATCGGCATTGAAATTCATTCCGGACGCAATCGTATCGTCAGAAGGATATTTGAACAACTGGGTTATGAAATATTAAAACTCGACCGGGTGTATTTTGCAGGTCTGTCAAAAAAGGGTTTGTCAAGAGGTCAGTGGCGCTTTCTGACTGAAAAAGAGATCCATTTTCTGAAGATGAATGCTTTTAAATAGTTTGAAAATTTGAAGGCCTGCCTGCCGTCAGATTTGAGGATTTACAGATTCCCTTGCCGGGAAAGGTTAGGGGTGGGCTTTCCCCTCCCCGGAGAGGTTGTCTTTGAACGGTAAATATCAAATCAACAAATCACCAAATCACCAAATCACCAAATAATATGTGTCCTTTTTGCAACCCAACAATACTTGAATGTGTCTTCCTCGAATCACAAAACTTTCTGGCAATCTATAACATAGCCCCGGTATTACCGGGCCATGCCCTTGTCATCCCCAGAGATCATATTACAAGTTTTATTGATCTCAACCGGCAGCAAAGAGCAGAGTTTCTTGATATAACAACACATGCTGTAAGAATTTTGCTAAAAGCCTTTAATACGGATGCTTTTGATATGTCAGTGCAGGAAAAACCCGAGGCCGGCCAGACAATTGAACATTTGCATTTACATATTGTACCCAGGGTAAAGGGCGACCTGCCTGATCCTGGTGACTGGTACCCCTTGATCCATAAAAGCGATCAGATGGTTATGGATGATAAAAGCCTGAAGCGTTTGTCAAAGAAAGACCTTCAGATCATTGTGAAAAAACTCAGAGATGTCGCAGCCAGTCCGGAATTACGGGAATAGTAATATTTATCTGCTTGGTAATAAAAATACTCTGAAACAAAAAGCCGGCTGATGTTCAGACCGGCTTTTCCTGGTTATTATTTTGTTTGTTATCTTCTTCCGCCATCGGAAGGGCGGGTTTGCGATTCCGAACCTGAAGAAGAGCGGTTTGTTTTTGCCGGCTTGGAAGAGGAGGAAGAACGTGTTGTGCTTGTGCTCCGTGTTACCTGGGCGTTAGTGCTGCGTTGTTCTCCTCTTTGGCGGTTGTATTGCTGACGGTCGAGATCAGAACGAGTTGTTGACTTGGTGGCAGGACGTGTGGTTGTTGTTGTTGCCGGCCTTGTCGTTGTTGTCTGACGTGTGGCAGGTTTTGTGGTTGTATTCTCAATTTTCTGCCATTCCTGGTCTGTTCGGCGGTAAATGTTTCCTTCTTTGTCAGTGTATACATTGTTGCGTGATGACTGTCGTGTTTGTATGGTGGAAGTGCGGCTGGGTGTGGAGGATGGCCTTGTTGTCGTCCTTGTCGTTGTGGAAGTCCGGGTTGACGGTTGCGTTGTGGTTTGTCTTATTGTTGACGGCCTTGTGGAAGATTGGGTTGTCGTCTGTCGGGTGGTTGAAGTGCGTGTGGAGGCAGGCTGACGTGTTGATTCACTTGTGCCTGCCCGTGTATCTTTTGTGCCCGTATCCGTCCTTTTTGTACTAAGCGAAGTACGTGATGACCCTGAGGGGCTGGCGACACGTCGACTTGATTCTACGCCGGCACGGTGATGATGATATATATTCTGTGTTGACTGAACCCTTTGTTTCTCTTTGTATGCAGTATAAGGTATAGGTTTTGGCCCGTAATAATGGTGGTGGTGATAATGGTGGGGAGGACGGTAAGCCGGAGGCCCCCAGTATCCGCCGTAGTAATGATAATGATAATGCGGATGGCTGTAATACCATGTATACCAACTGTAAGGCCTTCTTATGGGTGCTGAGAACCCTATGCTCCAACCTATATAGGGATCGTAATACATGTGGTAGCCGTATGTCCATGGCCGTGGATAATAATGCCTGCCGTACCATGAATGGTAATGAAAACCCGTGCCATACACAACCGTGCGCCCGTATACATAACATCCGGTGTAGCCCGGCGTGTAGCCGACATAAACAACATCAGGCGTATAATCATAAACATAGACATATTTGACGTGATGAACAGGTGCACTGGCCGGTATATCCCTGACATCGTCAGGAACATGAACACAGACATCCCATGGGCCCAAAGCTTTTCCTGATTCAAACCATACGCCGTTCTCACACAGGTAATAACGGTTATTGATCAGTAGCACAGTGTTGGGCGAGTTGTCAGCATAGGCAATATTGGTGCCGGGGATTTTCTTAAAGTTGGGATTACCATCATAGGTAACCTCGGCCGTAGCTTCATTCCTGTTTACAGTGGCAGTCTGTGGTATAATAGCATCCAGAACAGCCTCATCGGCAGCTTCAGTACCGGCAATGCTGGCCAGCACCCTGTCTTTTTGACTTCCTTCAGGTATATTTGTAAACTCCCGGGGTAATTCATCCGATGGAACATAATCCCAGGGTCCTTTCATCGATTTCGAAACATACCAGCGGCCCGACAGGATAAGATAATACATCTGGCTGCCAATATCCATAAACACATCACTCTGGGTGTTATTGACATAAAGCAGGTTAACACCCTCTACTGGTGCGAATACCGGTTCGCCTTCAGTGACAATAAGCTCGGCAGGTGTTGAGCGCACCACGATTTCAGGTATGGCCTGCCCAACATATTGCTCGTCCGAATCCTCTTCTGACTCATCGATAAGGTCACGAATGACAGCGCGGGGATTCTTGTCATATTTCCATTGGCCTCTGAGAGCGTCATGGGTGACAAACCACATGCCATCGCCATAAAGCCAGTATTCACGCATCCTGGGATCGAAGACGATGAAATACGGGGTGTTGACAACCTGCAGTATATCAGAACCCTCAATGGCCTCTGTGTCGGGTTCGCCATCTATAGTGATCAGCACAGCCGGGTTATGACGGATGATGATCTCGGGCGGTTCGTTGTTCAAACCTTCGGCACTGGCCTTCCCGCTGTTGGCTTCTTCAATGGTGGCCAGCAGCTCATCAAGCTGGAATTCAAGACTTAAATTCGGGATTTCTGTTTCCAGTATCGATCTGATTTCCTCAACTCTGTCTTCTTCAATCTCACCCGGGAATTTAATATTCTGTATGTTTATGGATTTCAGCTGAACCAACCTCGCTTCACGGTCGGTGAACATGTGCGCATCAAACCAGAAAGCGCCAAACACAGGTTCGCTTTCCCCTTTCTGCTTGACCATCACCGCCGCTCTGCCGCGGAGGCTATTACCGTTCAGCGATTCAGGCTGGGGCTGATACAGGGTTATGGTTCCCTCTTTGGTGCGGATTTCCCGCGGCCAGTAAGCTTTTTCAGCCGGGGTTGCCTGCATCATGACTATGCTTACAAGGAGCAGCAGTAAAGATTTCCGTTTCATGGTCGTGTATTTTTAATTAAAGGTAATTGAAAACATTTTAAATCTCTACCATTACTTCTGCAAAAAGAATACCAAATAAAAATGCAGGGAAGGAATTGAAATTCCAAACCCTGCATTGTTAATAAATCGAGATACTATTATAACCGTGAAAGATAAGACTTAAACAAATCTGGGGATTTTGGTCTAAGTCCTTGTCAGACTATATTGGTATAAACCGTATCCCGGTTTTCATTAAGACCACTTTAAAAGGCAGATTCTTTAATTCATCCGGATAATAAATGACCATCCTGTATTGACTCTGTCCAATAGGGACCAATGACGAATATCCAAACCTGTATCCTACCGTGCCATTAGTACCTACATAGCCAAGCCCGTAGTTATAATCCGAAGGAGTAGGTGAACTTACGGCTTTTTTAATTTCTACAGATAAGACATGAGTGTTTTCCTCAGTATACCCATCTGGCATATCAAATGCAACGCTGTTATTGGTGGCATCCGTTGTCCCTGTTATAGTTTTGATTTCAGAAATAATCATTCCGGATTCCCCGACTTTTGTTGTGCCTGTTACAGTAAAATTTTCATAGGTTTCAGGCAGGTTTACGCTGTTACCGCCGGAAATACTCATTTCTGTTCCACTCACCGAAAGTTCCTGCTTCTCTGTTGCCACAGTATTGGCATGCATGGCATAGGGTACTGACAACAGCTGTGAGGTGCCCATTTCCTGGAAATCGGTTCCCGTGCTGTTCCCAAGGTAGATTTTGATAAAATAATCGTCTGCGCTCCAGTCGATTTCAATCCACATGCCATCGTGATCGCCTCCGAATACGGGCAGGGTTACGAGTCCCTGGTCATTGGTGGTGACCAGATGGGTTTCCCTGAAAGCAACCGTTCCGCTTTCTGAGCCCGCCAGTATTTCAATTTTAATGCTGACTTCCTGTCCGGCCAGAATGTTTCCTTCGGCATCGCGTATCACGGCCTGGTAATTGAATGCACTGGGTGGTTGTGCAAATGATATTATGGCAAACGAAGCTGCAATAAGCGTTAAGATTAGCTTTTTCATGGTTAAATAGTTATTGTTGTTTAATAATAGTATACGATTTGATCATTTTATGATCTGCGGTAACAATTTTAAGAATGTATTCCGCAGCAGGCAGGGCGTTCAGATCGATCTGAAGTCTTTGTGAATTCACCGGCTGAGCATGAACCCGGCCACCTTGCATATTATACAGTTCAACCGACAGGCTTTCTCCTGTATCCTGAAACTCAACAGTAACATAACTGGTGGCAGGTACAGGGTATACATTCATCTGCAGTTGCATGACAGGGTCGGAATATCCCACTTCAACCATAATCCCGGGTTGCTGAAAACCCTGGGTGAGAACTGAAGAACCGGCAATGTATGTTTCAATGACAACCTCGCCCAGTGTCCAGCTTATTTGGTTGTTGGCAGTCTTGTAGGTATCGCCTGATGAGGCAATGACCTCCGGTGTCACCTCCTGTGCCAGGACAGATAAGGGAAACAACAACAATAATAAATACAAGAAAATTGGTTTTTTCATAATAGAGCTATTTAAGTGATTATATTCTTTATGTTTATTAAACCTGTATGATCGGATTCAGACATCATGAAGTGCATGTTAAAGTGAGACAGTATGAATAACAAGTGCAACATGATCTTTTGGTAGATACTTTTCAGGGAATGGCTTAATCAGAATAAGTCAGATATTAGACATTCCGGGTTTTGATAATCTGATGGATCTTATGGTTTAAACTTTTTTAAAGTTCCTGTTTATTGAGTGACTATACAAACTAAAAGTGACGGGTATAACTTATGATTTGATAAACATCGTGAAAGCATCCGTCAATGTATGTGCAGCTTTATTTGGTAGCCGTCATTAACAGGATTACTCTTACAGGTTGTGCCTTTAATTCATCGGGATAGGTTATCCTGATGGCATTTGCAATACCTCCGGGCAGAACTAGTCCATAATGGGCAAGGTAATAACTTACTGTTCCATTGGTTGCTGAATACCCCAAACCATATTTGTAACGGTTTGATTTGATGACATCAGATATTTCAACAGACAATACACGTGTATTTAAGTCAGTATACCCTGAAGGAAGTTCAATTGTAATAGAGTTTTCAACGGCATCGGTAGAATCGTTTAATTCTGTGATTTCACCGATTGTTATACCGGATTCCCCGATTTGTGCAGTGCTGTTAATGACAAAGTTTTGATAAATCTCGGGCAGGTTTATCATATTTCCCTGGGAAATGCTCAATTCTGTGCCCCTTGTTGACAAAAACTGTTTTTCTGTTTCAACAGTTTTGGCGTGCATGGCATAAGGTACTGAAAGCAACTGGGACGTGCCCATTTCCTGGAAATCTGTTCCTGTACTGTTTCCCAGGTATATCTTAATAAAATAGTCATTGGCACTCCAGTCAATTTCTGTCCAGGCGCCATCTGGTGTGCCGCCGAAAACCGGCAGGGTTACCAGCCCCTGGTCACCGGTGGTGGCCTCATGCGTTTCGCGGTAAACAACTGTGCCGTCAACTGTTCCAGCTAAAATTTCAATTTTAAACGTGACATCCTGTCCGGCAACAACAGCCCCTTCAGCATCGCGCACTACGGCCTGGTAATTGAAATGAGCGGGTGGCTGTGCAGATAACATAAATGCAAATGTGGCTGCAATAATTGTTAAGATTGATTTTTTCATAATAGAGTTGTTTTTAAGTTAGATATGTTTAATATGTATCAATCAGTATGATTTTGGCTGGTTTTTGAAATAAAACTATACCCTGAAGGTGGAGATGGGATAAATATGAAAATTCAGACATCATGAATGTCATTTGTATATATGCTAATATGCATAAATAATAAACTTATACGAATGATTTAGATCATTGTTTCAAAAGCAATGCCCCGATGACACCCTGGCAGGGTGGGGGGGCCCTGTCAGGGTGTCTTGGTAATTTTTATTGTTCTGATTAGGGAACCATGTTCAATTTTTACCAGGTATATGCCGCGGGCAAGACTGGCAAGTCCGGTTATGGTTGCAAATCCCTGAATTCCCGGGAGCATGTTACGGCGGGTAATCCGTCCTGTGATATCATAAAATGTCAAACTGAGGTCATTTTTACTTTCATCCGAAAGAATTAGACTGAGGGTATTTGTAACAGGATTGGGAAAATAAGAAAATTCCGTTGTTGCAGGTAAAAGACTTACAGCCATCATTTTTGTCTCTTTTTCTGTCAGGCTGAATTCAATCTGCCGGGACTGGTACCCGGGTGATTTCACGGTGAATGAATAGTCTCCCGACGCAAGCAACCGGTAAAACTCACCTGTTTCAGCGGAAGAAAATACCTGGGAACTGTCCTTGTCATATCCGGGGATCTCTATCATGGCTTCAAGGGATTCACCACTCAGGGCATCTGCCACGGTGCCATGAACGCCGGATTGTATATGCAGTATGTACCCTATAAGACTTCTTTTATAGTATTCCCAGTAGGCAGGCAGCAGTGATGGATCTGGACTTTTGATATGCGACAGTTCAACCGTCACTTCGCGTCCATGGATGAAATGGTTTACATAGTCCTGCCGTCCACCGTAAATGGAATACCAGTCATAACCGTTGGTTATGCCGTTATCCTCATCTGTGAAAAAGTTTTTTGGCCCGTATTGTTGCACACTATCGGCAAACTGACGGGAAATCGCATGATACCAGTCGTCATCGGCATGCCTGGCAAAACGGCAGTCCCACGGATAATTCACCAGTTCCGCCCCGTCGTGAAGATTGGCCGATAATATGATCCGTTGTTCTTTCATAAATTTCATCATTGCCACATTTTCAGGCTGCCATTCATGACCATCGGGGTGATCACCGGCGACAGGATCAGGGTAATTACGGTTAAGATCAACATTGTTGAGGTTAAATCGCTTTGAGTTGAATGAAAACGTATCAGAATTAAAATAGAAACCATCGGGATTAGAAAGTGGGTTTATCCAGATTTCTGTATTGTCAACCAGTTGCTTAATCATACTGTTGCTGTTGTAAGCTGTCAGCAATGAATCAATCAGCCTGAGCGTAAGCACGAAGCCTGCGCCTTCATCGCCATGTATTGTAGATGTATAAAGAAATACGGGTTCAGGTTCATCTTCTGCAGGATTGTCTGATATCTTAACAGCCAGCAGTTTCCGGCCGTTTACCGACGTTCCGAACTCATGCAGGATGCATTGACCGGGATATTGTACGGTAAACGATTCCATCATCTGGAAGTAATCAGGGTAGGAAGGATATGCATCCCAATTTCGGGCTGTGCTTTTTTCATGATGTTGTAGTGGATTAGCAAGTGAACGTGGAAGAACGACCTTAAAAGAAATCTGATTATCCAATAACCAGTTAAATTGCTTTTCACTGGCATAAGCCGTTATGGTATCGCCTTTTTTGTTGTCAATTGAAAGATTGCTTGTTAGTTCATGTATTGTCAGAGCATCCGGCAGCCTGAACCGAAGGATGACTTCACCACGGGTTTTAAGGTATTTACGGGCCGATGATATTTCATCGTCAGATTGAGCATTCAATACCTGCAGGCAGGGAAGGATAAAACAAAGCGTAACGAAATGAAAAAAGCGAAACAACTTGTTTATATTATCTTTTTTATCCGACATTTATTGTTTTTGGTCTGCAGGCTTGTATAGATTATACGTTAAACCTTATGTGTAAAATATCCCCATCCTCAACAACATAGCTCTTCCCCTCGACGTGCAGTTTGCCATGTTCCTTGCAGGCATGTTCCGAGCCCAGGGTTACAAAATCGTTGTATTTCATCACTTCGGCGCGGATGAACCCTCTTTCAAGATCACTGTGGATGGCTCCGGCAGCCTGGGGAGCGGTCATGCCCTTATGGATGGTCCAGGCACGGATTTCTTTCGGGCCTACCGTGAAAAATGACATCAGGTTGAGCATGCCATAAGCCGAACGTATCAGGCGGTTGACGCCGGGTTCTGTAATTCCGGCATCAGCCAGGAATGCCATCCGGTCTTCCTCTGTGTCGAGTTCAGCGATCTCGGCTTCCATTTTTGCAGCCAGGGTCAGTATTTCTGTCTGCCTGTCCTTCAGGTATTCCCTGACCTTATCTGTGTATTGGTTTCCTTTTGTGGCTGAGGCATCATCCACATTGCACACAAACATAACGGGCTTTATGGTGAGCAGGAAGATATCATCAATTACCCTGCGCTCACTTTCATCAAGATTCATATCCCTGACGTTACCGAATGATTCAAGGTGGGCTTTTACCTTTTCAAGCGATTCAATTCCTTTTTTGGCATCTTTGTCCCCTGTCTTTGCTGCTTTTTCAAGCCTTTCCATCTTCTTTTCGACTGATTCGAGGTCTTTCACCTGAAGCTCGAAATCGAGGGTTTCAATATCCCGCAGCGGATCAACCGATCCTTCAATATGAGGCAGGTTGGGGTCATCGAAACAACGCAGCACATGAATGAGCGCGTCGGTGTTGCGGATGTCACCCAGGAACTTGTTTCCGACGCCTTCACCCTGGTTGGCGCCTTTTGCAAGTCCGGGAATATCGACAATCTCGACCGTGGCCGGAACTATCTTTTCTGTTTTCTGAAATTTCTCCAGCTCATATAGCCGGGGATCGGGAACATGGATTATGCCTATATTGGATTTTGAAGAGGTAAAAGCAAAAGAAGAGGTTTCGGCCCTGGCGTTCGACATACAGTTGAACAGGGTGGTTTTTCCGACGTTTGCCAAACCAATAATGCCGCATTGAAGACTCATATGTTATATATTTTATGCAAAAATACATTTAATATTGAATGAAAGGGAAGGGTAGATAAGGTATTTAGTGAAAAGTCCCTCAGTATTTGGCAATATTGCCCCAGGAAGAATAACAGGTTTTTTTAAACATTTTGAATTATGGATGCATTTTTATGGCCCCGGAGGGGCCAACTGTTTGTAGCAAAAGAAGTACATTAGATTGCTCTTCCCCGCGACCCGCCATTCGGCGGGACGTAAGGATTTATGATGAATTGCAATGGTATTGCTATAAACAGTTCGCTCCTGCGGAGCTGGAAAATACAAAAACCAATAAAATACAAATTTTCAACATCATATAAAGTAGTTACATAAGAGTGAACAGTAAACGGTGAACGGTGAACAGTGTGGAATTTGGGAACCCGGGAATTGGGGAGTGGTATATACAATTGACAGTTCAAAATGGTTTTAATTTATTGATTTTTCTATCTTCATACAAAGGTAATTACATGTATAGAGCAGAAAGCCGGATATAATTCACGTTCACCCTGTAGCGAAAGATAATAACATTCATCCAATGAAAAAAAGAACAATCAGCTAAGTTAGCATGTAGCCCGTTGAGATTCTGAAATTTTTTCAGGATGAAAGTTTAAGCACATTTTGAGACAGCCTCTGGAGGTTAGGGGCGGGTTTTTCACCTGATTCAGAATAGCCTGATTATAAATCCCGGTTCGCTTCGGAATGCACCTGAGCCGGTTTTTTATTTTTATGTTTTGGCGGAATACTGTTTTGCTTTCCACTGCTGATCTCTGTAATGCTTACCATACAACTTATGATGCACAAAAAGTTGAATTTCATTAAAAAGAATTTGGCATTTACCTATTGGTTGTGTAAATTGTTGGATATTTTGAACTTTCAGATTAATTAAATCATTATTAAATACCTGCACTATGAAGAAACTATGCCTTTTTTTCGTCATTACTGCAGCAGTATTAACTGCCTGCCAACAAAAGCCTGTAAATGTCAGTGTTGACATTGAAGCTGAAAAAGCTGCGATTGATTCCTTATTTGATAAGTTTATCGAAGCATTTAATGCGCAGGATGTGACAACCCTGGTATCATACCTGACCGATGATGCATTATGTATGGGAACTGATCCGTCAGAATTCTGGAATAAGCAGCAAATAACAGATATATGGTCACAAATGCTTGCTGATACTGTTCCGGTAATGGATTTTTTTGATGAACAAGTGATAAAAGTTGCTGCTGATGGTCATTCAGCAACTGCAGTGCAACAGTATATGATGCCCGATGTAACATTGCTCCCATGGCGTAACACATATCATTTGATCAAAAAAGATGGTCATTGGATGATTTTTGCCTTTAGCTGTGGGTTTATTCCTAAAAATGAAGAACTGCCAAAAATTAATGAGGCATTGAAATAATTTCATTTATTTTCTAAAATATATTACAATCTGCGGAGCTTACGAATTAATATATCAGACCGCTCCGCGATTGTTTTTCTCAATTGAGCAGTCAACTTCTGAAATTTTCCGGGTTTTATCCGGATTCATTTGCATATATGTACTCTGTGACTATAACATTGGCCTGTATGGTATTCCAGAACGAAAATTGTTAAAATATTATACTTTGGCATATGAAAACATCCACTGAAATACTTCAATGGACTCCAAGGATTCTGTGCATCCTGGCTATTCTTTTTATCAGTATGTTTGCGTTGGATTCTTTCTCATCTGAACGCACTTTCTGGCAAAACACAGTTGCCTTTCTGATGCACCTGATTCCATCATTTGTTATGCTGGCCATATTGCTGGTTGCATGGAAATATGAAAGAGCCGGCGGTATAATTTTGTTGGTTACTAGTCTGGCTTTCAGCGGTTTTATATTTTATCATAACTTTAAGAGAACAGATTTATTTATGACAGCTCTTGTTGCTACCCTTGCTCTTGGTGTGCCTTTTATAGTTGCCGGTATTTTGTTTATCATCAGTCACAACAGGAAAAAGAAAGAGATATCCGCTGTTCAGTGACAGACGGCTTATGATCAAACGGTTCTCTGGTTATTAGTAATTCTTTCTTTAAAAAATAATGGTCTTTCTTATTTTTCTTCCTTATTGAAAGCCGTATATTTCGTTATGAGGAGGTGTAAGCCTTCAGAAATACTATCAATCATGGATAACTCATCACGATCGAATCCTCCTTTTCAGCATAAATCTTAAAGCCTGAACGGTAATATAAACTCAGGCTTGGGTTTTCTTTATTTACGCTCAATGATAGTCTTAAGTAACCTTTTTTGCCGTATTCTTTTATCAATTTCTGCAAAAGTTTTGTTCCGATACCCTGACCGCGAAAGACGGGATCAACGGCAATCGATAATTCGGGAGTTATTTCATCAATAAAGCCATATCCTTTGTCGTCGGCGGGAAACAGTCTGCCCCAGGCACAGCCTGCGGGTTTACCGGTTTCAGGCTGAACGGCAACGATAGCGACATCGCCCGTTCTTCCCCAACCGGCGTAGTATTTTCTGAGATCAGGCTGATCGAGGATTGATTTTGTCAGTTTCTGTTTGGTCTCTTCCGGAATGAAAATGGCTTCCCAGAGCATTTCTTTGAGGAACCAGGTTTCGTTGGAATGAAGTAACCGGAAGATGATGGTATTCATGGTTTGGGTGAAAAGGATGAATAAAGATATATTTTACTGACTTTTATATAAAGACACTGACAGGTCTTACAGACACTGTCAGGTCTATTTCAGTTTGACAACCATTCCAGCTTTATCAGTGAAACCGCCTGCCCGGGCAGGCTGATGTTGATGTCAGATATGCCCTGGTTTACTTTTATTTTCAAGGGTTTCGAAAGCAACTTCAGCATGCCTGCTTTTTCAAGCCCGGCGTATTGCTCAGGCGTCGGCTCCTGTGGTGATCCCATGTTTTTCCATACCTCGTATGAATTGCTGTTATTGTGGTCGATCCTGTAATGGGTTAAAGTGACCTTTTTAGCCGGGATGCCCTTAACTGTGAGCATTACTGCTGTTTCCGGCCTGATCACATTCAGATCATGATAGTTCCAGACCATGATGCTCGCGGATGAATCGTTGACCACGGCCAGTGCGTTGATATCCGGTTTGTCTCCTCTGACACCGGAATCTCTCACCGAAATATAGTCATAGGCCAGATCGCCTGATACTTCAACACGCCTGCCGTTCATCATACCATACATTCTGAATACGTTCAATACGGGTTTATCCACACCGTTTGTCGCCAGGTCGCGGTAACCGTTGAACCACGGCTGGCCTTCGAACTCAAAGGCCCATGTGACGAGGCCTTTCAGGTTTACACCGAAATGATCAGCCAGGGCATAGATGCGTGCGAATGACGCGGCCGTATAACTCGGATACAGTGTGCCGTTGCGGTAAGCATTCTGGGGATAATCCTGCATGGAACAGGCTGCACATCCTTCGGGATCACATTCACCGATGATAACGGGAAGGTGCTTTAGTTCCGGAAAAGATGCCACAATCTCAAAGCCTTTTGAGATATCTCGCAATTGTGTGCCCATATTCATTTGAATGGTGCTGTCAACCAGGGTGGGCTGGCCTTTTGCATGGAAGGCAATAAAATCAAGCGGAGCACCTGTTTTGCCTGTAACATGATTTTTACCGGAGACAATGTGATTCAGAAATGCTGTCAGGAATTCTGCTGCAACCTCCCAGGAAGGTCCTGTGGTATTTGGGCCACCCATAATAGCGGTGGGCAGGGCGCGTTTGATGGCATCGGCCGTGTAGTCATATAATTTCAGGTACTCTTCCAGGCTTCCCTGCCAGTAGCCGATGTTGGGCTCGTTCCACAATTCCCAGTACCAGGTTTCCACCTCTTCACGGCCATAACGTTCGACCGAATGCAATACCCACTGATACACAAGTTCGGCCCATGTGTTATAGTCCTTCGGAGGATAGGCCCAGCCGGTGTAGATCTCTTCATATTTTGCTCCCGGTTTCCAACTGTGCTTGTAGGGCTCAGGCTTTACAGACAAGGCCTCTGGCATAAAGCCGATCTCAACGAAGGGTTTCATACCGCGTTCAATATAGGTGTCGAAAATCTTATCGATGATGGTCCAGTCGTAAACCGGATTGCCATTTTCATCCTCAGTGTAGGCATTGGTTGATCCCCATTTGAGGGCCGGCGTTCCGTCACCGCTGGTCAGCAGGTTATGGGCACGGATATAAACCGGCACAGGGCTCAGGGCAGCGATTTCCGACAGCAGTTTCCGGCCATCTTTCATATAAGTATAGTTGGGCTCATCATAACCAAACCAGGCCCACGAAGGATTCATGGGACCTATTTCTTCTTCGAGGTTTATCTGGATATACACTATTTCCCTTGAAGATTCCGGAGGTTGAACCGGATTTTTACACGAGATGATGAGAGGAAGAGTTAATAGAAAACAGGATAAAGATTTCATATCTAAGGGTTATATTTATAATACTTTGATTATTGAACTGTTTCCAAGACATAAAACTATTTTTTCAGGCAACAAGTTTGAAAGGATAGATTCGAATTAAGCGTAAATTGTTCCGTAAAAAACGTGAGTCTGAGCCGAATACAGGAAGTAAGGTTTAATGTTTTAATAGGAGTTAGGGGTGGGTTAACCGGATATATCAGAATTGTCTTCATTAGCATCCAAATGTTTTCTCTCTTTGGGGGAGTTTCCTGGTCGACGCTTAACAATTCCCGTTGGTTTTATCACTCGCATTACGTCAACAGGAACGACAGAGGGGCATAGGCACAGCCCCGATTATTCCTGTTTCATTTCTTTCTTCATTCTTATAATCTCAATCCCTGCCTCAATCACGGCTCCCAGTCCGTGTAATTCGTTGGTGCGGGCCGGGCGGTTGTAATAAAAGACCAGATTATCCTGGATGCCGGTTCCCACACAGACACTTTTCAGCTGCCCGTCGGCGGTTATCATGTTGTTTTTAAGGCCTTCCCAGCCTGTAAGGGCAATGGTGCCATAGCTTTTATCGATCCATCCCATGTTTACGGCCCTGGCAGTGGCATAGACGAACATCGATGAGCAGGATGACTCTTCATACGAATCGCTTTTATCCAGCAGCTGGTGCCAGAGGCCTTTCCCGTTCTGGTATTTAGCAATGCCGAGTATGTGTTTTTCAAGGATCTTTCTGACCGTTTCGCGCTGCGGATGGTCAGCCGGCATGTGGTTCAGCAGGTGCACCTCGGCCATCATCACCCAGCCGTTGCATCGTCCCCAGTGGGCCACACCATTACGGTCGAGGTCACTGTAATAACAATGGTAGTACAATCCTTTATCCTCATTCCACAAATACTTATGGAAATTCAGTACCTGGGTGACGGCATCATCGAAATATTTCTTTTCACCGGTGAATTTCCCCATGCGTGCCAGGAAGGGAACGCTCATAAAGAGATCGTCGGCCCAGAGGGTCATCTTGCGAGGTCCCTGTCTCACCAGGGTTTTATCAGCCAGCCGGTCCTGTTTGTTCAGTATATGATCGGCCACGCGGTCGAAATAATCCCTCAATTCCTGTGATGGTTTACGGTTATAGGCTTCAATGGCGCTGGCACCCATTGACCCGCAATCATCAAGCTCCATTATTTTGAACAGTTCCCTGTAAGGGTAGCCCCATCGGGGTGCGTCAGCCGTATGGCGTTTTTCAAATACCTTGTAGTTGTTGAAACCAAAATAGATTTGATCAACACAATGCTGAGTATACCTGTCGTCCTGCAAGAATTCGCCCAGGTCAGTCATGGCCATGTTGATAACGCCGTTTACATAATGCCAGCTGAGGTATTCGCTTTTAAAGCGAACGAATGTGTTTTGGGGGATATCCTTTGCGTTATCCCATGTTTCATCTCCGCGATAGACCCTGAATCCGTATTCTGTTTCATCGAGGATACGGTCGGCAATGCTGCGTACCACGGCTTCGTCAGCATTGTATTGCTGACCGGTGGTGCAAGTGATCCACACAATTGAAGGGAGGAGAATAAGCAGTTTTTTCATGGTCATAATGGATTTAAAACAGAAAAACAAGATTAAAAAAACTAACAACCATAAAGATAAAGCATAAAAAGCAAAAGTTATAACAGACAGACTTTTTTATGCTTAGTAACCGAAATGCGCCTGTTATTCTTTATTAGAGAAAGGTTATTATTATGGCATCCGGGGATTTTTGAAATAATAAACTTGACTTGTATTTGTATTAAAGGTATATTTGAAATAAACCAAAAGAGAACGAACTATGGCAAAACAAGTAAACACAAATCCCGCTGCAAATGCAGTTTATGGACTGGGCCTTATCGGCGCCGCTATTTATTTTATTTCGCATGCCACCACCTTCTGGCTGGGTGTATTGGGGTTTCTGAAAGCCATTGTCTGGCCGGTATTTCTTGTATATCAGGCATTCGGCAAGTTAGCGATGTAATATTTCAGGGGATCCCGACGCATTATAAGAATCGTTGATTACTTCTTTTATACTAACAGGGGCAATATTTGGTTTCACAGCAGGGATCTCCCCCGGTCCTTTGCTGACACTGGTCATTGCGGAGTCAATAAGGCATAACCGGAAAGAAGGTATTAAGGTTGCACTGGCTCCGCTGGTTACTGATTTGCCCATTATTGCCCTTGCTTTTTTTATCCTTTCCAGGCTATCGCAATTCAGTATTTTATTAGGCGTTATTTCATTGTCTGGCGGACTTTTTATTGCCTGGCTGGGATATGAGTGCCTGAGATCAAAAGGTCTGGCTGTTGACATGCAGCATTTTAAGCCGGCATCACTGAAAAAAGGGATCATTGCCAACATCCTGAATCCTCATCCCTATCTTTTCTGGGTGACTGTTGGTATTCCCATTGTGATAAAAGCTTATGAGACAAATGTTGGTGCAGTACTCTTATTTTTTCTTTCCTTTTATGTGTTCCTGCTTGGATCAAAGATTGGTGTCGCCATTCTGGCCGATAAGACCAGGGCTCTCCTTAACAGCAGGATATACATATGGATCATGCGGATCCTCGGGATGGCTCTTTTTGTGTTTGCAATACTGTTTATTGTGGAAGGAATAAAAACATTAACTCTATAATTGTAAAAAAGCCCGTACCGACAGGTAAAACTGTCGGTTACGGGCTTTATCCTTTGCCTGTGCCGGTCAGGTTAAAAGCCGGTTCGATTATATGTTACTGAGCCCCGTAGCCACTCACGTTTCCGAACAGACTCAGTGCATCTTTCCAGGGGTATTTGTTGGCAAACATTGTCACTTGTGATTTAATGGTTCCCTGTTTGTTCATGCCCATGATTTCTCTCCATTGATTGGCCGGTGAGTTGGGATTATAGTCGACCTGCTCACTATACCTGGCACTCAGGTAGCCTTCGAGGTAGGCCTTGTTAACTTTAAGGCCTTTTGGTATTTCGTTTTTATTGCCTTTGGCACTGGCAATGTCCAGATCACCGAATTCACCGGCATCTATGCGAAGACGTGTGTTGCTGGCCGGACTGTAATGCATGTCTTTGTCTTTGTTAACAAAGAAGATATTGTTATCGACCTTAACCCATTCGTTTTTATTGAAACGGGTGTGATCAATAGCTGACAGGATGCTGCCGCCGATTATGTTATGGTGAACGTTGTAATCGCATTTGGTCATAATCCTTACGCCATAACCCATGTCGAGAAAATCTTTCAGCCTGCTCCATGAAAACAGAATGGTGTTGTTGGCAATTTCAACTTCTCCGCATAGAGCAAGTGTATTGGGGCCTCCTGTGCTGGCGCAGGTGCCGAATATCTCAATGGCTGCCATCTTATTGGCAATAAAAACATTATTTTTAACGGTAAACTTTCCGCTGCGGTGACCGGCCTGAAGGGCAAAGCTTGGCCCGTTCACAAAAACGCAGTTCTGTATCGTCACATCACCCCCGGTGGTGGCGCTGACAAATTGCAGCAAAGGTTCTCCCACGGTTGAATTGCCGGTTGAAGGTTTTTCTGTGGGCAGCAGCAAACGCCCACCTTCCACACCTTCTACAATACCGTCTTTTGGTGAGTAAGCATTACGTTCCCCTGCATCAAAAACCATATGATCAATGATAGTCCCTGCTACATCTTTTGTGAATTTCAACAGGGCTTTCCGTGATGTGCGGGCGCTTTCATTGTCGGGCTGGAATACGGCAGGATGAGCTGCAATATCCTGCTTTGTAAAACTTTCATCCCAGCTGCCATAGATTTTCAGCGGCTTATCTGTTTCGAGGAAACCGATTCTCAGCGTGCCCATGTACTGACCACCTGCTACGTTGATCACATCACCCGGCGCAGATATCTTAATGGCCTTGTCGATGTTTTTCAGCGGGCTGGCCTTGCTGCCATCATTACCGTTATTGCCGTTAGCAATTGACACATAGAAGGTCTTTCCTGAGCTGTTGCCTGAAGGCGTGACTGACGCTTGTGTGCTCTGGCCTGCCTGCCCCGTAGTCTTGCTTTCTGTGGTTTTTGACTGCGTTGATGAGGTGGTGGTTACTTTTTTCTGCAGGCTTTTTAAGTTAACCTGCGCTTCTGAGGCAGCCGATGCCGCAAAAAGAAAAAGTGTAACAAATAAAACTGATTTGATTGCTTTCATAATAGGTGCTTTTTAAGTTGATTATAATAGTTCAGAGATTTTTTGCCATTTCTTTGATCAGTTTCTGTTTAAGAAAAATACAGCGGTTTGTTATGTCCAGTAAAAAGGCCCTGTGACCGTTATCCCAGTCTTTTGTTTTGTTAATGAATGCCCTTGAATTGATTTCTTCAAGAATTTTCTCAATCAGTTCAAATGCTTTGGCCAGATCACCATTTCCCATGGCCTGTTCTGCCTTTTCCAGAGGAGCCGTTACTGATGGTATGGGATTAAATTCCTGCGTTGTCATATTTGGTCATTTGTTTAAAAAACCTCAACAAAGGTTCGGCTTATTACCGTATCATCCAATAAGTATATGCCCCTGAAATGTCTAGGGGATGGAACGGAAAATGGAGTAGGGGATGTTACCTAAAGTAGGGACAAGGGACAAGGGACGAGTTGTGTGGGATGCGGTCTGCTGGTCTGCTGGTCT
>JAFGTR010000086.1 GCA_016934055.1 Bacteroidales bacterium | reverse complement strand
CTGGTCTGATGGTCTGATGGTCTGATGGTCTGATGGTCTGATGGTCTGATGGTCTGATGGTCTGATGGTCTGATGGTCAAGAAGTCTTTGATCTTTGATCTTTGTTCTTTGTTCTTTGATTACTAACTTTGCCATTCATGAATTATAAAACAAAAGTTGTATTATGAGTTTTTTAGAACAGGTATATTACAACAACACGATACAGGCCTACCTGCTTGCAGTCGGTTTGTTTGTTCTGCTGCTTGCTGCCTTGAGAGTATTCAGATATTTTATACTCAAACGCTTAAAAAAGTGGGCAAAAAAAACACAAACAAAACTGGATGATTTTCTTATTAAGTCAATAGAGCGTGCTGTATTGCCTTTATTGTATTTTGCATCATTTTATGCAGCTGTCAGCACATTAACATTGGAAGACAGCGTTCAGAAAGTCCTCCATATTGCATCGGTTGTAGTCATAACCTTCTTTACACTCCGCCTTGTCACTGCTGCCATCAGACATGCCATTGAAGCACGATTTGCCAAAGAGGACGACACCGAAACCAAACTCAAGCAGGTAAAAGGCATCATGATCATCATAAACATCGTGATATGGATGCTGGGTATCATTTTTCTGCTGGATAATTTTAATTATGATGTCACAGCCTTCATTACCGGCCTTGGTATCGGTGGAATTGCCATTGCCCTCGCGGCACAGAACATATTGGGAGACCTGTTCAATTATTTTGTCATCTTTTTCGACCGTCCTTTTGAAGTAGGAGATTTTATCATTGTCGATGATAAAATGGGTACCGTTGAAGCCATTGGCATTAAAACCTCCCGCATCAGGAGTCTGACGGGTGAGGAACTTGTTTTTGCAAACAGCGACCTCACCAATTCACGTATCCACAATTATAAACGTATGGAAAGACGAAGGATACTTTTCTCGCTGGGCGTAACATACCAGACTACACCGGAAAACCTGCGTATCATACCTGATATAATAAAAGATGTCATAACGTCCCAGGAAGGCGCAGAGTTTGACAGGGCCCATTTTAAAACATATGGCGATTTCAGCCTGAACTTCGAAATCGTTTATTACATTTTAAGCGCTGACTATAACCAATATATGGATATACATCAATCCATCAACCTGCGCATATTTGATGAATTTGCCAAAAGGAGTATCGAATTTGCCTATCCCACGCAAACGCTGTTTGTTGAGAAATGATTTATTAGAACCAAGAGTCAAGAACCAAAAACCAAGAGCCAAGAATCAACATCAAAGACTTCTTGACCATCAGACCAGCAGACCAGAAGACCATCAGACCATCAGACCAGCAGACCATCAGACCTTATGGCAGGCAGTCAACAATATCAACCACAACCACCACAACAACTGACAACCGACAACAGACAACCGCAAACTCCCTGTTATTTCTCAAGCATTGCCGCAGTGAAGGCACTCTCGGGAAGGGTCGACCCGGTCTGAAACTTATCAACAATGAGGATGGATTTCCGGCCGTTCTGTTCATTTTTCATCTCCATCTGATAAGCGAAATATTTACCGTTGGGTTGTTTTTTGTATTGCCTGATGTATTGCGTTTTGTGTAAATCACCTCTGATATCATAAAATTCCACTTTGTGGCAGAGGTAAGTTTCCTTTTCAATATATGATATTTTCCGGCTGAAACCGTTTTCATCTGCCACAGTTTCATTGTTACAGGCCGATTCAATCTTCCAGCAGGTTTTCCCTTCATAGTCTTCTGTCCCCAGTATTTTATATTGAAAATCATTCATGTTGGGCTTGCTCATATCCGCGTTGGTAAACTCGGAGCCCATGAAATTCTTTCCTTTTTCATGGCTCACAATCCGGCGGGTTTTACGCAATGCCGGCAGGTATATCCACATATCATCACCGGAGCTTTTATAATCGTATATTAACATGGCAGTACCTTTTACGTCGGGAGGGGAAATAAATTTTATCATCGTCTTATTTGTCTCTCCGAACTTCCGGGTTGCGGTTGTGATCTGCCGGACCCGCTCACTGCCTTTTGAATCGTAAATTTTTAGTGTTGACAACATTTCCATTGCTTCATAATCAATCACATCAGTTGCCTTTTCGTTTATTTGCCTTGCTGTTTGTGACATGCCAGCTGCCGTTATAAGAAGGGCAGCCAGAAAAAATGCGCATTTCATTTTCATTTTCATTGGTATTTTTTATTTGGTAATTTCATTTTCTGTAATCGTAGCATCTTCTTTTTCCTCAGAATATCCAGAGTCTGAGACGGGAGGAGTGAAATGATTTCCAGGTTTTTCCTGTGGTAATGTCGGTTCAGTAATATACGGACCAAGGAACCGGGGCCTGATCAGCACACATAATGCCGGTATAAGCACCAGGGCAGAGGTGAGGCAAAGGAAAAGAGAAACGATGATCAGAAAAGCGAATGAACGTATCAATGGGAATGCCGACAGGAACAAAACGGAAAAGCCAAGGATCACAGAAAATGCATTGATGGTAATACCCCGCCCCATCGTCTTCAGTGCAATGTTAACAGCTGAAGCAACGGTATCTCCATTGGCAATTTCAGTTTTAATCCTCCAGAACATCTGAACGGTAAAATCAACACCCAGTCCGATTGAAACTGAAGAAAGCAAAGCTGTGACAATATTCAGTTCAATACCCGTCCATCCCATGATACCGAAAGTGCACAGCACGGCAAAAACCAGGGGCAGGCTGCCAATCAAACCGGCTGTAATACTTCTGAAGATAATTGATAACAGAAAAAGAATGGCCAGAAAGGCGAACAGCAATGAATTAACCTGTCCGGTGACCACTGACCGGCAGATCTCATTTTCAATAAGGCTGTAGCCTCCAATCATTGATTTGTAGGGATCATCTTTTATCAAACCATCGATCCTGCTCTGTATGAAGTCCATTTCTTCCATGGTGCCAGCCTGATACTGAATGGTCAGCAGGGCTTTGGTATAATCAAAATCAACAATATCCTCAAAATCTTCAGGATCACCGCTAAAGGAATACAGCTCAATGTATTGTGCCACTGCTTCTCTTGTATCCGGTATTCTGTTATAAAGATCATCACCGGGATCGTTCAAAGCTGTGCTGATCTTCTTTATTATGGTCGCTATAGACGTCACACTGCCTATTCCGGGTGTTGCTTCAAGTTCCTTTTCATAGAAATCAAGTTTCTTCAGTAAAGCAGGGTCTTTTACATCGCCCTCAAACATTACTGTAATAATCTTATTACCTCCAAAATGCGTGTTTAAGATATCAAGTGATTTATTATACGAATGCTTTGCAGGCAATATGTTATCATGGTCGGAAGCTACCTTAAACCTGAAAAAGCCTGTGACAACAATTATTAAGAAAGCTGCAAAAACATAAACCACGCGCCGCGGTTGCAGAGTGGCAACATTGGAAAGTATTCCCAGTACCTTGTCTACGGGGCCATTGCTTTTACCGGTATAGCTTTTCTGTTTCCGGCCCTTTTTCAGCATTGACATCACAGAGGGAATAAAAAACAGGCTCAGCAACAGGGCAAAGCCGATAGCAATTCCTGATACAACACCCATCTGTCTAGCAGGCAGTAAAATATGCACTGCCAAACCCATAATGCCGGCTATGGTAGTCAGTCCACACAACAATACAGGATTTTTCAGATAATTAAAAGATGCCACTGCAATCCGGGGCATCGTGATGTCAGCTTTTTTTGCATTCAATTCCTGGTATTTTGTAATAAAATAAACACCATAATTATTCGCTATGGCAATCATCATGATGGGTATAAGAACGCCTATGATGCTCAGCTCCCAGCCAAACAAAGGAATTAAAGCCATAGAAACAAGAATAGAAAAAACCACGACCGAAAAAGGCAGCAGTACCCCTCTCTTTTCTTTAAATGACACCCACAGAAAAACAAACATAACAAGAAGTCCGATTGGCAGCAACAGTAATATATCCCGGCCTATTTTCTGGTTTGCCTCATTGCGTAAAAAAGCCTGTCCGTTTACAGAGACAGATTCCTTGCCGGGAATTTCATTAAGTTTCTGATCAATAATCTGCATGAGCTTTGCATCATCAACACTGTTGCTGACACTCAGTATTATCAAGGTGTAGCGGAAATCTTCCGACACAATCAGTTTGTATGCCATGTCATTAGCCTTAATGTCGCTGCGAAGCATTTTCCTCTCCTCCTCTGATTGTGGTATAGCCTGAACAACCGGCTCGACAATCATATAACCATCCTCTCCTTTGATGCTTTTCGTGTCAAAAAGTGACATCACATTGTCAAATTCACTCATCCGGTTAAATTCCCTGCTCAGGTCGCGAATCCGTGTAAGTGTTGTCTTATTAAGAACATCGTCACTTTCAAAAACAAGGACCAGCATTTCATCATCTCCAAAGACTTCTGCGATTCTGTCTGTGTTAACCTTAGGTGTTATGGTGGATGGCAGATATGATTCAAGGTCAGGATTGACTGACACGTGCAAAAGTGGTATAACGGATGCTGCAACAATTAATATCGTAACTGTTATAATCCACCACCGGTATTTTAATATGAAATTATCTTTCTTCATAGGCTTATTATGCAATTATCAGAAACTGGCTTTTAGTTCAAGGAATGCGCCATTAAGGACCGGACCTGAATAATTAAAAACAGATTTTTCTGGTCCGTTCATATAATAACCTCCGGCGCTTAGTGACAGTGCGTCAGTGGCTTTCCAGGATATTTTAGGCCGGATCATATATTCTTCGGATGTCATGTTATAATAACCGGTTAATTCCACATTCCATGTATCATAAGCAAACGATTTGCTCAGAGAAAGGGATAAGGCGTGGTTTGTCTTTTCCTGCTGATTAAAGATCCTGCGGTTGAACAAGGCAGATTCATAATGAACCATATCTGCAGCATACTGTATCTGAGCAAGCGGATTCACCGGGTCAGTAAGAACCGGTTCCTGTAATGTTTCGAAATCCGTAACTACTTGTCCCACATACTGAAGAATGGTTGTAACACCGCCAATGCTACGTTCAATCCCGGCTACATAAGAAATGTTCGGAGCCGGAATGTACATGCTCGTATCATAATCACGGGTATGGTTGTATGCCATTTCACCCCTTGTAATCCATTTCCCGGCTGGTAAAGAAAAATCAGCGCCGATGGTATTTTTCATATAAGGCGTGGAGGAATTTGTTATACCGAGGTAATCGCTTTGCCAGTCTATTTGTTTAACATCGAAACCAAGGAAAGGATCAAATCCCCTGAACCATGAAACAGCAAAGCCTACAGCAGGCAATTCGAGATTAATGCGTGCAGCCAAAGAACTGTTCTTAAATGATTTTTCAGGCATTGTGGCAGATGTAAAAACAACACCGGAGCCCATATCGAAAAGATCGTAACGGTAAACAGAAGGAATATAAAAAGGAATGCCGATAAGATCAATATCAATCTTGTCAGAAAACCTGTATCTTGTCCTTAACATGAAATTTGGCATTTTTTGGTCGTCAGGATCTGCTGACAGAAAAAAATAGTCATTTGGAGTAATGTTATTTGTCGGGTTGAATCCGTCGGTACGGCCCCAGATGACAATCTGATTCCCCAGATAGATATCAAGTTTCTCATTACTGTATCCGGCATAAGCCTCTTTCAGCTGAAAGCTTGTATACTGCTCCCCAAAATTCAGACCACCGCGAATACGGATATCAGAGAAAAGAAAAGCTTTACCACCCGACCATTTACCCTGGAGACAGAATTCACCAAACACAGATGAATAATCAAAAGCTTCACTGCCACCATAAACCGAGCCCCGCGCAAAACCATTCAATTCAATTCTGTTTTTTCCGCCTGTTTCCGGGACAGCAACAACGGCGTTCTCGAATAATCCCTGTGCTCTACCGGAACCAAAACGGCATAGCAGGCATACCAATATTAAGAACTGCAATTTTTCCATGATGATTTTATGTTAAAATGAACATCATGTTAAAATTACCGTCAAATCAACTGAGGAAGGTTTATTATTTAAAAGTCGAACCGAAATTTGTTGTTCAACTTTTCAATTTTGAAAGATTGAACCTGTAAGGGCTAACTCACTTCGGATAGTGAATTTCTATATTCAAGTGGCGTCTGACCTGTAAGGTTCTTAAACACGGTAAAGAAAGATGATTTGCTGTTAAACCCGCATTCGTATCCGATGGCTTCAATGGAATAAAAGTTTTTCTTATCGGCCAGCATGGCTTTCACAGCCTCAACCCGGTATCCGTTAACAAACTGAAAGAAATTCTTACCTATCTCAGTGTTTAACACTTCTGTTAAATGATGTTTTGGGACCTGCAAGGCTTCGGAAAGAATATCCATGTTGAGATCACTTTGCAGGTATGGTTTGGTATCGTCAAAAAAACCAATGATCTTATTCTTAATATCTTTCTTTTTTCGCATGGAAAGGGCCGAATATTTATAGCGCTGCTGCATTTCCTCATCTGTTATTTTTGTAAATATTGGCTTCTGCCAGAGTCCGTAAAACCCGAGAGCATAAATCAGGAAAAGCAAAGCGGCATAGTTAAAAATATGAGGCAGAACCAGATTAGTCCCCTGAAACACAACTGTTATCCCTATAATAAATGAAACCGAACAATAAGTCGTATAAAAGACAATGATAAAAAGCAACCATCCAAGGCTGATATAGTTTTCGATGGTTGAAAATTCGTTGAATATATTTTTCCTGTGCTGTATGACCTGTCGAAGGCTAAGATAATTGTAAACAACATATGAAATAATATTTGCCACGCCAAAAGCCAGGCGAAAGCCCAGGGTTGTATCACTTCGCAGGAATGACTGCACGGCAATCGTTTCCTGGATAACGTAGGCGCCAACTTCGAAAAAGAGGAATGGCAATAAGTGTAAAAGCTGGATGTATTTCAGGTGAAAATCTTTGTTCGTCAGTGATGAGATATAAAGATAAAAAGCCGGATTAAACAAGAGAAATGAACTCGAAAGTAATGGCTTGCCAAAAATATTATAATCGAGGGCGCAGGTTAAAAATTCAATGGCCAGTAAACAAAGCCATCCTGATAAAAGTTTATCCGACACAGTCCATTCTCTCTTCGTCATTATTAACAATGCGGCGAAGAGGCTTTGAGAAAAACCGACCCAGGCTATAGTTTCCATGGGGATAAAGATAATGCAAAATGAGATTCATTTGAAAATTTGAAGGTTTGAAGATTTGAGGGCCTGCCTGCCGTCGGGCAGGTCAGCAAATCATCAAATAAAAAAGGGTGGTCATCCCACCCCCTTTTCAAATCTGAATTCTTATTTTTTCAGAACGGTTTTCAACACCTTGTCCTTATCGAGAGGTTTGGTGCAGAAGAACCAATCATAACAATGCATCTCATCTTTGCTTTCCATACGTTCTTTGGCAACACCGCAGGAGCCGGCTGTCGGAACAATCACATCGTCGCCCGGACGCCAGTCGGCCGGAAGTGCCACTGAAAAGGCATCAGCGGTCTGCAAGCCAATCAGAACACGGTACAACTCATCAAAATTTCTGCCCATACTCAGCGGATAATAAATAATGGTACGAATGACACCCTTCGGGTCGATATAGAAAACAGCCCTTACAGCTTTTGTATTGCTTTCACCGGGTTGTATCATACCATATTTTGTGGCCACTTCCATGGTAATATCTTCAATTAAAGGAAATTTGACTTCAACATCTTTCATGCCCTTGTATTCAATCTTGTCCTTAATGGTCCTCAGCCAGGCAATGTGGCTATACAGCCCGTCTACCGAAAGGCCTACAAGCTTGCAGTTGGCTTCATTGAATTTTGCTTCCATGGAGGCAAAAGTCATGAACTCAGAGGTACAAACCGGCGTAAAATCAGCAGGGTGACTGAACAAAATAACCCAGCTTCCTTTGTAATCAGCAGGAAAGTTTATATTTCCCTGGGTTGTAACAGCTTTAAACTCGGGTGCCGGATCACCGATCCGCGGCATCGAAACAACTTGATTTTCTTCCATAATCATTGTTTTAGTTTTAAATTGATATGAATTGATTGAAATTATTTTGCTGACCCTATTTACGGTTATGATGAATGGTTGGCAGCACAAACCCCATAACAATGGTACCTATGACACCCAGGCATAAAAGAATAATTTTCAAGATTATTGACTGAATAAAAACAAAGGCAGAAACAAATATCATCAACCACATCAAAAAAATTGAACCCAGTTTTGCTTTTAATGTCAATCCTTTATTTCGCTGAAATTCAAGAATGTATGGTCCGACATACCTGTTGCTGATTAATCTCTGATAAAGTCGTTCTGAACTGCGTACATACAATCCGGCCGTTAATAAAAGAAATGGTGTGGTGGGTAAACCCGGAACAAAAATCCCAACAATTCCGAAACCAAGTGAAATCGTTCCTAACGTAATGAGCACTGCCTTTTGCATGGATTATATCTGATTAGATTAACGGGTATTAAACTTACCAATCAATTGAAGCCTGATCTCTTCAACTTTAAAACCAGGTATCATTTTGTTTTTAAAATGTTTTTCTATCACCTTATTAAGTTCTTCATCGAAATAATCTTCAATCCTGTCAGATTCTCGGCAATATAAATGATGATGATTTTCCAGTATGGCGTCATACCGCATGATATCCTTTTCGGTATTGACCTTTCTGATCAGCTGATTGGATACCAGGGTGTCAAGAACTTTATAAACAGTCCCTTCTGCTACATTGGGGAATTTTTTTCTGATATATTCAAATATCTTTTCTGCCGTAGGATGATTATGGAGCCGCTCAACAGCTTCAAGAATAGCCACCCGTTGTGGTGTAACCCTGAGCCCTTTTTCAACCAGCCTGTTTTTTAATATTGTAATATTCATAATATTAATTTTCTAAAGAGATTTATTCTCATAAAAGAATAATCAAATTTAATGAAAATTTAAATAATAATCAAGAATGAATTAAAAAAAACAATATTGATTTCGCATGCTATGAATGCCATACAGCATAAATAATTTTATGTGATATACCCCTATTAATTCAATTTGGTCTTTGTTCAATAAACAAAATGTTTAAAAAAGCAATGATTATTCAATTTTGTTGGTTATATTTAATTTATATCCACTAAATCTATCATACTATGAAGAAATACGTGTTTTTAATTTTTGGTTTATGCTTTGCATTTCAGACTATGAATGCGCAGTTAACCGAAGCAGAGGAAAAACTCCGCACCCAATCTGCCGATACGATCGAAGGATGGAAAAAAGGGGGAGCCCTCTTTTTGAACTTTTCCCAGACTTCCCTTACAAACTGGGCAGCCGGAGGTATCGGATCATATTCAGTTAATGGCCTTGCCAGTTTTTTTGCCAATTATAAAAAGGGCAAATCGGTTTGGGACAATAGTCTTGATATTGGTTATGGTCTGCTCAAACAAAAAGATGCTGATATCCAGAAGACCGATGACAAATTTGATTTATTTTCCAAATACGGTCAGCATGCATTCAAATCGTGGTATTATTCTGCCCTGTTAAATTTCAGGACCCAGATGACTGATGGTTATAACTATCCTGACGACAGTGTTATTTCAGCATTACTGGCCCCGGCTTATTTATTGGGAGCCATAGGGCTCGATTACAAACCCGGTGACGTGTTTACGGCATTCATCGCCCCTTTATCCGCAAAGGTCACCTTCGTGAATAACCAGGTTCTGGCTGATGCCGGCGCCTTTGGTGTTGATCCGGGCAAAAAGTCACGTGTGGAATTCGGGGGTTACCTGAGGCTGGCCTTTAAAAAGGATCTGGTTGAAAATATCAATTTTGCCACCAAGGCTGATTTCTTCTCCAATTACCTGCATAATCCCCAGAATATTGATATAAACTGGGAGACGCTGCTGACTATGAAGATCACCAAATTCATCGGAGCCTCCTTATCAACACAGCTGATATACGACGATGATATTGCCATTCTTGAAGAACTGGATAATGGTGCAACTAAGGAAGTCAAATCCAAGATACAGTTCAAGGAGATACTGGGCATAGGCTTTACCGCAAAATTCTAACCTGAATTTACAATAATCCATTAACTAATCTTAACGTAAAAATGAAACTAGTACAAGAATTCAAGCAATTTGCCGTAAAAGGCAATATGATGGACATGGCCATTGGTATTATCATTGGCACAGCATTCGGTAAAATAATAGCTTCACTGGTCAGTGATGTCATTATGCCTCCCATTGGTTTGCTGCTCGGCGGTATTGACTTCACCGATATGAAGGCCGTTCTGAAACAGGAAACTGTTGATGAACTGGGAGAGGTTATTCCGGCAGTGACTCTTAACTATGGCACTTTCATACAAACAGCCGTTGATTTTCTAATTATTGCTATTGTCGTTTTCATGATGATCAAAGCCATGAACAGCCTGAAGAAAAAGGAAGAGGAAGCTCCCGCCGCACCACCGGCCCCGACCAAAGACCAGGAATTGCTAACTGAGATCAGGGATCTCCTGAAAAAATAAAAACACATTATAATGCCTTTTTAACTGTCAGATGCCCCGGGGTGTCTGACAGTTTTTTTTAAGACTAAAGATTTTAGATTAAAGATCAAAGACTGACACACCATAGGATTGCATGACTACAAGACTGTATGACCACAAGAAACACTTACAGGCAAGCAACCTCAACCGGTAACATACAACCCTTACTGTCAAAAACCAAAGATTATCGTTCATTACCTCACCCCTTTCCTTGCATGCATGCTCAGCACATTCCTGATAGTATTAACAAAATTACTGGCATTTAACGGCTTTGATATATAATCCGTGAAACCGTGTTGCATGATTTCAATCCTTTCGTTCTCTGAGGCATATGCCGTGACAGCAATAACCGGAATTTCCGCGTTGATTTTTCTGATCTCATGAAAAGCATCAATCCCGTTCATTTCAGGCATTTTTATATCCATGATCACAAGAGAGATTCCTGAACCATCATGATTTTTCAATATTTCCACGGCCTCTTTGCCGTTTCTGGCCCAGCTTATTTTGTATTTCAGCGGTTTCAGTATCTTCTCAAGCAAAAGATAGTTGGTTGACTCGTCTTCTGCAATAATTAAACTTACATCAGGTATTTCATCAGCAGATCTGTCCAATATCCCTTTCATTTTTACCAATGACTTAACATTCTTCTTCTCAAAGGGTATACTAAAATAGAATGTAGATCCTTTACCGGGTTCCGATTCAAGCCAGATTTGCCCGCCCATCATTTCAACAAGTTTACGGCTGATTGACAAACCAATGCCTGCTCCTTTATAAAGTTTGGTCGCACTGGTTTCAAGTTTCTGGAACTGATCAAAGACCTTCAGAAAATCTTTGCTGTCAATGCCGATCCCGCTGTCTTCCACATAAAAAACAACTTTACCTGTTTGGATCTGATAGCCAAATTTTATGTCTCCCTTTTCGGTATATTTCAGAGCATTGCTCAACAGGTTATTCATAACCTGCCTGAAACGAAAAGGATCGGCAACCAGTATCAATGGCTCTGAATCAGGATTATGAAACATAATACCGATATCCGACTGATTCTTTTGCTTAAATATGCTTTCAAGTTCCTGAAGCAAAGGGATTACATCAAAAGGTACCAGCTCGATTTTTATCTGGTTTGCCTCAATAAGTGAGATATCCAGAATATCATTGATGAGAACCATCAGGTTTTCACAGTTATTGTTGATGATCTCGATATATCTTTTTTCTTCGTCTTCAGTCAGGTCTGACAACAACAAACTTGAAAATCCTACAATGGCATTCATGGGCGTACGGATCTCATGGCTCATATTGGCAAGAAAAGCAGACTTGAGCCTGTCGGCTTCTTCGGCTTTCTTCCTGGCATTCTCAAGTTCAATGGTCCTTTCCCGAACAAGATCTTCAAGGTTATGCCTGTGCCTTGACAGCTCTTCATTCTGAAGCATTATTTCCTCCTGCTTTTCTTCAAGTAACTCCTTCGCTTTGGATAATGCCGTTGTTCTTTCCTCTACACGTTTTTCCAGCATATGTTTCTGTTGGTTAATGCTGTATATTCTCATCCTGAAAATCAACCAAATCAAACTTCCTGCCAGCATGAACATACCGGTGATAAACCACCAGGTTTTCCAGAACGGGGGTAATATGTGTATTTTTAATTCTGTCGGGACATCATTCCAAAAACCTTCGCTATTCCCTGCCCTGAGCATGAAAACATACTTTTTCCCCGGCAGGTTTGTGTAGCTTGCAAATCTCCGGTTTGAAGATACAAATGTCCATTCATCATCAAATCCGTCCATTTTGTATGCATAAAAGATCTTCTCAGGCTGATCGTAATCCAATGCGGAAAACTCAATTGAAAATTCTCTTGACTTATAGGAAAGCGTAATTTTTTCAGCATTGACCAGTGACTTTTCAAGAACCACTCTTCCGTTATATTCCCTTCCCACCTTAACTGACCGGTTGAAAATTTTAATATCTGTTATAATCGTTTGCGGTATTGATTTATTCCCGTAGATGTCATTCGGCATGAAGGCATTCAGCCCATCCATACTGCCGTAGAACAATTTACCCTGCTTGTTTTTGTAACCGGCCGACCAGTAGAACTGGTTACTCTGGAGACCGTCCGATGCATAAAAGTTATGAAATGTTTTCTTTTCCGGATTAAAACATGAAAGACCGTTATCTGTGCTCATCCACAAATTGCCTGCATCATCTTCAAGGATGGTGTAGATGACATTATTTGATAATCCGTGTTTCTCGGTATAGCTAATAAACCGGCCCCGTCCGTTTATATCTGAGCCCGGAACAAGCATGTTAAGTCCATTGCCATAGGTACCAAACCATAATTTTTTCCGGCTGTCCATGCATATGGATATAACGTAGTTTCCGCTGATCGTTGCAGTATCCTGCTGATCATATACATAGTATTCGAGGTCAGGGTCATGAAGATCAATCTCACCGTCCTGCCGGGCAAATATTTTAAATAAACCCTGTATGGTACCCACCCAAAGATTATTATGCTGATCAAACTGAAGGCAGCCGACCTGATCCACGACCTTGTCTCCAACCCTGCCGGTATAATGTTCAAAGCGGCCGGTAACAGGGTCCATCCTGTCGAGACCTCCCAGGGTGCCTATCCAGAGATTTCCCTGTTTATCTTCAACAATGGTTGCCACAAAATCACTGATCAGACTTGTTGTGTCTACCGGAGAGTATTGATACCGGACAAACTTACCGTCCTCAATTTTTTCCTGTGGCATTTTATTCAAACCTCCGTTCCATGAACCGATCCAGATATTCCCCTGCGTATCTCTGCATATGGTTGTAATAAAATCACTGGAGATCGAGGTCGGATCACTGACATTATACCGGTAATACGTGAAAACCTCATTCTTTTTGTTGTATTTGTTCAATCCTCCTCCGGCAGTGCCAATCCACAGGTAATCATCATCATCCCATATAGAATTCACAATCCGGTGGCTGAGTCCTTTTCCATGGCCGGGTTCATGTTCTAGAAATTCAAAATGCTTCCTGTAAATGTTATACTTGTTTATTCCGCCTCTCTCCGTCCCTATCCATATATTGCCGTCATCATCATAATAAAGGCAGTTCACAAAATCGTTGTTAAGGCTGTAGGAAACATCCAAAATCTGCCTGTGGTTTGTAAAATTGTCCGTCTCCCGGTTGTATATGCTTACGCCACCATATGTGCCAATAATGAGGTTTCCCTGCCCGTCTTCTATAATATCTCTTATGGCACTGTGTGCAAGAGAAGCCGGGTTCGACGGATCATAGTAATAATTATGAAAGACACCTGACTCGTCTTCCATCCTGCCAATTCCGTATGTTGTACCCACCCATAAAAATCCATGCCTGTCTTTGTGTATCGCATATACTTCATTATATGACAAACTTAGCGGATCCTGCAGGTCGTTCTGAAATGAGATGAATTTTTCACGCTTATTATCAAGACAACTTAAACCATTTGTGGTGCCAATCCAGATATTGCCATCAGGATCCTCATAGAGAGACAGCACATTCTCTCCGATGACTGAACCGCCCTGTGACAATGAGCGGTAATGTTTTATTTCATCAATGGCACCTGATCTGCCGGTAACATGCAACCTGTCAACTCCTTTGCCCGTACCGATCCATATATACCCTTCTTTATCGGTAATAACTGCATTGACCCTGTTATTGGCAATTGAGGCTTCATCTTCAGGCACACTCAGATAGTTGATGAAACTGTCCTCATAATAAAGATAGACATTCAATCCATTGGCCGTGCCAATCCATAAATTCCCGAATTTATCCTCAGCAATTGAATAGATAAAATTGTTTGAAATGCTGTTTCGGTCATGCGCATTATGTTTGTAAACAGAAAAGGTATATCCGTCAAATTTATTCAGGCCATTCCATGTACCGAACCACATGAAGCCGTATTGATCCTTGTGGATACAATCCACCATGTTTTGTGAAAGACCCTCATTTATTGTAAAGTGCTTGAAACGCACAGCATCTTTCTGCGCATGAAGCGGCTGAAGAAAAGTAAAATATAAGATTGTTATGAAACAATGGCGGATACTGACCCTAAATGCTATATTCATCCCTGCGGTTATTGCTTATTTCATCCTCCTTTGAAAGTCAATGCAACGCACGTTGGATTTTGAATCACTGTAAGCATAAATTCAAAAGGTATTTAAATATACAAATAATTTCAATGTATAAGAAATGAAAAAGAAGGTTATAAATCAAGACTATGAATATAACCTGCCTGTTCTTTCAATCATTGCTTCAAGAGTAATACATTCAGCGTTCCGGTGGTCGTTTCCATCAGCAGGCAATATACCCCGTCAGGAAGACTATTTATACTCAGCTGTACTTTTGCATTTTCACATTCCATCAGCAGGAGTTTCCTGCCCTGCATATCGCTGATGCATATTTCCCGGATAAGGCTTCCGTCTGTACTCTCGAGGGTGACCAGGTCAACGGCAGGATTGGGATACACCCGGCATGCACTTTCAACCGGCCTTTCAGCAACACCGCTGATGTCGGTATAATTGGTTACCGTTTTTGAAATAAAGTTACCCTCCGGATCATAAGACAATTGTATCCGGTAGACCGATTCATTGTGTTCGGCCACTAACCTTCCCTGTTTGTCGTAGGTATAGCTGATCACAGACTGGGCCGGAGAGAGTAACCCCGACAAAAGCAATACAAGGAATAGTATAACTGATTTCATATCGTTTGTTTTAAAGATCACACGTAAATGTCTTCTGCATATTGAACTGACCAAAAATACCAAGTTCTGAAAACTTTGTAGGATCCATGAATTTTGACTTTGATTCATAGTAGTCGGCTGCGTATTCCATGGAGTTATTAAAAGGAACGAACTGCCAGAGGGCTTTGCCGTATTCTTTATTGCTCAGATGATGAATCGCCTTGGCAAAAGCTACCGGGTTACCCACTGCGTCAGGGATAAAGTCGGACACCGGATGATTGAAAAAATCATTCACCGTATTGCTCAGCGCTGAGCCATAAGTGTCCCAGTCATTCCCGCGGTAAGGTAAACCATCTGCATAGGGATTGGCCGTTCCGCCTGCTGTAGAATAATCATTATCAGACGATGGATCCAGAGCCTGGGAATTTACGGTTTCATTCTCATCGTCAAGTCCCAGCGGGTCTATTCCGGACACAGGATTATTAGAGGCATATAAATAAGGATTGGTTCCCGTGATCATCCCCAGCGGGTCACGCTGAATGTAGCGGCCCATATGGGTATTGTACACCCTTGCCCCTGTGAGGATATATTTATCGTCAAACCTTATCGCACCAAAGGCACCCAGAAAGGTAAAACGGTTACCCGTTGATTCCTCCTTTGCGATAACCTCACCATGCGCCGTATAGGCATAAGCGTTCAGGATGCTGCCGTCTTGGCTGGTCACAGCCAGCGTATTGCCATTACGGCTGTGATGGTAAAAGCACACCTCGCCGTCAGCGGTCTGGCTTGCAACAAGCCTTTTCCCCCGGTAAACATAATTGATGATTGGATTGCCGGCTTCATCCGTTTCAAAAAGCAGGCGGCCTTTGTGGTCGTAATAAAGGTAAGTCGTCACTCCGCCTGAGGCCATCTTTCGCGGAAACCTCATGGCATCATAGCTTACCGTGGTGGTCTTTCCACTGGTTTTTACAGCAGTAACGAGGTTATCGTGGCTATAGGAAGCTGTCATTTTCCACACTCCCTTTTCTATAAATGCAGTGAGATTGCCATCTGCATCATGCGGAAGAGACATCTGATTAAAAAAAGACCCGTCTATCTGGTTTAAGCTGTTTGAATTCATATTGGTCAGCCTCACCGGTATGACACTGACCGGGGGGATAAACCTGGCCTGCACACCGGTAATGACCCCCTCTTCCATAGTAATAAACTCCCCGGCAAAAACAGTATCGGCACCGGTATGTTCGACCTCAGTCAGCACGTTGTCTTTATTGTAAGCATAATGAGTTTGCGTTCCGTTGCTGCGTGTTTCCGCCAGCAGATCTCCCGCTGCACCGTATTCAAAACTGATTGACGATGTCCCCCAGCTGACATTCTCTATCCTGTTCATAACATCAGGGGTGTTGCTGACCTTCATTCCATCGGGATAAGTGATTCCCGTGATATTACCATTTGCATCATGTTCAAAATCCACTGAAAGTCCTCGTGGGTAGGTGATTTTGGTCACAAACCCCATGGCATTCCTTGTATAGGTTGTTGTGCCTGACGAGTCGGAATAAGCCATAATCTTTTTCTGGTTGTCATATTCATAGGTGGCATAAGATGTGCTGTTCAGCTTTTTTTCCACTGCATTTCCCGTTGCATCATAGGTGAATGTGGTAGTCTGATTGCGTGCATTGGTTAATGAAACGAGTTTTCCGTCCTCATCAAAAGCAAACCGTGTTTTTTGGCCTGCCGCATCTGTAATGGCCGACAGATCTCCCGCCTCTGTGTAAGCAAACCGGGTTTCATTGCCCTTTTTATCCATAACAGACACAGGCTGGCCCTTTTCATTATAGGCATAACGTATGTTTCCCTCCTCATCACTGATCAGGGTTAAAAGCCCGCGCTGATTATATGACAGGTTCTTCTGTGAACCATAAACTGTGGTAAACCCTGATAAAAATCCGGTTTCATCGTACAACAAAGGATATGATATCCCTTCGGCTGTGGTCTTTTCAAGAATCCGGCCGGTAGCATCGCGGATGACCGACGCCGTGTTACCGTTCTCATCTGTAATGCCGGTTTGTGTGCAGCAATCATATAGAAATGTCCTTTTATTCCCGTCGGGCATGGTTATCTCTGTCAGCTTGCCGTTACTGTCATAGGCCATATCATAGTTATTGCCTTTAAAATCGGTACTTCTGACCGGAAAAAATCCTTCATCGTCATACAGATAATTCATGGTATGACCCAGCGGGTTTGTATAGGAGGTCATATTACCGTATTCATCACGACCGAATGCGTGGATATTGCCATCCGGGTCTGTTACGGAAGCCAGTGCGCCGTTGTCGTCATATGTATAAGCGGTGATACGGTTCCCGGGAAGCGTGATGGTTTCCAGCTGGTTTCGGGCATTGTAGCTGTTTTCAACCCTGATTTCCCCTTCATGGCTTTTTTCTCTTAACAATTTCCGGTTTTCGTTGTATTCATAAATGGTAATCTTTCCCGCCCTGTCGCGCCTGGATACAAGATCACCCTTTGCATCATAGGTTAAAACCACGGCTGAACCATCGTACCATACCAGGGAATCGGGTTTTCCCTCCCCGTTATAAAAGATCTTTTTCACCTCTCCGCCGGTGTTGGTTATCGCCGTAACCAATCCATCGCATGTCTGATAGGTGACCATGTTATTGTCCGGGTAAACGACGTTGGTTAACCTGGCAGATGAATCGACAAGGGTTGAAAAATAGTTGATCTGCCGGCCTTCCGGGTCAATGACAGCCAATATCTTTCCGAGTGAATCGGCTTCGTAATCATAATGAAAGTTCGTGATTTTACCGGCAAGATCCACGGATTGAATGTTCCGTATATCATCGTATGTATAATGGGTTTCCACCCCTCCCAAATCGGTGGATGAAACGAGCAGTCCCCTGTCATTATATGAAAAAACGGCAAACCTGCCATCGGGTAGCTTAAGGGAATCACACAGGTTATTGTTGTATGTCAGACTGTATTCCCGCCCTGATCCGTCGGTCAGCAACACAGGTTTGTTCCCTGCATCATAGGCAAGGTTTAGTTTTTTTCCGTATGGGTCTTCAACTGACTTCAATAAAAACAGGTTTCCTCCGGCGGCGTCGAAATTCAGGAACCCGAAGCCCAATCCCTTTTCCACCTGCCATGTTGCCCCTGTCCAATGGAGTTTATACTGATCACTATTTAAACATGGTATGGAAAAAGCTGTGGCCCCGGCAACAACAGGTTTATTATCTGAAAATATAAAAGTGGCACCGTCACCGGTGGTCAGTGTAACCGAACTGTCCTGCTGCACCAGAGAAGTCTCGTATTCAAAGCGCCAGTGCCTGCCAAAAATGCCTTTGGCACTGTCGACGGCATGGATATAATTCATGGCCAGCTTCACTTCAGGACCGATCCCTTTTTTACGGAATATGATATCCCTTAAGAACAGTTTCAGGTTGGCCACATTCATCGACCACAGAGGCATACCCATGTAACTGCAGCTTCCCGGTTGGCTGTTGACGAAAAGATCTGTCATGCCATTATCTTCTATATAGTCTTCAAGGAAATCCTGCATTTCCTCATTGGAAAGCTCTTCGGCGTCGATTCCCATCTCTTCGAGCAGGTCTTCAAGGGCATCAGGGCCAAGCATGCCCATCAGGTTCTCCATCTCCGCCGGCGAAACCGGATAGGCTGTCTCTTCCTCGTCTTCCTCTTCTTCCTCATTAATCATTTGATTTATGGCTTCCGAAAGACTGCGGCGGGCAAAACCGGTTGAAAAACCCGCATATACATAATTACCGCTGATAACGATTGAACTCGGAAAAGCATTAGTGAATTCTGTACCTGCCTCTGAAAACATAAACCATTTTTCCCCGTTGTCCAGGGAATAATAAATTATTCCTCCGGCCTCCCCGTGCACGGCGAAGGTATAGGGTGCACGTTGTTCGCATATATTCAAAATCGGTATGCCATTGGTAATCTCCTTCCATTTGTCATATTCCACGAAATAAGCGTAAGCCTGATAGCTTTGTTTGATCCAGCTGGTTTCGTTGAAAACATACCACCCGTCAGGATAACGAACCGAAAAACCTTCAGGGATTACGGATAAAGGACCATAATCAATGTCGAGATCCGGCAACCCGTCCATGCATTTTGTCCATGTATCCCCGCCGTCCTTTGATATGTGAAAACCTGCTGCATTTAAAAAGGCTCCTATCGTTTTGCCCTGAACGGCAAAATTAATGCCGGACACATTACCGTTCCAGTTTACGTCACCGGCCTCAATGGGCAGGGGATACCAGGTTTTGCCGGTGTCGAGGGAACGGTAAACAGGACTTGTAACGGAAGAGCTTTTCGACACAAAGAAAAAGATGGCCGTATCATTCATCAACATATCAATAGCGCTTACATCATAAAGCCAGGTAAGTTTCTGCCATGTTTTTGCCGTGTCAGGGGACAGGTAAAATCCAAGAGTGCCTTTATAGATGCCTCTTACCAGTATTTTGTCTTTGTGTACACGGATACGAAACACAGAAGAAAAATCAGAAAGGGTATCCCAACGATGTCCGTTGTTTTCTGAAATCAGGAAATAGTCGCTTGAAGAAGCTCCATGATACTCAATTGCAAACCAGGTATCTCCCATAATCTGCACATCCATCAGTTTCGGATTCGGGCTGATGATTTCCCATCCGGCAAAAACTACCGGGTTACCGGTCATGAGCAGAAAGATGACTGCCCGGAAAAACAATCTGAAGTTTCTCATTTTTGGTCTCCTTATTCCAACGTTTAAAAAAAGATGTAAGCCATACTGCCCTGCAGCATGCCCGGATCAATTTTGTTTTATGAAAGGGTTGGTGATAAGAACATCATTCCCCTGCACCCATCCGGTGCAGGAAATTAACAATAGGTGGTTATATGTCAATACGGCAAATTATGGGAAAAGTTCCATCCCTGCCGGTATAAAGATAGAAAAAATAATGATGGTTCAGCATCCGTTGCCTGTTCATCATCATTTAAAGTAACCAATTAATAACCTGGCCGTCTTCGCTCTTTTGCTGAGAAATTCCCTAACTTTATGCTATAATTGAAAGACTACTTTTATCCTGTTGTTAATCAAAACTATCGCCCATGAAACGCATCGGACTCATCGGGGGCCTAGGCCCTGAAGCTACGGTTGATTACTATAAAGAGATCATCAATGCTTTCAAAAACGGAGACAGAAAGCCTGAATACCCCGAGATCATCATATACAGCGTAAATATGTGGGATTTCCTTGAAATGTTTAAACGTAAGGAATTTGACAAGGCTTGCGGCTACATACTTGAAAAGATTGAAGCATTACGTAAGGCTGGTGCTGATTTTGCAGCCATCACAGCCAACACACCCCATTTGCTGTTCGATGCCCTTCAGCAGAAATCAACCCTGCCGCTGATCAGCATAGTAGAAGCCACCTGCCATGAAGTAATGGCAAGAAAACTTCAACATCCCGGATTATTCGGTACCGGCCTCACCATGAAAGCGGACTTCTATCCGCAGGTATTTCAAAAGAAGGGTATTAATATTGCAGTACCTGATCCTGACGATATAGAAATCATCAATGAAAAGCTTTTCAGCGAAATAGAACTGGGCGTTTTCAAAAAAGAAACACGGGATCTCCTGGTCAGCATGATTGAAAAAATGGTGACCGGCCGACACATTGATTCCATCATACTGGGCTGCACAGAATTACCCCTGATACTGACTAAAAATGAGTATGCCGGGATACCCGTGCTGAATACCACTGGTATACATGTGAAAGAAATTATTCATTATTGTCGCGGAAATTAATGAAATTTTATGACCTGCTGATTTAATATTTATTCATTTTTCCCCGTTAATTTGCATAGTATTTACAACCTGTCAAACCTTACCGAAAGGTGAAAGCATACACTCCGAAATATGGTTTATGCACCTGTTATCTCATGCTGCAGATCATCTTTTTGTTTCTGCCGTTTTTTTCATCTGTAAGCCTGGCGCAGGTTTCTCCGCTTTACACCAAACATTATAATTATGAGCAGTTTGTGAACCCGGCTATTACCGGGAGGGACCGGTACCCGCTGGTAAACATATCACACAAAAGAAACTGGATTGGCACCAAAAACGCTCCCAGCACCACCTGCGCCGGAGGTTCTTTCCGCCTGGGCGAGTTTGATTTTTACACCCCAACCATGATGCTGAATAAAACAAACTTTGTATCAAAAGACCGCATGGGTTTCGGGGGATTATTGATTAATGAACAGAATGGCCCTGTTAATCACTTCTTTTCTTCGGTCACCTATGCCTATTTCATACCGTTGAACCAGAACCGAACAACTGAATTATCATTTGGGCTGTCAGCACAACTGAAACATGTCCGGGTAAATGAACAATTGCTTGATCCTGTTGACCCGGGCGACCCTGAGCTGGCTAACCTTGATCATCAGCCGCTTATTGCTGACGGCGGTTTCGGCGTATATTTTCATACCAGGCAATTCCATGCCGGCGGCAGTGTAAATGAATTGTTTCACACCAACAGCCCGCTTGAAGACAGCCGGTATACAAGCAATGTCCTAGACTTTTTTTTCCAGAGCGGTTACAAATTCTATTTAAAGCGTTTTGATTTCGAACCATCCGTCTTTGTGGCAAGAATTGACAAAGATCCGCTTTATCATTACACTCAGCTTAAAGTGTTTTATCAAAATTACAACTGGTTATCAGTTGCCTACAAATCAACAAAGGCAATATTCATTGCCCTGGGATTTCGTATTGGCCGTCTGCATCTGGCCTATTGTTATGAACAGAGTATTTCGTCACTGAGCAATTACTTCTCGGGTTCTCACGAGATCATGCTGGGACTCAATATCGGATTGTTTGAACCTGAAGGAATAAGAAAAACTGTAAAAAGAAAGCCATGAAAAGCACATTCATTTTGCGATTATTGCTTTTAACAGCTTCCGTCATCATATGGAAGGTATCCTGGTCGCAATATTTGAACAACGGCTCGCTTGAAGGGGAACTGGGAGATGCCTTTCCGCCTTATGACTGGTATATAATGCCGGGTGATGATTTCAGCGATCCTGACCTGATGGCGTCCTATATGACATATAGCGGCAGCAGGTTATATGAACCCGTTGACGGAGGAAACTTTGTACTGCTGAGAGCCAGGGGTGTACATTATGCTCATGACTGGCACGGGCCCCGGCAACGGGAATACCTGTATCAACCCTTAATAAAGCCGTTGGAAAAGAATTCCTGTTTTCAGCTTAATGTATATTTATGCACCAATCCCGACTATGGGGTTGAAGATGAGGTAAATCCCTATGTCGGCTTCCCCCTGAAATTCCAGGTCTGGGGATCCGATCATGCCGGCGGAAGAGATGTTTTGCTGGTCGACAGTGATCCTATAAGCTATACCGAATGGCTGAATTATTCTTTCATTTTCCTTGTTGCTGACAACAATATATCATATCTGCTGGTTGAGCCGCAGTGGGATACCGTAAATGTCTATCATGAACCCTATAACGGCATGATACTGGTGGATGCCATGAGCCTTATCAGAACCGGCGAGGCCGGTATCCTCCATGAATATACCCTTTATTATCATGGTGACAATAAAGATGTCCTGACAGCCTCCCCGGGTTATACCTATGAGTGGCTGCCACATGAAGCCGTATCTTCACCCTATCAGCAGACTGTAACAGTAAGAACATACGAACAAACCATTACGGCCATTATCAGAACAGGCGATGAGTGTCCTGTCATGGATATTTTTCACCTGATAATTGATTGCGACACCCTCTATCCCGAAGACACCAACAGAGTTGTCAATCATTATTACCGCTATGAGGAAGATATCTTTCTGGAGGCTTCCAAAGGTATTTCATATGACTGGGAGCCGGAAATCAATTTGTCGGCTTATGATGTGCAGTCTCCCCGTATGACAGCTTTTCACGATCATTATTCTGTTGTCGTCACAAATCAGTATGACTGTAAATTCAGTGAATACTTTAATATAATCCTTAACTGCGATACACTTTACCCTGAAAAAACAATAACTGTCCTTGACACGCTGCTGAATCCCGGATCATCCGTTACGCTCAATCCCAGATATGGTTATGTGAACGGTGAATGGTATCCGATAAGTCAATTAAGTTGTTTTGATTGTCAAAATCCTGTGGCAACGCCTCAAAGCTCGGTTCAATATAATGTATTGCTGAGCGATGATTACGGTTGTTATCACAATGAAATTTTTTTAATTGAAGTGAGTTTAAAGATCCCCAACACCATAACGCCCAACAGCGATGGCTTTAACGACTGTCTCAGGGTTTTCGGACTCCCTGAAGGATCGGTTTTCAGGCTTTTCGATAAGGAAGGACGGCTTTTATATACCAGGGATCCTTATACGCTTGATGACTGCTGGTATGGCACTGACCAGCAAGGTAAACCGTTAAAAGCCGGCAATTACTGGTACGCTTTCGACCATCCTGTTTTGGGAACGATCAGTACGGGGTTTATTTTTTTGAAAAGGTAGGGATAAAAATAGAACCAAGAATCAAGAATAAAGATCAAAGATTAAAGACTTCTTGACCAGCAGACCATCCGACCTCTCGACCAGACGACCACTCAACTGCATGACTGACCATTACAACATACAACCATAACAATCACAACCCTCCACAACAACCGACAAACTGCCTCTCCGGCAGTCAGGCCGACAACCGGCATCAGATAAGCTTTCCGACCGTCATTTCACCATAAAATCCAGCAACACCTGACCTTCGACCGAACCCACAAGATGATCATTTATTTTTACAGGTCCAACGCCTGCAGGTGTTCCTGTAAAGATCAGGTCACCCATTTTCAGGGTTGAAAATTTCGAAACATAAGCAATGATATCATCAAAAGAAAAGATCATGTCTTTTGTATTGCCCTTCTGTACGATTTCTCCGTTCAGCTCAAGCTGAAAACTGATGGCCCCGGGATCCGGCAGTTTCTCCTTTTTGATAAATTTACCAAGTACAGCAGATCCGTCAAAACTTTTGGCAATTTCCCATGGTTGTCCTTCCTTCATGCATTCGCGCTGCAGATCACGTGCCGTGAAATCAATACCTATGCCAACCTCCTGATAGTAACGGTGAGCAAACTGTTTTTCAATATTTTTACCAAGACGTATAACCCTGAGGATAATTTCGGCTTCATAATGGACTTCATTGGAGAAGTCCGGCAGAAAAAAAGGATTGTTGTTGATAATAATTGATGATTCGGGTTTCATAAAGAAAACCGGAACGGTTGGCAACGGATTATTAAGTTCCCTGGCATGGTCAGCATAATTTCGTCCGATACAGATTATTTTCATGAAAGCAACAGGTTTTCAGTATTCAGTATTCATCGTAATATTGTTCCACTGTTCCACCTTTCCTCTGTTCCTGAATCACTCCTTTCCAAACGCTCCTCTGAGCTTAATCGCTGTTAAAACCTTCTTGGTATGCAGGGGAAAATTCCCGTTAATAATCCATCCAAAATAGGCCGGATCTTTTTTCAGTACTTCTTCAACACGTTTCCCTTTGTACTTGCCAAAGTTAAAAATCTCACAATCTTCATCATCATAAACAATTCTTCCGAGGAAGTCCACATTACGGTTGTGACTTGAGTATTTTGCCAGATCATCGATATCATTGGGCAGGTCGGGGTACCGGTCAAGCTGAGCCTGCAGGATTTCATAAGTGGCTCTGGTATCAGCTTCTGCGCTGTGCGCGTCTTCAAGGTTCCTGTTACAATAGAATTTATAGGCGGCACTCAGGGTTCGTTGCTCCTTTTTATGAAAGATCACCTGAATATCAATAAATTTGCGTTTTTTCAAATCAAAGTCAATGTCAGTTCTTAAAAACTCCTCGGCCAGAAGCGGCAAATCAAATTTATTGGAGTTATACCCTGCAAAATCACAACCTTCAAATACTTTCGCAATACTTTTCGCGATTTCATTAAATGACGGTGCATCTTTCACATCTTCATCGGTAATACCGTGAATATTGATCGCTTTCTGAGGAATTGGCATGCCGGGGTTTACCCTCATGGTTTTCGATTCCTCATCGCCATTGGGATACACTTTCAGGTATGATATCTCAACAATGCGATCTGTGGCAACATCAATTCCTGTTGTCTCAAGGTCAAAAAATACCACGGGATTTTTTAAGACTAACTTCATGCTCCTATCATCATAGGCATTAAAAGCATAAGGATGTCCTCGTTCTCATTCTCCTGCTGAAAAGGCAGCAGTAAACCGGCGCGCGAAGCGTCGGACAGCTCAATTGAAACATCGGAAGACTCCAGGTTATTTAATATCTCAACAAGAAAAGTGGATTTGAATCCTATTTCAATATCATCGCCATTGTACTGGCATGCAATATCTTCATATGCTGAGGTCGAAAAATCAATATCCTGCGCCGAAACAGTCAGTTTATTGCCTTTCAGCTTAAGCCTTACAAGGTTGCTTGCCTGATTTGAAAACACAGACACTCTTTTTATGGTATTCAGTAATCTCGACCTGTCGATGATAAGTTTATTGTTGTTGTTGGTCGGGATCACCGAATTATAGCTTGGATAATTACCCTCTACCAGACGGCATACCAGTTTGTAATCGGAGAAAGTAAAAAAAGCATTTTTATCATCAAATTCTACCGTCAGCTGATTCTGCTCCTTAGTGAGAATATTTTTAAGTATGGAAGCAGGCTTTTTGGGAAGAATAAAAGATGCCCCTGTATCATCGGCTTTGATGTCACTGCGTCTGTAGCGTACAAGTTTATGGGCGTCAGAAGCCACAAAGGTCAGCTCTTTATCGGTAAGCTCAAAATATATACCGTTCATAACAGGCCTGAGCTCATCATCAGCGGTTGCAAACAAGGTGTTGTTTATACCGCTGGCAAGCGCTTCTGCGTCAGCCCTGAAAGCAATTCTCCGCTCCTGTTTGATCTGGGGCAGTTGTGGAAAATCATCACCGTTTTGCCCGACCACAGAGAACTGTCCGTTCTCAGAGCTGATGACGATAGCACAGGTCTCAGTATTGATATCGAAAGCAAGCGGCTGATCAGGAAATTCTTTCAGTGAATCAGTCAACAAACGTGCCGGAATGGCTATACTGCCTTTATCGGAAACGTTTTCCAGCTCCATGGTGGTAATCATTGTGGTTTCAAGGTCAGAAGCCGTAATCTCAAGCCTGTTCCCGTCAAGCTTAAACAGATAATTATCCAGGATGGGCAGCGTGTTTTTCGGACTAATGACGCGGCTTGCTGACTGAAGGTGATTCAACAGGTCAATACTTGATACAACAAATTTCATGAATGCTTTTTTTAATTTGTTTTAAGACAATTATTTGATTCTTCTGTATTATTAACAATACAAAAAGTCAATATTACAAAAAAAAAGGTTTACGAAGGGGAGCTTTTCTACTTTTTTAGAAAATCAACATAAGACTTCATAATCGGATCTGTATCAGCGTATTTTACTATAACCGGCAGTGAATCGCTATCATTTATGGCAATGTATCTGTGCATATCATATGATCGTCCGTCCTGTAAACGTATCCTGAATGCTTTAATGGAAAAGATATCGTTATGCTGACCAGTAATTGTCAGAACAGCAAAAGGATCCTGCTCCCATATGATAGTGCTAACTGTATCAGCAGGTATGGTATAATGAACCGGAACAAAGTATGAGAGATAATCCAGTATTTCATCCTTATTGACATGTTCCGGAGACAATGCTTTATCAGCCGTGTACAAACTGGGTGTATTATTTTTATCCCTGGCAATACAAAAAGAACGTTCGGGCTGCTGAGGATATCGTATTTCAACAGCGGCAATTTCTCCGGGTTCGCAGAAGAACAGGACATTATCCTTCCAGCTAATTTCAGCCGTGCTGAACAGACTTTCAATATTGTCACGCTTATAACCTGTTAATCCAATCCGGTAAGGTTTTTTCTGTCGTTCATCCATCATATAGGTACCGGGGACAAACTCCTTCTCATAGTATACAAATAATGATTTAAGAGTTTTGTTGCCCCGATACAATGTCAGGTGTATTCCTTTTTCTTCAAGTCTTCGGATAATGGTGTCACTGATTGACCTGGACGCCGGTGATAAGACTTCAAGCCTTCCCATTGCCTGTAAAAACATAGTCACGATTTCCTTTCTGGCCTGGTATTGCCCGTTCAGCCGCCAGTCCTCACCATTCTTTTCAATGAGTATACTTTTTCTGTGATTGCCGATGATTATTTTATCAACCTGTGAAGGCTCTTCAAGTGTGAAATCCATATGGCCTCTGCGTATCGTGCTTCCCCTGTCATTAAGAACAAATACAACCGCTATAATGATTAAAGCAACAAATGCGAGGATGATTATGATTTTTCTCTGCATGCAAAAATTGATTATAATTAAGTCCCGCACCATTCCGAAGAACCGGCGGTATCAAATGTCAGGCCTTTTCGTACTTCCTTTTTCTGAGTATGTTGTAAAGAATTCCTGCAATGATAATCATCATAACGGGCAGTATGGTGTTGATGATGACCCACAAAGCTCGCTCTTCCTTTATTCTGGCTTTATCGAGCAACCTGAGTGTTATATCTCTCGAACGCAGATTAACAAGATCTTCGTTGCCGGTAAGATAATGCAGGGCATTCATGATGAAATCTTTATTACCGAAGGTCTGCTGCGTATAACGGTCAAAGCCCAGCGGGAAGGCTGTGATACCCTGCGGTGTCATGCGTATATCGTTCCTGATGATATCGCCATCAGCAACAACAAGCATTTTTGCAGGCTTGCTCCGTGCCAGGTATGAAGACGCGGATCCGGGCATGATTTCACTGATCATACGGTTTTGGAAAACTGATTCGAATGTCCCCTCAAGCATCACGGCAACGGCAAGTCCTGCATTCCTGAAATCAGTGCGTTTGGGATCAGCGCGGATCTCATCGAGACTCATTATGAGCGGCGCCTCTACCACGCGTGAAAAGTCAGATGATTTTAACAACACTGTTTTGGTTGTCCCTTCACGGGCCCCGATAGTATCTATGGTGTTTACAAATTCTGTTTTGATCATATTAAGATTCCGGGTAACCGGATGATAAGGCGGTGCCGATAAAAGCGGAAAATAAAACCATGGAGCAGGCTTGAATTCCGGACTATTGCCGGCCAGTGCTACATTTACCGGAATAATATTGCATTGAATATCCTGAAGGAGCACAGGATTGATCCTCACCCCATAACGGAACAACATATCATCAAGGTTAAGATCATTGATGAGGGCCACGGCTGAACCCATGGCCAGTGTATCCATACTTATTGCCACCCTGTCAAGGAACCACATTACGCTCCCGCCTTTCATAATATACTGATCGAGCACATACTTGTCCTGTTCACTAAACCGGCGTTCAGGCTTTGCAATGATCACCGCAAGGTAATCATCCAGTATACCCTGCTGTCCTCCGATTTTACCGCGGTCAACCTGATAAAACCATGAAAAAGCGTTGGATATGTCTTTGGTCTGAAATTCATCAAGTTCACCATGACCTTCTATAAAAGCAATTTTTTCTATCCTGTCCACAGCACTCGAACTGATAACCTTTATCAGCTCAAACTCTAAAGCCTGAATGGAATTATTTATGTTTTCTTCAGCTGATATACCCTGATTATTCTTCAAAAAATTCACTGGTATTTCAACACCCTTATAGGAAACCAGAGCCCCCGGAAAGATGATCTTTTCAGAACTCCCGCCTTCCTTATCCTTTGAAAGGATATTAGTTGGTTTTAATCCTTTCTCATACAACTGATTGAACATATCCTCCCTTAAACCGGCATCAGTACTTTCGAAAGGATTAACAAAGGTATACTGAATGTTATCTTTAGCATAAATCCTGAATTCATCAAGCGTTTCGCGAAGGCTCTGTTGCATCTTTCTGAAAGGGATATTCAATTCCCCGTCGAGATAGACCTTCACAAAAACGATGTCATTGAGGTTTCTCAGTACTTTCTTACTATAAGGAGACAGGGTATAGCGCTTTTCCGCGGTAAGATCAATGCGGAAAAAGAAATATGACAAGACATAAGCCAGCAAAACGACCGTAATCAAACGAACAACCAGCTTCAGACGTTGCCTTGTTTTAGTATTTAAATAATCCAGGCGCTTTACCATTTTCGTTTTTCGAGGTTATAACGGGTAAACAGAAAAAACACGGCACCAAGAGCCATAAAATATACGATATCACGTGAATCGATCACACCACGGCTCATCGATTTGTAGTGCCCGGCAATGCCAAGGCCGATAAAAATATCGCCTAATGTGCTGAATGTATTAAGTTTGCCGATCTGATCAAATCCGAAACAGACAAACATGCACAATGCAACGGTGAGCAGAAAGGAAACGATTATATTATCCGTGAGGGAGGAGCAACATAAGCCTATGATGGCATAGCTGCAAGCCAGAAAGAATAGTCCGGTATATGACCCCCATGTGGCACCTGTATCAAGATTTCCTGCAGGATTGCCCAGTAATGCCACTGAAATATAATATACAAAAGTAGGGATCAGCGAAAGTATGACCAAAACAATGGCAGCAGCATACTTGGCTATGATGATCTGTGATTCACTCAGGGGACGTGTCAGTAACAGGTCGAGGGTCCCGGTTTTCTTCTCCTCGGAAAACATGCGCATGGTAATGGCCGGCACCAGCACCAGGAATACCCATGGTGCAATGTAAAACAATGAATCGAGGGATGCATACCCGCCTTCAATTATGTTCAGCGGGCTGTCAAATACCCAAAGGAATAAACCCGTAATGGTGATGAAGGAAATAATGACAATATAGCCTGTGAGCGAACTGAAAAAGCCTGTGATTTCTTTCCTGAACAGATAAAACATAATATCGTTTTAATAGGAGATCAAAAATAGGTTTTTTTTTAAGCAGTGAAAAATTATCTGATATGTTGTAATGATATAAAACGGTAAAAACAAGCAAATTTGTTTGCTAAAGCCATTAAAATGTGAACATAAGGTGTTATTTTGTTTATGCTTTTTATGATGCTCATACTGTTGGGCTGCATATTTTGTTTTAACTTTTGTGTGTGTTGTACCTGCAGCCTTTCCGGTTTTTCATCCTTAATCCGTGGTTGCACCCCGGGCTACCATAATGTCGCCCCTCCGGGGCTGATATCGAATGTCTTTGTTCCTACCATAATGTCGCCCCTCCGGGGCTATATTTCCTCACACTCACACTCACGCTCACGCTCACTCTGATTCTCCTCTGGGCGGGCAATATTCTTTCAGATAATTTGTCAGCAATGTATACAAATGCCTGCGGGTGTTAAAGCCTTCATATATACTGTGAGACCGGTTTGGATAGGCCATCATTGTAAAGGTTTTGTTATATCTTATCAGTTCATTGACAAGCAATTCTGTATTCTGATAGTGAACATTGTCATCTCCTGTGCCATGAACGATCAACAGGTTACCCTGGAGGTTCCCGGCAAAATTTTTTGGTGAACCTTCTGAATAAGCGGCCATATTCTCTGAAGGCAAGCCCATATAACGTTCCGTGTAAATATTGTCGTAAGTCCGCAGATCCGATACAGCTGCAACAGCCATTCCCGTTTTGTATATCCCTGGATACCTGAACATCAGGTTAAGGGTCATGCTGCCGCCGCCACTCCATCCCCATACGGCCACCCTTGTGGTGTCGATAAAATCCCATTTCAGTATTTCCTTGACTGCCATAGCCTGGTCTCCTGCATTAATAATGCCTATTTTCCGGTAAAGGCATTTTCTCCAGGCGCTCCCTTTCAGGCAGGGAGAACCTCTGTTATCCAATGCCATGATGACATAGCCCTGTTGGGCAAGCATGACATACCACAGGCTTTTCCATGTATCAGCAGCTACCTGCTCCCAGGGTTCACCATATACATAAAACAGCACCGGGTATCTTCCGGAATCATCAAAATCAGGCGGTTTGATCATCCAGCCATCCATTTCAGTGCCATCTGCTGTGGTAACAGAAAAGAATGTGGCAGCAGGCATCTTAAGCTGAGCGATATTTTGCCTGTAATTCTTGTTGTCAGTTATCCCCTGAAGAATACTATGATCCGGAATGCTTATCAGGTTAGTCGACGGAGGTGAATGAATGCTGGTATGGGTATGAATGGCATATTGGCTGTTCGGTGATATCCCGTACAAATTGACGCCGGCATACTCCATGGGTGTGATCCTTAGCGTATCAGCCCTGCCTGAAAGTGAAACCCGGTATAAATAACGCTGAGTACTGTTTTTTGGAGAAGCACTGAAATAAACATATTTATTGTCAGCCGTATAATAACGTGCAACATCGTACTCCCCCTGTGTAAGGTTGGTAACCTGTCCTGAGACCAGGTTGATTTTATAAAGGTGCCGCCAATCACCTGTTTCTGATAAACGCAACACTTCCTTTCCCTGATTTATGGCAATAAGATCTTCCATTTCCCACCCGTCAACAGAGATATCCGGATAGGTAATATCCACCCAGGCCGTGTCGTGTTCTTCATAGATCATTCTTAATGCCCGGCTGGCTATGTTGTATGTATAAAACTTTAAATGATTTTGTCTGCGGTTTATTTGCTGGATAAGCAACAGTTTATCGTTTATCCATTGCATGCGCGGAATGTAATTCTCTTTTTCATCACCGGGAACTGGAATCCATGTGACCTCAGTTCCCGACAGGTCAATAATACCCAGTCTGCATGCCGATGGGGACTGCCCAACCTTGGGATATTGCAAGGGTATGATTCTGGAATAAACAGAATCGGTGTTGTTAATCATATAGAAAGTACCGGTTGACGAAGCATCCAGTTGCCAGAATGCTATATGCCCGCCGGATTGGTTCCATCTGAATCCGTCACGGCACCCGAACTCTTCTTCATATACCCAGTCGAATGTACCGTTGATAATATCTCCTGTACCGTCAAAGGTGATTTGCTTAATAAAACCGTCGGTCAGACTTTCAATATAGATATTAAAATCATGCACATAGGCTACGTAACGGTTATCATGAGAGAATTTGGCAAACATGAGCGAGGAAGGGGGAAACCTGCTCCCGATACGGATAAGTTGTTGGTTTAAAAGGTCATATACCCAGAAATCGCCTTTGGTATTGCTTCGCCATACACGGCTGCTGTTGTTAAAGATCAGCACTTTTGATTCATCGGGAGAAAGTGTGAAGTGCTCAATGGTTAAAGGAATTGAATCACCGGCAGGAATGAGTTTTTCGGCAGGAATGTACAGGCTGCGTTTCTGACTTCGGGTCTCAACTTTAACAAGATCCTCCCATGTATCATTTTTTTTACCGGGTTCGCTGATGATGTATGCTTCACCACCATTGATCCATCGTATCGAAGGAACAGATTCAATCAGAAATTCAGATGAACCGAATAACCTGTCAATGGTCAGCAAGCTTGAATCAGCAGTTGTCTGTGCAGCAAGCGACAATGAAAGGCCGAACCACATCCATGGTATCATGAAGGCTTTATGCATAATGTTGTGATTGATCTCAGAATAACCTGTTAATTTCGTTCTTAATAAAGATAATGGCTTCTGAAGCAGGGTTCTTCTTTTCTTTTATCATCTTTTCAAGGATGGCCTTGCTGAGGTTAATTGACGGTTCATCGCTTTTAAAGTTATCAGCTGTTAAATGGATCAACTGAATGGTAGAGTTCTTTGCGTTCTTGAGCATCTCCCATCCCTGGTTTGATATATAGATCTGTTGTGACAGGTTATGCTCAAATTCAGCCCTGATAGCCGTCAGCAATTCATTCTGAAGTTGCTGACATGTCATTCCATGTTTGTTAAACCGCATCACAAGACTTTCAGGATTAATCCTTTCGAGGAAAAGGATTATTCTTTCATAGGCCTGCAGCCTGAGAGGCGTAATAAGATTCTGATTGTTAAGTGCCATCTGTTGTCTTCGTTTTTCGTCTTCGCTCCTGAAATACCTTGAAGCCAGATACCATGTGGTCAAAAAAACAACAAGCGACGGAAGTATGTATTTTAAAATCTCCATCAGGCTATTCCATGTAGTCATGTTGCTGAATTAATTCATAAATAGGTTTTGCAATATTAATGATTTTATGATGAAAAGATTATTTTTACCGCATTAATAAAACTATTCATATATAATAAGATGGAAAGTCTTTCACAGCGTGTTAACGCATTATCTCCGTCGGCAACCATAGCCATGAACCAGAGAAGCCGTGATCTTAGGGCAAAAGGTGTCGATGTGATCAATATGGGTGTCGGAGAACCCGATTTCAACACCCCTGATCATATAAAAGAAGCCGCCAAAAAGGCCATTGATGATAATTTCTCATTCTATCCTCCAGTTGCCGGATACCCGGACCTTAAGAAGGCGATAGTCAGCAAGTTTAAACGGGAAAACGACCTGGATTTCACACCTGAACAAATCCTTGTGTCATCGGGAGCCAAACATTCACTGGCCAATGCGTTGATGGCCATCATTGATAAAGGCGATGAGGTTATTATCCCTGCTCCTTACTGGGTTAGCTATCTCGAACTGGTAAAGTTATGCGAAGGAAAGCCTGTGGTTATTGAAGCCAAATTTGAAAATGACTTTAAAATCACACCGGCTCAATTGCAGAATGCCATTACACCAAAAACCAAGGCCTTTATGATCTGTTCCCCTTCAAATCCTTCAGGCGCTGTATATTCCAAAGATGAGCTGAAAGCATTTGCCGGCATATTGCTAAAGCATGAAAGGATCATAACCCTTTCCGATGAGATCTATGAACACATCAATTTTGTTGGCCGGCATGAAAGTCTTGCTCAGTTTCCTGCATTGAAAGAAAGGGTTGTTGTTATCAATGGCGTTTCCAAAGCGTATGCCATGACCGGGTGGCGGATCGGTTACATGGGCGCCCCGCTCTGGATCACCAAAGCCTGTGATAAACTGCAGGGACAAATGACTACAGGAGCCTGCACTATTGCCCAGAAAGCTGCTGTGGCTGCTCTTACAATGGAACAACAATGTGTTGAAGATATGCGCGAAGCTTTTTACAGAAGAAAAGTTCTGATGGTTAAGCTTGTACGTGACATTGAAGGCCTGAAGGTATACGATCCCGAGGGCTCATTCTATGTCTTTCCTTTGGTTACATATTACCTTGGAAAATCAGTTAACGGCAGAACAATCAACAACACCACTGATCTATGCCTCTATCTGCTTGAAGAAGCTCATATTTCAACCGTCCCGGGTGAAGCATTTGGCGATCCCGACTGCATAAGGATATCATTCGCCAATTCCGACGAGAATCTGATTGAAGCCATGAGAAGGATGAAAGAGGCTCTGGGGAGGATGAAGTAGGGACAAGGGACAAGGAACAAGGGACGAGGGGAGGTTCTCGCAGATTACGCTGATTACACGGATTTGTTATAGGCACAAGCGGACGCCAGTTAGGGGGCTATATACTGATTCAAGCGTCCGCCTGGACCTGAATTAAGATGAAAGATTAAAGATCAAAGAAGACTAAAAACTTCACGACTTCCAGCCTAACAGCCTTCTTCCCTAAAACTCAATCGATCGCTGAATATATGAAGAATAATCCTTAAGGATGGGCTTGTAATCGGTATTTAAAAGCGGCGATGATATCATTAAATCTGCTGATGCCCTGTTGCATGCCGTAGGAATGTTATACAACACTGTTATTCTCAGAAGTGCCTTAACATCAACATCATGTGGCTGAGGTTGCATCGGATCCCAAAGAAAAATAAGCATATCAATCTTTCCTTCAACGATCAACGCCCCAAGCTGCTGATCACCCCCCAACGGGCCTGATTTTAACTTACCAATCCTGGGAAGTTTAACCTTTGCTTCAGTAGTTTTTCTTACCAGGAATTCTTCGATAAGCTTACCTGTTGTACCTGTACATATCAATTCATGTTCTGTCAGCATTTTCCAGTTCCACTCGACCCATTCAAGCAGGTCTTTTTTCCGGTTATCGTGGGCTACCAGACCAATCCTTTTAGCTTTTTTCATAGTATAACATATTTATTTCTTCAGTTCGTCAAAACTTTGCAAACGCAGCTGTTGCATGTATTTCTGATAATATGTGTTGTAGATTTCCATGAGAAAAATCCGGGCTTTTTCCTGTCTTTCTTTATAATCCTGCCTGGTTTCTCCTGATTCTCTGGCATTGAACAATGGCGATCCGGCAATGGCATTTTCAATTTCATCATGGTAGCCTGATTCTGCATATATTTTGTTTTCAAGTTTCCAGACACGGGCTGTTCTGTCATCGGAAGCAGAGGCGAAAGACTTACCATCAGGATTAAACTCAACAGCGTTAACAGCAGCCTTATGATCAATAAAGCTGTACATTTTTTTCCCGCTAATAGTTTCCCAGAGTATAATGGTATTGTCATCCGAACAGCTTAATAAATGATAGCCCTCAGGACTGAAATCGATGTCAAGAATTCCGCTGTTATGACCAAGATAACTCTGAACAATCTCACCGGTCTGAAGGTCCCAGAGCCGGATTGTCTTATCGGCTGAAGCTGAGGCAGCATAATGACCGTCAGGATGAAAAGCCACACAAAATATGTTGCCTGAGTGACCTTCCATGATCCTTAACACCTTACCGGAATCAGCATCCCATAACCTGACAGACTGGTCAAGCGACCCACTCAGCAACAGGTTTCCTTTTGGGCTGAAACACACTGGCAATGTGCTCTTCTCATGTCCTTCGAGCAACAGGTATTCTTTTGCCGATTTAATATCCCAAATTCTGATTGTCTTCCCGAAGCTGCCTGCTGTTATTCTGCCGGTTGGCCTGCTAAAATCCAATGACCAGATGTGAACGGTCTTTCCGGTATAGGTTTGAATGATGTTGCCCCGGAGATCTATCAGTTTGATATCGGGACCACTTGCAACAAACAATTCATCATTATTATAAAACTGAAGGGCTTTCACCGGGAAATAATTATTGCCAATAGTGGTAACAGGTTCACCGGTTTTCAGATCCCAGATTACAATAGTCTTATCATCTGAACCCGTTGCCAATACTGAGCTATCGTCAGAATAGGCTACAGATTTCACTGCATCACCATGTTTGTTCAGTACCAGCCAGGCATCACTGCCCGCGTCATCCTGACCACATAATTGTGACAAAAAAAACACGTTAACAAAGAAAAAACAAAGAAGGTATGATTGAGCGTTATGCATAATATTGCTGATAAAGTTTCTGAATGACACGGTTACTTTGCCATATCCGGAATACCTGATAAGGGTTTTTTATTCCAATCCAAGTAGTTCTGAATACAGTTTATAGTTCTCATCATCGAAGGCTACAAAAATAACCTTCCTGATTTCCCGGGCGGTTTTTAAAAAATTCCTGACCTCCCGAATGGCAATCTCAGCAGCCAGTGGCTTGGGAAAATCATAAATGCCGGTGCTGATATTAGGAAATGCAACAGACTTTAATTTTGTATTTTCGGCGATCCAAAGACTGTTGCGGTAACAACCGGCCAGCAATTCCTCTTCGTTATGATTACCGCCGTTCCAAACAGGTCCTACAGTATGGATAATAAACTTTGCAGGCAGGTTATAACCGCTGGTCATCTTAGCCTCTCCGGTTTTGCATCCGTTTAACATACGGCATTCCTTCAGCAATCCGGGCCCGGCAGCACGGTGAATGGCGCCATCGACGCCACCGCCTCCCAGCAGGCTTGTATTGGCGGCATTTACAATGGCATCGGTTTTCAATGTGGTGATATCACCCTTTTTTAGTTCGATTTTTGCCATGGGTATGTTGTGTGTTTATTTTCCGGTATTACCGTATCTCAGCATGCAAATCCTTTTTACAGGCTTCCATCAGGTTTTTCATAACCCTGTCAATCCTTTCGTCTGTAAGGGTTTTTTCATTGTCCTGCAATATAAAACTCACGGCATAAGATTTCTTATCCTTACCCATCTTTTCATCTTCATAAACGTCAAACAATATGACCTTTTTCAGCAATTTCCTTTCAGTCTGGTAAGCCAGCTCTTTCACCTGTTCAAAAGTCACCGGCTTATCAAGCAGCAGGGCCAGATCACGTCTTACCTCGGGGAACCGCGGTAATTCCGTAAATTGCATATGAACTTCACCGGCAACATTTACGATCTTCTCCCAAAAAAGATCAGCATAATACACTTCAGATTTAAGATCAAAAGAAGAAACCAGCCCTGATGACAGAATAGCCAATTCAGCGACCGGCACCTCATCAACCTTCAGCAATATGGCCTGATCATAAAGGTCATTTTTATTTGTAAGCGGTTCATTTCGAATTTTCTGAAGGTCAAATCCCAGATGATGCAATACATTTTCAACATATCCTTTCATCTGAAAAAATGAAGTATGTTCTTCCTTTGAGGTCCAGTTTACCTCATTTCTCAATCCGGTAAGGAAGATACCAATATGAAATTCCTCGTGATAGGGGGCAAGACTTTCTTTACCTGCTGCTTCCGGATCATAAAAATAGCAGTTGCCGTATTCATATAGTCTGAGATCAGGATTCTTCCGGTTGACATTATGTATCAGAGCCTCAAGACCTCCGAAGATAAGGGTCTGACGCATAACATTCAATTCATTGCTCAGCGGATTCAATATCTTTACCAGCCTCCCGGGCGGATAACTCGTCAGCTTCTCATAATATGCCGATGTGGTTATTGAATTTGACATGATCTCGGTAAACCCACTGCCGCATAAAAGATCGGAGACTTTATTGACCATTTTTTCACGGTCAGGTTTTGATGTAAAGGAAAGACTGGCCTTCAGGGTTTCCGAAACGGGCACATTGTTATATCCGTAAATCCTCAGTATTTCTTCAATAACATCAGCTTCACGTGTAACATCTACGCGGTATGGGGGTACTTCGAGAATAAGTTTTTCCCCGGTCTCATTCAATATTTTTATCTCAAGCCTTGTCAGGATGTCCTTAATAATATTTCTATCGATAGCAAGGCCAATAAGCCTGTCAATGTTTTTGTATGTAACCTCTACCCTGAAAGGTAAGATCGGGCGGGGATGAACATCAACAAGTTCTGATGAGATGAATCCTCCGGACACTTCCTTGATAAGCAACGCAGCACGTTTAAGTGCTGTAATAACCATGTCGGGGTCTACACCACGCTCAAAACGAAAGGATGCATCGGTATTAATACCCAGACGCCTTGATGTGCTTCGAACAAAGGCAGGATTAAAATATGCGCTTTCAATAAAAAGGTTCCGCGTATGCTCGGTAATGCCCGAGTGCAATCCGCCAAAAACCCCGGCTATGCCAACCGGACCTTCACCATCACATATCATAAGATCTTCCTGATGAAGCTTATGTTCCACCCCATCCAACGTAACAAAAGGGGTTCCGGCCGGCAGGTTTTTAACAATGATCTTCCTTTCCTTCAGCTGATCGGCATCAAAAGCATGCAGGGGTTGACCAAGTTCATGTAACACGAAATTTGTTATATCCACAACATTGTTAATGGGATTCAATCCGATGGAACGTAGTCTCTCCTGCAGCCATTGTGGTGAAGGGCCAACCGTAACACCACTTATGCTGACCCCGGTATAGCGGTGACAGGCATCAGGATTTTCAATGATCACATCTACCTTATCTGTAGTATTATCAACGGTGAAAGAGCCGGTGTCGGGCAAAACAGCCTTAACCGCCATGTCTTTCCCCAGGTATGCGGCCAGATCACGCGCAACACCGTAATGCGACGCACTGTCAATACGGTTGGGCGTAAGTCCGATAATAAAAACGGTATCGGGCTGAAGATTAAAATATTCTTTCGCCGGTGTCCCTGTTTTTGCTTCATCAGGTAAAACAAGAATACCATCGTGTCTGTCACCCATACCGGTCTCATCCTCCGCGCAGATCATCCCTTCTGAGATAATGCCTCTGAGCTTTGCTTTCTTTATTTCAAATTGCTCATTGCCTTTATATATTACCGATCCGATAGTAGCCACCACCACTTTCTGTCCGGCTGCGACATTGGGAGCGCCGCATACTATATTAAGCGGTGTGTCTGAACCAATATCCACCGTGGTGACGCTCAGCTTATCAGCATCGGGATGTTTTTCGCAGGTTATGACTTCGCCGATAATGAATCCTTCAAGCCCTCCCTTGATCTTTTCATGATGTTCGATGCCTTCTACTTCAAGGCCTATGTCTGTCAGAACAGCTGATAATTCCTCTGCTTTCAGATTGATGTCGAGATAGTCTCTGAGCCAGTTGTAAGAGATATTCATGCAATTTTATTTTCGAAATTGAATTTTATGTTAAGAGTGTTTTACAAAAGTAAAAAAAAACGGTTATCATTCATCGTAAGTTGCTTCCCCGTTTTATATCTTTGCTGACATAACAATGAATAACTTGAAAAGCGATAAACTATTAATTCTGGTTACCAACGATGACGGTTTGGAGGCAAAAGGCATCAAAGAGTTGGTTAATGTTGTCAGACCCCTGGGCAGGGTTGTGGTTGTGGCTCCCTCGGATCCCCAGTCGGGGATGTCACATGCCATAACAGTGAAGAATCCCCTGCGTGTGAAAAAAATGTATGAAGAGAATGATCTGGTTATGTACAAGTGTAACGGCACACCGGTAGACTGTGTTAAGATTGCATGCAACCAGTTGCTTAAAGAAAAACCCGGTCTGCTGGTAGCAGGTATTAATCATGGTTCCAACTCGTCGACCAGTGTATTTTACTCGGGTACCCTGGGTGCCACCCTCGAAGGATGCATCAATGAAATACCTTCAATCGGCTTTTCCTTGCTCAGCCTTGATTCAAATGCTGATTTTACGGCAGCAAAATCTGTTGCAGGCCGTGTCATCTCAAAGGTTATGGAAAACGGGCTGCCCCGTTCGGTATGCCTGAATGTCAACATACCGAATGGTTACCCGGATGAAATTAAAGGCATCAGGATATGCCGCCAAAACAAAGGATTCTGGAGGGAAGAATTCGATAAACGCACCGACCCCATGGGAAAGCATTATTTCTGGCTGACAGGCTATTATCATAACAGCGAACCGGAAGCCGATGATACTGATGAATGGGCATTGCGCAATGCCTATGTGTCAGTTGTCCCGATCCAGACCGATCTTACTGCCTATACAATGCTGGACAATTTACGGCAATGGAAACTATAAAACCGGTTCTGACAAATGATGAAAAAATATAACTCTGTTGGTTTTGGTATAGCTGCGGGCATTGTATTGCCTGTCATTGTCTATATGGTGTTATATTTTGCAAAAGTACAGGATGTCCGTTATACACTTTTTTCGGATTATACAATACTGTCATCCATCCTGCCTGTATTGATCAGTCATTGCATTCTCCCCAACATCATACTGTTTTTTATCTTTAACTGGCTCGATGCGATGCTTTCAGCAAAAGGTGTGGTTATCGCCACAGTGATACTGGCCGCAGGTGTATTTATTACAAAAATGACAATCAGTTTGTTATGAAGTTATATGTCATAGCAGGTGAGGCTTCAGGCGATCTGCATGCTTCCAATCTGATGAAAAGTTTAAAACAGCTTCATCCTGAAGCCGATTTCCACTGCTTTGGGGGTGATCTGATGCAGAAGGCCGGCGGAACACTTGTAAAACATTACCGTGAAATGGCCTTTATGGGTATCTGGGAGGTCATAAGCCATTACGGCAGAATCAGAAAGAATATGGAAGACTGTAAAGCTGATATCAGTCGCTATCAGCCCTATGCATTGATCCTGATCGATTATGCCGGTTTCAACCTTCGAATTGCCCGGTTTGCGAAAAAACACAATTACAGGGTGTTCTATTATATATCACCCAAGCTTTGGGCCTGGGGTAAATGGCGGGTGAAAAAGGTAAAGAAATATGTCGACCGGATGTTTGTCATCCTGCCGTTCGAGGTGGATTTCTACCGTGATCATGGCATTACCGCAGAATATTACGGCAATCCGGTATCTGATAGTGTTGCAGCCGGCATGGAAGAACATGAAGATCATTCATCTTTTATTAAAAGAAATGGTCTTGAAGAAAAGCCAATAATAGCCTTACTTGCAGGTAGCCGCAGACAGGAGGTCAGGCTGTGTCTGCCCGAGATGCTGGCAACCCTTGAGCATTATCCGGGTTACCAGTTTATCATTGCAGGAGCCCCTTCGCTAAGTCCTGAAGATTACAGCCCTTATATTGAAGGCAAACCTGTGAAGCTGCTTCACGGTCAGACATACGGATTATTGCAGCATGCTGATGCCGCCATAGTGACTTCAGGAACAGCCACACTTGAAACAGCATTGCATCGCGTTCCCCAGGTGGTTGTATACAAAACCAGCACATTTACTTATTATGCCGGCTTGCCGTTCGTTGATATTCAGTTTTTTTCCCTTGTCAATCTTATCATGGGCCGTGAAGTTGTAAAGGAACTGCTTCAGTTTAATCTGGCCAGGGACATCAAAAAAGAGCTCGATAACATATTATTCGATAAGGCATACAGGCAGCAAATGCTCGATCATTATGACCAGCTCATTGAAAAAGCTGGCAAGCCAGGCGTGTCTGAAAGGGTTGCCCGGCGTATATCCGCGTTGCTTCAATAGTTATTAACCTAAGTTACTGTTTATAAAAACTATACTTAAAAACAGATTCCAGATTGAAGATTTTTTAACCGGTAACCTGAACTGATGAACAGAGTCAACCATATGATCATGATGCATATCAAATCCGCAAAACATCTGAAAAGTATTATCCTTACTGTTTTTATGCTTGCCTGTTTTTACACTTTGCGGGCAGACAATATTAAGCTTGGCCTTTATTTCGGAAAGAAAGTCTCTGCTGTGGTATTGAGTGTTACAGAGGGAGAGTATATAATATACGGTGATTATCGTCAGGTTGGTATTGCACGCAAGGGACTGATCTTCCATATTGAAAATGCAGGCCATGGCCTTACCATCCAGGACACACTCAGAATACTGGGAACATTCAGCCGCATAGAGTTTAAAGGTATCAGCCATGAAAATGTTTTCAGGATAAGACCTGTTTCCCCATCATTACCGCCAAAAGAATCTGATGACAACCTGTTGTTGTCACAGGAAGGTCATTCTTTAAGGATAATCAACATCCTTGACCTCGAAAAGTATATTGCCGGAACGGTTGAAACCGAAGGTGGCCCTAATGCACATCCCGAGTTCTATAAAGCACAATGTATTCTGGCAAGGACTTTTGCGGTTAAAAACTTCTACCGTCATGGCACCGAAGGCTATAACCTGTGTGATACAGAGCATTGCCAGGCATACAAAGGAAAGAGCCGGATGAATCCTGAAATACAGGCAGCTGCCCGGGCCACTAAGGGACTGGTATTAATGGACAGATACAATCATCTGGTTAATCCGCTGTATCATTCCAATTGCGGCGGCATGACATCTGATGCAGCCCGGGTGTGGGGAAAGCCCTTACCTTACCTGCAACCTGTAACCGACCCGTTCTGCAGAAATTCACGCAATGCCACTTGGAAAGCCATACTGAGCCGCAGCGAATGGATAAACTATCTGGTGAGTAAGGGCTTTAATAAAAGACTGCTGCAACAATCAGATTTTACCTGTAATCCTGCAGTAAGAGAGAAGTATTACAGGATTGGAGAAAGACAGGTTGAACTCACAGAGATCAGGAAAGACCTTGGTCTTAAATCAACCTTCTTTTCAATTACAACAGAAGAAGGCCAGGTAGTTTTACATGGAAGAGGTTATGGCCATGGCGTGGGCATGTGCCAGGAAGGCGCTATGGAAATGGCAAAAAAAGGATACGTTTATGTGGACATCCTGCATTTCTATTTCACTAACGTCAGGATTTGTCAAATGCATGAAAATAAATAAGCCGGTAAAAGAAGTAACAGACATGATGACAAACCAATCATTGATCAGTAAAATTGGTTTTATGATTCACAAGGATTTTCAACAGCGTCAGCCAGTTTCTCCAGAACACCGTCAACGGCTGATTCTACCCTTTTCCAGTCGGGTATCATAGGAGATCCTTTCGGATTATCATAAAATATCTTGGCAGCATGATCAATACCCTGGGCAAATAATTCTACTATTTTCAATTCATCGTGAAAGTCAAAGGCAATCCTGTGGCTGTACATATCGGCATAGGATTCATAAATGCCTACAATTTCACGTGCATTCTTCAGGTAGGCCAGCCTAATGGAATTAAAGGTGTCTCTGCCAATGATCCTGCCATTGCTGGCAAGAAATGCAAAAAAAGTACGGGCTATGTCGGAAGCCATTTTGTACAATCCCCTGTCCGGCGATGTTCCCACACGCTGATGCTTGTGATCGTAACGGGGTGTAAGTTCAACCTGGCAGATACGGCTGATCCTCATGTTAAGGTAAATTTCACCCAGGATACCCACTTCAATGCCCCAGTCACAGGGGAACTGCAGCATTCTGGCCTGGCTGACAAAGGTGGCAAATTCACCCGATAAGGGATATCTGAAATCACCCATATAATCAATATATTCAGTAGAACCAAAGATATCCTTCAACGCCCGCACAAAAGGAAAATAAAAGAGGCGTGTCACCCTGCCGTAAAACCTGTCATTATACCGAATGTAAAATCCTTTGGAAAACTGATACTTCTGGTGTACAATAGGGAAAAGCAAACGAATCAGAAAATCCTTGTCGTAGGTAATAATATCGGCATCGTGAAATGCGAGGGCTGACACATCGCCTTTGGCAATGACATAGCCCAGGCCAGTCCATACCGAATTACCTTTCCCCCGGAGACCAACAAACAATTCTTTTTCTATCTCGGACAAAATTGTGCGTACCCTGGGACTGTCATTCCATATCAGTACACCCTTTTTGCCCAAAGGCTTTGTGATGGCCAGAGCTGACTTGTATTCATCTTTGGAAGCCTGGTCGAGACAAACATAGACTTTTTTTACAAAGTCCATTTTTTTCAGTTTCTGTATGATTGCATACATGGCCGTTCCCGCTAAATCGCCGTACAAAGCAGGTATTAATACACCAACAGGAATTTTCTCCGATTCAAGCAATATCTTTTCCTCCATGGTGCTTGTAGACTCTCCCGGCAACAAAGAGAAAGTAGGCAACTTATTGATATAAAAATCAGCCATCCCTCAGAATGAATAAAGGTAAAGTTCTGAAAACAAAGTGACAAAACAAAACTTCAGGTGCCATGACACCCTGGCAGGGTACCCCCACCCTGCCAGGGTGTCAATAACGGAAGAAATTATCGTATCCGATTCCAACATCAAATCTTCCGGAGGTTACACTGATGGGCTCGTCATCCACCAGGGCCTGGAAACTAAAATAACCTGACAGGATCACCTCAACAGGACGTTTGTCAACAATCAGGTTTTGTGCCCTTTTAAACTGAAGAGTGCCATTCAGAATATGTTCCTCTCTTGCTATTGTATCATACGTTACAACAACCTTGCAAAGGGGATTCAACAGGTCAATTGTGGTATCGTTTAAGGCGATAAGTTCGATATAAGCATCAGGCAAAAAACCATACAAGTCAAAACTCACTGACATGCTGTTGTTGTCATAACCATAATAGTAATTGTAGTTGTTTTTCGTTCCCTTCAGGACAAATGAGGTTTTCTCACCTGTGTTGATCACCTTGGCAGGCACATAATAGTCATTGTAGATAAACAATTGCCGGTCGTAGTATGCACCAAAGGTATTGTAACCCCATTCGGTATAAGCAGGAAGTTCCGGGAACTCATCATCCGGGATGAATATTGACGTGGCCAGATCAGCTTCCTCACTGCAGGAGATTGAAAACAGCAACGTAATGAAAGCCAGATGGATAATATTGTTTTTCATAATTTTGATTGTGTTAAAAGGGTATACGCACCATAAGCTGAAAACCAACGCCCATTTGCGGTGTTACAAAAGCATTTTCATCTGACGGAATTATTCCGACAGGGAAACTCACTTCAAAGTTGGCTCCGGGCTTTGCCTGTTTTCCTATTTTAAGCCCTGCCCCAAGATTAACGGATGCATAAAAAGGCAGAGGATCTTCCGTAACATTGGAAACTTCATCACGATATGGATTCATTTCTTCACTATAGAATAAAACCTCTTCCTTATTTATTATGTTTAAATTAAATGTTGCGCCTATCTTATAATATATGTTAACGGCATAATCCTTATTGGGATATATCCGTAATTCAACCGGTACTCCCAGGTAATCTGATTTCTGAACAATCTCCCTCACTTTGGCATATTCTGTTGTAGTACCGTCCTGACGGGAAAGGACATAAAAAAAATCTGATGCTTCAGACCAGTATGTGCTCTTTCCTATTGAACTTATCATGCGTGTGTAACGAAATCCACCCGAAATGCCAAGCAGGTTTTTAAGTAACCGGTATTCGAATTTCACCCCCACGTATTCCTGATGCAACAGACTTCTCAACTGCTCTGTCACATAACCGTAACTATAGGGATCAATATCACCTCTTATATAGTCTTTTTCAGGCGATTCACAGCTGATAAAATCAATACCTGTCTCGACATAGAGGAATTTTTGCTTTTCCTCCTGGCCCTTGAGAAAATATGTGAGCGAAAGGAGAAAGACACCCAGGAAAAGGAATTTTGTTTTCATAAATCTGTTTTGGTTAATCCGTAATGCCAGTATTCATTTTTAATGATGAAAAAAGCATAAAAAAGTTGCGTGATCACCACAAGGTCATTATTGCAGGCCTGCACGAACAATTTCTATAAAATTAGACAATTTCGGAGAGAAGCGCAATATGAGGGAAGGGGGGATGGTAACCGGTGTTAGATGAAGAAAGAGTGAAAAAGTGAAACTGTGGAATGGTGGAATGGAGAAAAGGTTAAACAGTGTTTCATTGTTAAATAGTATGAAATTGACAGACAGATCTGGTACGCAGCAAATCCACCCTCTAACCCCCGCAGCGGGGGATATTGCCTCTTCCGGCCTTTAAGCAAAACAATAAACGATGTAATTTTTTTTTGACAAAACGATGAATTAAATTTATTATTAATCGTTAAGATCATGCAGCGCTATGTCCCCCGCTGGCAGGGGGTTGGACATAATCAAGGATCATAATATTTCATAACATTTATAAAAAAAGAACCGTACCAGACTCACGTATAAAAAACTGTCAGACACCATGAAGGGGTCTGACAGTATAATTTTCTTAGATCTTAGATCTTTGATCTTTTATCTTTTATGATTAATAAAGGTTCCGTCGATCTACAGCAGCTCAATACTTCTTTTAATAAACCGGTTAAGATCCTCACCCTTCAACATATTGTTCGAAAGCAAAGCAATGTCAATCAGCTGCTTAACCAGTTTATACTTACTCCCAAAGCCACTCAGTACCTCATTCTTTTTATCTGAAAATTCCTTTACCTTTTTATCAAGATCAGTGATCCTGTCCTTGTCGGCCTGTGGAATTTCTTCATCCTTCTTACCTTTATTGGCCTCTTCTATCTCCTTTTTATTATCCTCGATCGGCTTAATTTTTTCATCGTATTTATCCAGGTCTTTCCGACACTTCTTTTCCTTATCTTCATTTACTTTCTGTACCAGGGGATGGTTGGCATTAACCACCATGGTGAAATGATCAGGAAGGTTTCCGTAAAAACTGGCAGGTCCGCCCAGTTGTGACATATCCTTCATTCGCCTCATATATTCCGACTGTGTAATGACAACAGGGCTGTCAGATTCATCGAGGCTTTCAAAAACTACTGAGAAATGTGACTGGTCACCTGGCAGCTGACTCTTAAAAACCTGCGAAAGTTCATTCTGATGTTGTTCAGAAAGTTTTGATTCACGTTTTTCTTCCTTCATAATCAGCTTATCGATAACGTCGGAATCAACCCTAACAAAATGACTGTTTTTCAGCTTGCTTTCCACATGGTTGATGAAATGAGTATCGAGGTAACCGTCCATCATCAGGACATCATATCCTTTTGCACGGGCCGATTCAATAAAACTGAACTGTTCCTCTTTATTGGTGGTATAAAGATAAACCAGGGTGCCGTTTTTATCTTTCTGATTCTCCTTTATCAGGGTTTCATATTCTTCGAAGGTAAAATACTTTCCTTCAGTGTTTTTATAGAGGGCAATTTTTGATATCTGATCATAGAATTTTTCCTCAGTCATCATGCCATATTCAATAAAAACCTTAAGATCATCCCATTTCTTCTCGAACTGTTCACGATCATTTTTGAAAATTTCCTGCAAACGATCAGCCACCTTTTTGGTGATATGAGAAGCTATTTTCTTAACATTTGAATCACTTTGCAGGTAACTTCTTGAAACATTCAACGGAATATCGGGTGAGTCGATCACACCGTGGAGAAGAGTCAGGAATTCAGGCACGATACCCTCCACTGAATCAGTGACAAAAACCTGGTTACAATAGAGTTGTATTTTGTTTTTCTGAATTTCAAAATTATTCCTGATCTTCGGAAAGTACAATATGCCGGTAAGGTTAAAAGGATAATCAACGTTCAGGTGTATGTTGAACAGGGGATCTTCAACCATGGGATAAAGGTCATGATAAAACTTCTGATAGTCTTCATCCTTCAGATCAACAGGTTTGCGTGTCCACAGGGGATTGGTGTCATTAATAATTTTGTCCTCACCGGTTTCTACTGACTTGCCGTCTTTCCACTCCGTTTCTTTTCCAAAAGCAATAGGCACAGGCAGAAAACGGCAGTGTTTCTTCAATATGCCTTCGATGCGTGACTCGTCGGCAAATTCTTCAGATTCTTTATCAAAATGAAGAATGACATCAGTACCACGCCGGTCTCTTTTTGCCTCATCAAGGGTATAGTCAGGTGTACCATCGCATGTCCATTTTACCGCAGGAGATTCGCCTTTACAGGATTTAGAGACTATTTCAACTTTCTTTGAAACCATGAAAGAAGAATAAAATCCGAGCCCGAAATGACCAATGATTGAGTTTGCCTGATTTTTATACTTTTCAAGAAAGTCTTCGGCGCTGGAAAAAGCAATCTGATTAATGTATTTGTCAATTTCTTCTGCTGACATGCCAATACCAAAATCCGACACCGTGAGTGTTTTTTTCTTCTTGTCAAGACTAACCCTGATGGTCAGGTCTCCAAGCTCCTCTTTATAGTCACCCATACTGGCCATAGCCTTTAATTTCTGTGTGGCATCAACGGCATTTGAGATCAACTCTCTCAGAAAGATCTCATGATCAGAGTACAAAAACTTTTTAATAATGGGAAAGATGTTTTCAGTTGTTACGTCAATTTTTCCTTTTTCCATATATCAATATTTTATTAGATTATTAAACTTTGGTTTCTTTTGTCTTTTGCCGTATCAGTATATAACCATCTTTGAAGGATCAGTTATATGACCAAGGCATCAACAATGAATTCATTCCGTTTTTGACAAAGTTTATGCCATGAGAAATAAAACTGTCATTCCGTCAGTCATGGAAGTCATGCAGTCAAATAGTCATGCAATCTAAAAGTTTAGGAGTCGTTTGGTCTATAGGTCTGATGGTCTGATGGTCTGATGGTCTGATGGTCTGATGGTCTGATGGTCTGATGGTCTG
>JAFGTR010000085.1 GCA_016934055.1 Bacteroidales bacterium | reverse complement strand
ATGGTCTGATGGTCTGATGGTCTTCTGGTCTGATGGTCTGATGGTCTGATGGTCTGATGGTCGGTGGGTTGACTGGTCGTGAGGTCGCGCAGTCTTAAATATATTATTGCTAATTTTGTTTTATTAACTGCTCAAGTATAAAATGAAAATGCAGGTGACCGATATAACAGGATGTGCTGTATTAAACAACAATGTCAGAATGCCATACCTGGGCCTTGGTGTATACAAAGCCAGTGAAGGAAAAGAAGTTATCAATGCCGTTTCTTATGCCCTTGAAATTGGATACAGGCATATCGATACCGCCACACTTTATATGAATGAAAAAGGGGTCGGGACTGCCATCCGGCAAAGCGGGATAAGGCGTGAAGAGATTTTTGTCACCACCAAAGTCTGGAACTCCGACCAGGGTTATGATGCAACAATGAGGGCTTTCGACAGAAGTCTTAACGAACTTGGTTTCGATTATATCGATCTGTACCTGGTACACTGGCCGGTAAGAGACAAGTATAAAGAAACCTGGCGCGCCCTTGAAAGCCTGTACAGGCAACGCAGGATTAAGGCCATCGGTGTCAGCAATTTCCTGAAACACCATCTGCTTGACCTGATGGAAACCGCTGAAATCGTTCCCATGGTAAACCAGATGGAATTTCATCCCTACCTGGTACAACAGGAATTAATCGACTTCTGTCATGACAATCATATACAATATGAAGCCTGGTCTCCGCTGATGCAGGGCAGAATTGTCAATGTTGAGATCCTGAAACAGCTGGCAGAAAAATACCATAAAGATCCTGCTCAGATCGTGCTGCGCTGGAACCTGCAGAAAGATGTGGTCACCATTCCGAAATCCGTTACGCCGGCCCGGATACTGTCGAATGCACAGCTCTTCGACTTTGAGCTTACAGCAGAAGACATGAAACACATCGACGAACTTAATAAAAATTTTCGCTTCGGGCCCCCTCCGGATGAGGTTGATTTCTAACTGTAAAGATCTTCCGGGGCCCAAAGGACCTGGAAGAATCTATGATCAGATTTCACTCATGACATTTCCGACACCGACAGGTCAGTGTATGAATCAAGAAAACATACCTCCGACACTGCCAGGTCGAAAAGCTTCATTAATACTGCTGATAGATCCATGATTTGCAGGCCGGAAACAAAGTTCCGGTCAGCAGGCCTGTCTTGTCGTTCAGCGATTCAAAGGTCGGCAGGATGTTCAACAGCTGTGGCGATGCATCCGGTCTGAAATATTGCAACTCCTCCCAGGAACGATGGCCCAGGACAAGCGAAGGAAAAAGATCATTACCGATACAGTATGTATGAGGACTCTCCCCTTCCCCTCCCGATGTTACTGATTTCAGGCAGCCTTTCTCCCAATGCATATCGATCACCTCATTATAGAAGTTAACCCTGTATATGCCGGAATACCCCTTAAACACACTGTCCGCGATCCGCTTTTCCAATATAGGCTTTAGTTTTATCAGAAAGTTTATCTTGTCAACTATTTTAACCTGCCAGGCATACGGTCTGCCCGTCGGTATGCCTAAGGCCATAATGGCTTCAGCCGCGGTTGACTCGTTATGCAGGTTAAAGCGGATATAGGGTTTATTCCGTTCAACGGCTTTCTGCCTGCAGAACGAAAGCATACGGTGAAGGGCGGTCAGGGATATGTCTTCACTCACTTCACTGACGATAAGCCCCGTCCCGAAACCAACCCATGGGATCTTGCAATAATACTGTTCACCTTGTGTCAGATCTTGCATGATCCAGTATTCAGCGCCGCAATCGGTCTTCAGGCCGTACGACATCATGTACTCCCAATGCTGTTCGTCTCTTACGGATGAAAGAAGATAATGCGAACGGTAACGATCGTCTTCTTTCATTAAAAAGGGAATATCCTTTTTATCCGCTAACCTGAATGTATAATTGCCGTTGTCTGTATGACCGGGAATCTTATCAAGCGGTAAATTAATATGATTCTCCAGCGCAACGGCATAGTGATAACCGAATTTATGATAAAATCCCGGGATACCCTGTATTACGGCCAGGTCATACTGTTCGTCTTTCAGCGTCAGGTCAAATTCAGCGTTCAGCAGTTTCTGCAGCCCCCTGCCCCGGTGTTCATCCAACGTGCCGACCAGTCCCATCTCAGCGGCTCTCAACCTGACGCCATTTATTTCCCATGTCCAGGGAATGAGGGCTATGGCTGATACCATTTGCTGCGAGGCTTTTTCTTCTGCGACAACCCAGTATTCCTTTTTCATTACAGGATAATGGTTGTACATGACCTCGGCCAGACCACCTACATCTTCGGTGAGAAATATGGATCTGTAAAGTGATTTTAATCGTTTATCGTCGTTATTTTTTGTTGCTCTTCGAATGAGATATTGGTTCATGGTAATAAAAAATTAAAGTTTTGAAAACTTATAATGACCTCCGAAACCCACCCCTAACCTCTCCAGGGAGGGGAATCATCAAATCATCAAATCAGTAAATCAATCAATGATATGGCACAAGCGGACGCTTGCGCCAGTTCTGTTATAAGACAGGTTATAAGAATTACATTACAGGCAGCTGCTGCCTGCAACCCCTGTCCTTACCTCACCCGTATGGAATTCGTTGTTGTGATAAAAAGAGTTTTTTATAAGGTGCAAAGATAAAAAAATTCATTTATAATAAAATCCAGCAATATTTTTTATTTTCTAACTTTGATTAAATGATCAGGTTATGATACCCCTGTATAAGTGTATTAGACAATTTCTTTATCATGAATACAAACCGGGTTGTGAAATCGCCTCGACAATTACCAGAGCCCGGTTTGTCTAATGGTTTTTTGAGATGAGTCCGTCTGTATTTTTCATCGGCACCTCAGGCTGGAGCTACCACCACTGGCAGGACATCTTTTATCCCAAGGATATCAAACCAAACAGGTATCTTGAATACTACATTACAAAATTCGATTGTGTTGAGCTGAATTCAAGCTTTTATCACCTTCCGCAAAAGACAACCATAACAGGCTGGGTCAATCGTACACCGGAGACATTCCGTTTTTGCCCAAAGCTTAGCCGATATATCACCCATCAATTGCGATTGGTTAATGCTGAAGAAGCTCTTGAAAAATTTTTTGGTTTATTTGAAGGTATGGAATCACGGCTTGGGCCTGTGTTAATACAGTTACCACCAGGATTGGCTTACGACAGATCACAAACCTTTGATTTTCTGAATCTGTTGAAAGAGCATTACCGCCAATACAGATTTGCCATTGAAATAAGAAACAAAACATGGATAACGGAAGATTTCTTTGAACTGATATCTCAGTATGAAATTGCCTTTGTTATAGCTGATTCAGGTATAAGATATCCGTACCATGAAGCCGTCACTGCTGATTTTGTTTATCTGCGGTTTCACGGACATGAAAAACTGTATGCCTCTGATTACAGCGACGAAACATTGTCTGAATATGCCCGGAAAATAAAACAATGGGTGAAAGAAGGCAAGGACGTATGGGCCTTTTTTAATAATGATTTCGGCGGTTTCGCCGTGAAAAATGCGATGAAGCTGCGGGATATGCTATGAGGGAAGCAGTCGTGCGGTCAGGGGATTAGGTGTTTATGGTTCTGCTAAACTGCTAAGCCGCTAAACTACCAAAAAACCTATATCTGAAACTTTTCACTCTTATGTAACTAGATTTTATATTACTTATAAGCAATAATATTTATAGTTATTCTTTTTAGGGCGACATTTTGTTAAATGCTGAGGGACTTTTCACTCTTCAAAATGTTCTTCCTTAACCAGCGGCAGTGTATAATAAAAAGAGGTCCCTTTATTTTCTTCACTTTCAACCCGTATTCTGCCGCCGTGCATTTCAACAAATTCCTTGCATAAAAACAGGCCAAGCCCTGCGCCCTGGACCATTCAAGCAGGTTTTCCAGTAATGAGTATGTGCTTAAGGCAGCATCATGAAAAGTTTTGGCATATTTGTGATACCCGGGGTCGTTTATGCTCTTTTGCTGAAGCAACTTCGATAAGCCCAGCACGGCATTATAGGGTGACCGCAAATCGTGGGCAATAATGGAAAAGAATTTGCACTTCTTTTGTATATTAAACAGATGTGAAAGGTAATATATACAAAGAATCAATTATAATCTGTTAAATTAGCATGGCATAATTTTATAACATCATGTATGGGCAAGACTATCGGAATATTGACCTCAGGCGGTGATACCCCCGGATCAAATGCAGCCATCAGGGCATTGGGCAAAGCGGCCCTTTCGAAATATTCAATGCAGATCATCGGTTTCAGAGACGGGTTCAGAGGACTCGTTGACAACCGGTATGTGGCGCTGGATAATAAAATGTTATCCGGTATTCTCACCCTTGGCGGTACCATTTTGGGCACGTCACGTGAAAAACCATTCCGTATGAACAACAACGGGCATGAAACAGATATGACAGACACGATCATAAAGAACTATAACAATCACAAACTGGATGCCCTTGTATGCATCGGGGGCAACGGCACCCAAAAAAATGCATACCATCTGGCGCAACGGGGTCTGAATATTATTACTCTTCCGAAAACCATTGACAATGATGTTGCCAAAACTGACATCACTTTCGGATTTGACACAGCCATGGGTATAGCTACTGAAGCCATTGACAGGTTACACAGTACAGCAAGCAGCCATCACCGCATCATTGTTGTTGAGATCATGGGACATAAAGCCGGCTGGCTGGCATTGGGTGCCGGCATTGCAGGAGGAGCTGATGTAATTCTCATTCCCGAAATTCCTTATCATATCGAAAAAATTGCTGAATCCATCCTTGAACGCAAAAAAGCCGGCAAATCATTTTCTATAATAGCCATAGCAGAAGGTGCCATGTCAGTTGATTTCAACAAAACCTATGCGGCGTTAAAACAGCAGATCAACACAACAGAAGATGAGGATAAAAGGAACAAGCTGAAACAGGAAAGAGCAGAACTTGATGTTCTCAATGCCTCAAACACCATTCGACTGGCCAATCGTTTGCAGGAGCTTACAAATCTTGAAGCAAGGGTAACCATTCTCGGACATTTACAGCGCGGCGGAACACCATCGAGTGCCGACAGGCTGCTGGCAACGCGTATGGGAACAGCCTGCGCCAGATTCATTGACAAAGAAAAATATGGCATTATGGTTGCGATTCAAAAAAATCAAATTGTTGCCGTACCACTTGAGAAAGTAGTCGGTAAAACCAGAAAGGTTCCCGGGAGACATCAGTGGATTAAGAGCGCCCGCAGGTTTGGCACCTGTTTTGGTGACTGATTTACAGGATGTATATAAATTAAGGCGGTTCTCAATCCAGGGCATCAGGATCATCACTATTATTCCGGAACAATCAGGATTGATTTCTTGACATTTGATAATGAACGCCGTAATTTTGTATGTCTGTATTTATAATACTGTTCCGTTTTGGTTGCTTAATCAACGCATGTTAATATATAATCTGCCACCATGAAAAAACAAATCATATTGTTTTTATCCGTTTATGTCATGTTAAACATTGGCAATATCACTTTCCCGCAATGTACCCCTGATACCATCAACTGCATTGATACAGATAATCCGGGTCAGATATGCCCTGAAGGTTTACCTGACGGATACGTGGGGTTGCCTTACAGTCAGACCGTGACAATCCTGCCTCCTTCAACAGCTACCATAAGTGATGTTATTTTCACCCTTGTCAAAATCAGAATTGATTCGGTTTCAAATCTTCCTCCCGGCATTTCATACGAAGCAAATGCCACAGAAATGTATCCCGATACGGCATATTGTGTGCTGATCAGCGGCATTCCGACTGAACCCGGGGAGTTCAAAATTAACATACAGGTGGTGCCCTATATCAGTATAATGGATTCTATCGTTGAATCACCTGTTGTGGCAAATGACACTTCGGTAAAAATTATCATACATGAATCAAGCGGCATACAGAATATGCATCATGATGGATTTCAGTTAACCGGCAACACACCAAATCCCTTCACCGCGTCAACAACAATCGGGTTTTTTGCAAATGAATCCTCACCGGTAAGGCTCAATATATACAATTATGCAGGTATGCTTGTTTATAGTGAAATTTTGGAATCCAAATCCGGTAAAAATTATTTCAGGTTCACAGGAGAGACGCTTCCCCCCGGCTATTACATTTATTCCGTGACACACAGGCAGAATGTTTATACCGGGAAGCTTGTAAAACCGGGATGAACAAAGAGCTTCTCCATCATGCTTAGAAACTCACTGATAACTGCAAAGTTATATTCCTTGGAGGACCAATATCTCCGGGTCTTCCAATATACTCCCTGTTAAAAAGATTTTTGGTGATCAATGCCACCTGTAAAAAACCGACTACCTGGTATGAAAGTCTGTGATCGACGATCATATAACCTTTCCGGTGTTGCTCACGATATTCAGGATATCCGGGTAATATCAGGTTTCCCATAACAGGATCAATAAATACCTTATCTACATTTTCCATAAAGCTGTTATAAATAAGACAAAAACCTGTTGACAGCTTTTTCCAGCTCAGTTCAACATCAGCTTTAACAGAATGCCGGAACCTGTATTTCAGTATATTAGTCCCTGATGAACTGTTGTTTTTTGCCGTATCAAAATCGAGGTCAACGGGATAAATATAGGTATAACCTGCCTGCAGTGTGACCGGTATACTAAAAATATTGCCTGTTATGCCAAGAATAGTTTCAAATCCTGTGATCCGGGCATTCCCGATATTCAATGCTTTAAAACCGATATGATCGAATGTAGGAATTGGCACAGAATCAGGTTTATAAATGCCAAATGTAAACTCAATCATGTCGGTATACCTGGTTTGAAACAATGAGAAATCCAGCATTCCGGTCCAACTTTTAATGTGAAATCCCTGTTTCAGACCCAGCTCAGCGCTCCAGCCATGTTCTGAGGTTAAATCCGGGTTTGGGAAAATATGCATCGCGCTCAGGCTCGTGGCTGTGTATTTTTCTGCAACAGACGGGAAACGATATCCCTGCCCAAATGAAGCTCTCAGAAAAGTAAATTCAGCCGGTTGATAATTCATACCGGCCCGGAATACCGGTATTGGGTATTCCCCGTCAGCCAGCCAATCCGGCATGCCGGTTTTGGTCACCGGTCTTGTATATTCCCAGGTATCATCAAGCTGATAGGCTTCAAATCTGACGCCCAATGATAATTTAAGTCTTTTAAGCATTTGCCAGTCAAGCTGGGAATATAACGATCCGTTCAGACTTGTGTGGTTTTCGTATAGTATCGATGTGATATCTGCATATGCAGCTGCCATCCCAAAGGTAAGTTCAACAGGCTTTAAAAATCTTTTATGATACTGATATTCGGCATAAAAATAAGAAGCTGCATTATCTTTATCAGGTATGTCAGGATAGTTGTTTTTAATTCTGAAATACCTTGTTTTAAGAGAGTGTTTGCCGCCCTTATCATTATAGTATTCAATATAAGGATCAACATTCAGGCGAAAACCTTTCAACCTGGCAACGGCAGAGGTGTTTTGCCGGTATGCACCTGAATCGGCATTCTGCCATAAAAAGAAGTCGATCTTATCGTGTATCATCTGGTTAAAATTCATACCATAGGATAATCCTTTTATTTTTTTATCCCTGTATAAAAGATTCATATTTACGCGGTTTCTTTTGTCCCATTCGTTTTCACGATAACCTCCGTCATTGAATCCATGATATCCGAATACCAAATCGAGGTTACCTGCTTTTCTGGAATGAAAAGCGCTCGCGCCAAATAAAACAGGCTGGTTATCCCACCAAACCAGGGCTTCCCTTTTTGGATTCATGTAAAGGCCTCCAAACAGTATTACCTTTGTAAAAGGTTTATTTTTAGGGTAAGCGGTACGAATGTTTATTATTCCGTTTAATGCCGATGATCCGTATAAAACAGAAGATGCGCCCTTAATGATCTCAATCTGCGAAATGTTCTCCACCGGTAAATACTCCCATTTCACATCGCCTGCATCAGGAGACAGAATCGGTAATCCGTCAACAAGCACCAACACCCTGCTGCCTGCACCATAACTATAGCTGCTTCCGCCTCTTATCCGGGGTTGTCCGTCAAGGATATCGATCCCTGGTGACTGATTAATGATATACTCCAATGAGGTTGTGTTGCCTGCTGCAATCCGGTCAGCCTTAATAATATCCATTGAGACAATCACATCAGATATCTTTTGTTCATATTTGTTGGCACTGACCACAATCTCATCCAGCATTTGTGTTTCGGGATACAATTCAACATGCACATGTTGAGCGTCAGCGTTAACGGTATTCACAACAACACGTTTTGATTTGTATCCGATATACTTAATATCCAATGTGTACCTTCCGGGCAACACTTCTATCATAAAAATACCAGCTGTATCAGAAACTGTACCTTTTGTTGAATCAAACAGAACGGTTGCCCCCACCAACGGCAGATTATCTGTAGCATCTGTAATGTTTCCTCTGATAACTGCCTTTTTCTGGGCACATACCGGATAAATCACAAGAAAACACAGTATAAAAAAGGAAATAGAACCTTTCATGGTTTAAATATCATGTTTTTTCCCGCTATTACCTTTTAAATCACGTCTTACGGATAAATGTATAAATTAAAGGGTAGTTTTACTAATAATTATACCGTAAATTTGCTGGTTTGATAAGAATAACAGAATATCCTTCATTTTTTTTGAAGAGTAAACAATAAAAGTACAGAAATATGAATTCAAATGAAAACATATATTATGAGCCTCGAAAATTCAACACTATTCCACTATGGAAAAATATAACAGCAGAACAATGGTACGATCAGTCCTGGCAGCTTAAGAATTCCATCAGGAATGTTGATCAGTTGAAACAGGTCATTTCTCTTACACCATACCAGGAGAAAGAAATTGAAAGGACTTGTAAAACAATGAAATCGCAGGGGAAAGAGCCCATGCGCATTACCCCTTATTACGCCTCACTTATGAGTGCTGATCCTTTTCACCCGGTTATGTTACCGGGCGAGAAAGCAGAAAAAAGACTTGACCCGATATTCTGGCAAAGCGTACCCACCCCGGCTAATCTGCTTTTCCCAAATACCGGAAAAGAAGGAGCTATGAGTGAAAGTTTAAGAAGTTTTGGCGCTGCTTACCAGCGATATCCCAACAGGCTTGCGCTTTTTGTTGCCGAAAATACCAGTTGTGCATCTTATTGTGTGCATTGCCAGCGTGCTAAATCTCTCGACACCACTGTTGACGTGAATTCAACAGAGATAAACAAAGGCTTGTTTTATATCAGTAAAAATAAAAACATCAATGAAGTACTTGTTACAGGCGGTGATGGCCTTATGGTCAGCAAAAACCGGCTGATATACATTCTGGAAGAGTTAAGCCGGATACCGCATCTTCGTGTGATCCGCATGGCCACAAGGGTACCTGTCGTATTGCCTATGAAAATTACCGATGACCTTCTTGAACTCATAAACGAATCAGCCAATAAATACAATAAAGGGCCTGAGAAATATGTGTATTTCATGACCCATATCAATCACTATCATGAGGTCACTCATGCATTAGCCCTTGCAGTGAAAAAAATCAGAAATCATGGATTTACGATCAGGAACCAAACCGTGTTTTTAAATCATGTTAACGATCATTATAAAACCCTGGCTGAAACATTCAGGAGAATGTTCTGGATAGGTGTGCATCCGTATTACCTGCTTCAATGCCATAAGGAAAAGGGCATTGTGCATTTTATCGCACCGGTGCAGGTTGGAAAAATATACATGAAACATTTACAGGGCTGGATATCCGGCATTACAGTTCCGCGGTATGCTGCCAATATTGAAGGAGGAGGAGGCAAAGTGCTGTTAATGCCGTCAGGACATGACACTTTGAACATCGGAACCAATATTGAAAACAAGATCTCCGAGAGTTTTGCCACTGTTACCACATGGGACGGTAAAGAACTGTACCAATATGAAGCACTGGGCCGCGCCACAAGGGAAGAATTTGAAGATGCCGTGAAAATTATGGACAAATTCATTGGCAGAAAAGGCGTGTTTCTGCCCAAGGTTATCATTATTGACAAGGACGGTAATCATATCGAAACCACCAACCGGACCAGGTTACCGAGGTATGAGAAATTAAAAAAATCAAACTTATTGGGATATGAGGTATTCAAAGACAATATGCCGTTGACGAATCCTGTCGATATTCAGAATGAGCTGGAAGAAGAATATAAGAAATCCTCATACACCAGGAAATCATGATTGTCTGACAAAATCAGAATCCATATGTGCGGCACCTGATTTTGCATGTTTAATTGTCTGTTTGCCTCAATAAGAATATTACAGCGTTAAAATGATTGAAGACAAAAAGTTTAACCGTTTGGTCATAGCAGCTTATCGCCTGCCCTTTAAATTCATCAAATCGAAGAGTGGTGTAAGGGCTGTGCAAAATACGGGCGGCCTTGTTTCTGCCATTCTCTCCCTTTCTGAAAACATGAAAAACAGGTTTTTTGACAAAGACAACAAGATTGTATGGACAGGCATCGCTAATAATCTGCCCGGCGATTTCTCTCTTGCCGATTTTAAAAACGAGCATTTTAATATTGTCAATGTTAAACTATCACCAAAGCTAAATGATCTGTTCTATGGCGGTTTCAGCAATGACCTTTTATGGCCGCTGTTTCATTATTTTTCTTCATACAGTGTTTTTAACAATTTTTACCTTGAAGCCTATGAAGAAGCCAATAATCTTTTCTGTGAAGAGATCATAAAAATCACTAAGCCCGGTGACTATATCTGGATACATGATTATCACCTGATGCTTCTTCCAAAAATGATCAGGGAAAAGATCCCTGATGCCGTTATCGGTTTCTTCCTGCACATCCCTTTCCCTTCTTTCGAAATCTTCAGATTACTGCCCCGCCGGTGGCGTAACGAAATCATTGACGGCATGCTGGGGGCTGATCTGATTGGCTTTCACACCCATGATTATGCCCAGCATTTCATTAAATCAGTAAAGCGGACAACTGGATACGACTGCCATCAGAATATTATTTATACTACCAGCAATGTCGTTAAGGCAGATGCTTTCCCCATCGGTATTGATTACGAAAAATATCATGCGGCCTGCACATCAAAGACTGTTTTAAGCGAAAAACAAAAAACTGTCAATAATCTTGCCGGCAGGAAGCTGATTTTCTCTGTTGACAGACTTGATTATTCTAAAGGTCTGTTATTACGACTCAGGGGATATGAGACTTTTCTGGAAAGATACCCCGAATGGCGCTCTAAAGTTGTTTTCAATATGGTTGTGGTTCCTTCGCGCGACAAGATTGACAAATACAGAGAAATGAAGAAGGAGATTGAATCAACAGTCGGTCGTATTAACGGAAAATACGGTTCTTTGGTCTGGATGCCCATAATATATCAGTATAAATCACTGTCTTTTAATGAATTGATTGCCCTTTACGACACGAGTGATGTCGGACTTATAACACCCTTACGTGATGGGATGAACCTCGTTGCCAAAGAATACGTAGCCTGCCAGGTTGAAAATAAAGGTGTATTGATCCTTAGCGAAATGACTGGCGCTGCAGCTGAATTGAATGAAGCCCTCATCATTAACCCTGTTGATAATGTGGAAATGGCAGAAGCCATCAACAATGCACTTGAGATGGGCACAGCGGAAAAGGAGACCCGTATTGAAAGAATGCAGAACCGTATTGCCAATTATAATGTATTCACATGGGCTTTTGACTTTTTTAACCGGACTTACGACACCAAAAAACAACAAAACCTTCTTAACATGAAGTTTATTAACAAAGATATTTATGCCCAGATAGCTTCAAAATACCAGCATGCAAAGAAAAGAATTATATTCCTTGATTATGACGGGACCCTTGTTTCGTTTCACAAATATCCTGAATTTGCCAATGTTGATAAAGATACCATCAATATAATACAGAGATTATCACATGATCAAAGGAACCATATTGTCATAATAAGTGGCAGAGGCGTTGATTTTCTTGATCGTCAGTTTCAGGATATAGAAATCAACATGGTGGCTGAACATGGGTTATATATTAAAAGATCCGGGAAAAAATGGGAGTCTACGGTTAAATCAGATATAAGATGGAAAGAAAGGGTAAAGCCAATTTTAATGGAATATGTAAACCGATGCAATGGCACTTTTATTGAAGAGAAGAACGGAAGCCTGGCCTGGCATTACAGAAATGCAGATATGGATTTTGCCCAGCTGCGGCTTAACGAATTAAAAGATGAACTGGCGGAAATAATCAGGTATAAAACCGACCTTGAAATTCTTGAGGGTAATAAAGTACTTGAAGTAAAAAGTGGCAAATACGATAAGGGGCAGGCTGCCAAAGTTTTTATGACTAATGAACAATATGATTTTATTATGGCTGCAGGAGATGATAAAACTGATGAATTCCTTTTTCAGGCATTGCCCGAATCAGCATTTACCATAAAGGTTGGTTTAAGTCCTTCCTATGCAAGATACAATGTTTCTGACAGAACTCAGTTGCTGCAATTGCTGGAAAATCTGATCTGAAATCATTCAAAAATGTTCTATCAGTTACCCGACATACAATTACCGGCTGCAAAAAAGATTATTAATCAGCCTGGCGGTTAAACAATACTCCCAGGTACAAACGCGGGCCGTAAGCATAATAAGCATTATAAGAACTAAACAGTGGCATAAGATAATCAAGTTTCATAACCAGTATTAACTTCGACTTCAGGGAATACTCAGCACTCAAGGAAGGCGATGCCAGCATCACTGCATATTTGCGGTATAGCACCCTGTCAATCACGTTGTCATTTGCACTAACCTCAATAAACTGCATATCATTAACTTTTCCTCCGCCCAAAGTAAAACTTATAACCGCATGTATTCTCTTATGCCCCAACTGATATCCAAGCAACAAACCACCCCAGCCCAATTTGAAATATCCATCCTGAGCCTTGTAACTGATATTCGATGTATATCCTTCAACGCCCAGCCGGAAATGATCACGCGGTGTAAATGTCAACTGACCACCAATACCGAAACAAGCCCCCGAGAGGTTGTTTGTTTGGCCGGTATTCTTCAGATAACCCGTATGGAGCAGCATTCCTCCTCTGTATTTTAGACCGGGCTGTGAATTTGCATAAAAAGAAAACCAAAGGAGAAATATAACAGACAGATATATTCGCATGACTTACAGGGTATGAAACTATAAAAAAGGGCTATATCCTTCAATATAGCCCATGTAAATATTATTAAATACTGCTATTCATCAACCTCGGCAGATTTTGGACCGTTTTTCTTAACAGACGCCACGCCGTTTTCCCTGCTGGCTTCTGATTCATACATTTCACTTTTACCAATCACTTTTCCGTTGGCTGCTTTCAAATTAAAGAAAAACTTACCGTTGCTTGATTGTTTCCGTTCAAACATGCCATCATGCCCGGAATTATTTTTTACCGATTTAATGGCTTTCCGGCATGCAGACCGTGAGGAATATCCCTGGCTGGCCAGGATGACCTGCCCGTTATCCGCTTTCAAACTAAAATAATACTGATCATTGTTCCCTTTCTTAATCGCAAATTTTCCCATTATTACAAAATTTTGGTTAGTAAATTATTGATATGAACTAAAGTTATTAAAAAAAATACAGCATTGCAACGATAAATGATACATATTCCGGCATTGATGGTTTACACTCTATAAAAAAGTACGCCAGTCAGCAGATAGCACAATATGAAATATCTCAGATAATCTCTTTTTGGTTATGGGAATGATTTCCGCCACCGCATTTATACTCCCCTGCCATACAAAGATCAAAGCCAGCAATATGGTCACCAGTGAAGCGTTTACAGGCTCGTTGTCGGTTTTTCTTGTTCGTGCTAACCATTGGTTAATTTTCTGCGAAGGGAATGAGGTATCCAACGCCAGAGCCTGTAATGTTCTTGGAGCAACCAACATTGATCCAAGTGCCGATGAAAGAGTAGAGGCTGCCAGACCTACCGGAATGATAAATGCCCCGCCAATGGCTATCTTGCTCATTACAAGCTGATTATTGACCAGATCCTCAGCGCTGGCTGAGATGGTAAGCTTATATGTTACACATATATAGACCAGCATGCCGGCAATCGTTGCAGCGATGGTCCCCCGGGGAATTGACCTTGCCGGATTTTTAAGGTCTCCCGACAAGCCCAGACCGGCAATTATACCGGTAAACGCCGGAAAAACAATGGCAAAAACAACAAAAAAATCCTGCATGTTTCTGATATCACCCACGGGTATTTTACCCCCGGATAATGTTCCTGCTTCGGTCTTGCCTGCAAAAAACAACAACAATGATAAAAAGAGTATACCAACCACAACATAAAGGGTTTTAACACCCAGATTAGCCCCTTTACGGAGAATTAACACCCCAATTATTATCATAACAGGCAGACTGATAACCTGTCGGGGGAGATATATATTCAAAGAATCTCTGAAATAATTAAAAAGAAATTCAAAGGTTTCTGCAAAAGCTATGACATAGAAAGCCACACTGATGGCCTGTGACAGATACAAGGTAATACCAATGGTAGCGCCAATGTTCAGCCCGAAAGAACGTGATATGATAAAATAAGCGCCTCCGCCCTCAACCCGCTTATTGGTTGACAGTTCAGAGATAGCAAAGGAAGTGGGAATGGTCAGCAGATGTGCCAGTATAATAATCAGAATAACCCCCCAGAAGCCGAGTGTCCCAACGGCAAAACCAAACCGCAAAAACAGTATAGCGCCAAGGATAGTTGAAAGTGTTGTAAAAAACACCGGCAATGTACCAAAACGTTTATTATTAGTGGCTGATTTCATAACAAACCCCTGTAAACTGCGACCCAATGCAGATGTATACAAAAATATGTACTTATGAAATGAATAAAAAACAAATCCGAAACAGATTGCGGATTTATTCTTTTCATGCTCTGAAAATTTTAGTAATATTGAAGTTTGGATAATAAAACCGGTACCACGAAACAGGCCAAAAGAGAAAAATGGAAGATACAAATCACATCGGGTTTGATAACGAGAAATACCTCAGGGAGCAGACATCTGCAATTTTAGACAGGGTGAGCCGGTTTAACCATAAACTCTACCTTGAATTTGGCGGCAAAATACTCTATGATTATCATGCCGCAAGAGTTTTACCCGGGTTTGATCCAAATGTCAAAATGCGGCTCCTGCAAAAATTAGAAGACAAAATCGATGTTGTTTTATGCATCCATGCCGGTGACATAGAAAGAAAAAAGGTCAGGGCTGATTTTGGCATTACTTATGATGTTGACGCATTAAAAACCATTGATGATTTCAGGGGATGGGGGATTGATGTCACGGCAGTGGTTATTACCCGTTACCAGGAACAATCACCTGCAAAAGCCTTTAAAAACAAGCTGGCATTAAGAGGCATTAAAGTATACCTGCATTATCCGACAAAAGGATATCCTACAGATGTTGATCTTATCGTAAGTGACCAGGGATACGGAGCAAATGAATACATTAAGACCGCAAATCCTATTGTTATTGTTACAGGTCCCGGCCCCGGCAGTGGAAAACTTGCCACCTGCCTGTGTAATCTTTATCATGAGTATAAAAACGGGATCAAAGCCGGATATGCAAAATTTGAGACATTCCCTATATGGGACCTGCCTGCCAGCCATAAGGTTAATATTGCCTATGAAGCTGCAACAGTTGATCTGAAAGACAAAGTCCTGGTTGATGAATATCATGTAAACGCCTATAACGTTAAAGCTGTTAATTACAACCGTGACCTTGAAGCTTTTCATTTGCTTAAGCGAATCCTTGAAAAAATAACAGGCAGTGAATCTATGTACCAGTCCCCGACAGATATGGGCGTTAACCGTGCAAGTGCGGGTATCATCGACGATAAGATAATCTCAGAAGCAGCACATCAGGAGGTTATAAGGAGATACTTCAGGTGTGCTGTCGAATATGTGATGGGCCTGGTTGAAAAGGACACACTTAACCAGATTACTCATATCATGAACAAGATAGGGGCAAAGGTTGAAGACCGGCATGTGGTGTTGCCGGCAAGAAAAGCTGCAAAAGATGCCGAACTTTGCGGAAAGGGTAATGAAGGGATCTTTTGCGGAGCTGCAATTGAATTGCATGACGGAACCATAATCACAGGCAAAAACTCACCTCTGATGCATGCATCTTCAAGCCTTGTCTTAAATGCCACCAAACACCTGGCGGGCATACCTGATATAATGTATTTGCTGCCTGAAAATATCATTGATTCGGTAACCTATCTGAAAAAAAATATCCTGACAGGTAAGATGGTCAGCCTCGATGTAGATGAGACTCTTATAGCACTTGGTATCAGTGCATTATCTAATCCGGCCGCCAAGATGGCACTGGAAAATCTTAAATTGTTGCGTGGATGTGAAGTCCATTTGACTCATATCCCCACTCCCGGTGACGAAGCAGGATGGCGGAAATTAAAGGTGAACCTGACATGTGATCCGGAATTTTCCAGTAAAAGCCTTTTTGTCGGTGATAAATGATCATGAAGGAAAACCATAGTCTTTAATCTTTTAATATATAATGAACCTGACGGATTGCACGTTTAAATTTTAAAATCATCATTATGAAGACAAAAATTGATTCAGTTCTCATACCCACCGATTTTTCAGATTTATCACAAAGCGCATTAAAAGTCGGAATAGCCATAGCCAAAAGACAAAATGCCGGTATTACCCTGTTGCATGTGGTTGACATTTTTACATATGTTGAACCTTCGGAAGTTTTCCTGCCGGAATTCAAAGTCATGCCTGATTGGGTTTCTTCAATTGAAGAAAATCTGGATAAGCTTGCAAAAAAAATCACTCAGGAAACAGGGGTTAAGATCACGGCAAAGGTTCTTGAAGGTCAACCGGCCGACAGAATATGCCGGTATGCCTTCGAAAATAAAACAAACCTTATTGTAATGGGCACACACGGCACTTCAGGTTTGCGTGAATTTTTTATCGGTTCTGAAGCGTTTCAGGTAGTTAAGAATGCTGTCTGTCCGGTGTTGACGATTCCCAGCCACTGGGAAAAAACTGATTTTGAAAAAGTGTTATTCCCGATAAGATTAAAGCCAGGAGCCCTTGATAAGTATTTTTACTCCAGGCCGATAATCGAGAAAAATAACTCTGAATTATTTCTTCTCAGCCTGTCAGAAAAGAAAAAAACTGAAGATCTTAAGGAACTGACTTATATAACTGACAAACTTAAGGTTCAGTTGCATAACGACAATGTAAATTTCCAGACAGTACTCAGTTCCTGTGACGATTTTCCGGTAAAAGTGATTGAAACTGCGAATAACGTTAAAGCCGACCTGATAATCCTCACAGCCAACCTCGATTATGATTTCAAAGCCTATTTTGTCGGACCGTTTGCCCAACAGGTGATCAATCACGCCAGACTTCCGGTTTTAAGTGTCAAACCGGCGAATGAACCCAAAGATAAAGATGAACAGCAAAAAATGGCCGGAGAATGGGGAAAGACGATTGACTTTTCAGGATTGTAATTAATTTAAGTTGCTATTTATAAAAATTATAATTCATAATAGATTTAGGATTGAAGAATAACGATTTAAGATT
>JAFGTR010000208.1 GCA_016934055.1 Bacteroidales bacterium | reverse complement strand
TCTGAGTGCATTCAGGTTATAATAGGTGAATTCATCGTCGCGTTTGGCATCAACAGGTATCCAGTAACCTGTTTCGTTGATAAATTTACCGTGTCCGGCATACCAGATAAGCAGTGAGTTGACCTTGTTGCTGCGGATAAGATCCCTGAGCTCAATGGAGAAAAACTTCTCCATGTCCTTTTTAGACATGTCCTGTTTGTGTATGATCTTTTGAATATCATATTTTGCAAGGGCCGACCGCATAAGTGTAACATCCTTTGAAGGTCCGTCAAGACTGGGGAATATCTCGTAATTGGAATTCTCAACAAATATAACCCATGTGCGGCCCATCGGATTGGCTTCCAGTAAGGATACACCTTCACGGTTCAGTGTGAAGACCTGGATCGTATCGTTGCCATATATGTCGGTGGCCTGAACGGTAAATTTACTTTTATTGGCAACATTAATGGTGGCAGAGAATTTGGGATTATGGTCGTTCAGCATAAAGCTTGCTGAAACGCCATCGATGAGTATTGACTTAATGAGACTTTCATCGGTGATACTACCTTCAACATAAAGGTTGGCATTGTCTGTGTCGAGGTAAATCTCACCGTCATCAGAAGCATAGGGTGCAATAATAGAAGCTCTGGGAGGGTTGATCTCTGTTCTTTCAATCGTATAGGTAATCTGTTGTATGTTGTGATAGGCATCCTCCGCAATGACAGAGAAGATATCGAGACCTGTGACATTTATCTCTGAAAGAAATTCATATACATCATTATTTTTGATGAAATTCACATCCTCGTCATTGATTTTAAGAGAAATGATTTCACTTTCGTCATATATTTTTCCCCTGACAGCCAGCTTCGACTTATTCCTTGCAAGTTTAACCCCGTACTCTTCTGAAGGCTGAGGATCAAGCAAAGTAATTTTGGGCCTGTTGGTTTCACGGTTCAGCTCATAAAGCCTTTTTTTGGCCTCATCCAGGTGTTTACGGGCATACATGTCATATTCGGAAAGCGTTCCGAGTGTTGTATAATCTTTAATGGCGGCTTTATAATCGCCTATTTGCTCATAGGAATAAGCCCTTTTATAGTAGGCTTCGGAATTATTCTGATCGAGCATGATGGCTTTGGTAAAATCGCTGATGGCGTTCTGATGTTGTGTAAAATCCTGGTAAAAGGAACCGCGCATTATGTAAACATCAGGGTCTTCCGGATTGTTAAAAACCACTTTGGAAATATCATCAATGGCTTTGGGATATTCAACCATTTTAACATACACCTGACTGCGGATCAGATAGGCATCCATGTTATTCTGATCTATGTTCAGCACAGCATTACAATGTTCAATGGCTTTATTGAGTTTGTTAAGGTGAAGCCTCAACTTTGCGAGGGAAAGATAGGCATCAGCAAATTTACGGTCTTTGGCAATAGCTTTTTCATAATCGAGTTCAGCCTGGTTATAATTTTTCATTGAATCGGAAACAACACCGTGATAGTAATTATTCTCGGCTTTATCCTTTAATTCCAGTGCTTTGTTGATAGACAAGAGGGCCTGGGAATAATCTTCTTTCCCGATCAGTATCCGGCATCGTAAACGATATGCCTCGTCTGATTTAAAATCCTGACGAATTGCCTCGTCAACCAATTCAAGGGCTTTATCAAATTGGGACAAATGATAATTGGCAGTTGACGCTTCAAGGTACAGATCCTTTTTCTTCTTTTTGAAGACCAGTGCCCTGTCATAATCTTCTGCAGCCTTTTGGATATCATTGATGAGCATGTATGTTCTGGCTCTTTCGATATAAGCTTCAACATAATCAGGATCTGCTTCGACAGCTTTTGAGAACTGGTCGATGGCATCATTGTAATTGTGCGCATCAATGAATGTAAGGCCGGTTTTGTAAAATTGTTTGGCATTTTGAGCGTTTACTGTCATAGACAGAGCCAGCATGAATGCGCTCAATAGTATACAGCCCGCATATTTCATAGCAGCTTCAGTTTGTTGGTTTATACAATCAGCAAAACAAGCGGTTCAAAATTAATAAAATATGTTCATAAGACTCATAATTCTGAACGTCATATTATTATTTGCCGTGAAAGTTATTATAAATAAATACGAAGAAAAAAGCCATCGGTTTTCTTAATCATCATGGAAAATGATAATAATAACAATGTTTTGACAAATGGTCTGAAAGGATACACAGGCGTATGAACAATATTGACTAAATTCACATTGCCTCTTATAAAACTCTTAATATGATTTAAGAAATAAGAATGAAGATTTTTGAATCTTAAATCGTTAATTTTCAATCTTAATTCTATTATCAATTACAATTTTTATAAAGAGCAACATAAGTTAATTGGTCAACAATGAAGGTCATTGTGAAAGTCTGAACATCGGAGGGTGATGGTCAGAACATCTTTCTCAATAACAGTTTCCCGTTTTGAATGACCTTTGATTTCAGGAGCCCTGATGCCTCTAACAAAATTTTGCGTGCCGGTGAAGATACGGGCCTCATCCCACAGGCCGGCTGATATAAAACTTTCAAGTAGTTTTTTCCCCCCTTCAACGATCACCGACTGAATGTCTCTCTGATGCAATAATGTCATTAATGACGGAAGCAGCTTTGTATTAAAGGGTACTTTTTTATAAATACAGCTTTCTGATTCCTCATCTTTGGATTCATTGATGATAAGTGTTGGAAGCCGGCCGTTAAAAAGGTGAAGGTCTGAAGGTAAGCGCAGTGTGCGGTCGAGAACAATTCTCATCGGACTTTTGCCGGGCCAGTGGCGTGCATTAAGTTGCGGATTATCAAGCAGGGCCGTATTGGTGCCCACCATGATGGCCTGTTCTTCAGTACGCCATTTATGCACCAGCATGCGTGATATTTCACCTGATATCCAGTTGGGCTGGGCGGGATCAGCTTTGTGTCTGATCACATCAATAAAGCCGTCGGCCGACTGTGCCCATTTCAGGATGATATAAGGCCTTTTAAGCGAATGAAAGGTGAAAAACCTTTTGTTAAGTTCGATACACTGTTCACAGCAGATGCCTGTTTTTGTAACCACACCTGCCCTGTTCAACCGTTCGATCCCTTTGCCTGCAACCATATCATGAGGATCCCTGGTGCCGATGATTACCACAGGTATCCTGTTTTCAATGATGAGATCGGCGCATGGTGGCGTTTTGCCGGTATGAGAACAGGGTTCGAGGTTTACATACATCATGCTGTTTTTCAGCAGATCTTTATCTTTGACAGACCTTATGGCATTGACCTCTGCATGAGGTTCACCGGCCTTATGGTGATACCCTTCTCCGATAATGTGATTTCCGGATACAATAACAGCGCCCACCATAGGATTTGGTGCAGTGCTGCCCAGTCCGAGCCTGGCCAGCTCAATACAGCGGTTCATGTATTTTTTATGGATTGCATCATCGTTCATCGGCACTTGTTTTTTATTTTTACAGCATGAATGAGAAGAATAATATAGCCAAAATACGAAAACATATTAAACAAAGCCTTAAAGGCCTTTATGATGACAACGAGATAGGAAATTTTACCGATCTCATATTTCAACACCTGCTAAATTACAGCAAAATTGATATAAGGCTTAAAGGTGATGAGGTGATTTCACAACAATTCATTGAAAAGGCAGAAGAAATCATTAACAGGCTTAAAGTTTTTGAACCGATTCAATATATCATGGGGGAGACTGTTTTTTTGACCTGCCTGTGAAAGTTACACCTGATGTATTGATACCAAGGCCGGAAACAGAAGAATTGGTGAACTGGATCATCAGTGAAAATAAAGGAAAAGAACTCCGTATCATGGATATTGGCACAGGGAGTGGCTGCATTGCATTGGCCCTGGCTAAAAACCTGCCATTGGCAAAAGTTTCGGCTATTGATATCAGTGAAAAAGCGCTGAAGATTGCTAACATGAATGCTGTCCGGAATAATATAGAGGCGGATTTTTTCCGGGTTGACCTGCTGGATCCCTCATCTGATCTGAAAGGTGAATATGACATCATTGTAAGCAATCCACCTTATGTCAGAGATTCGGAAAAAAGGTTCATGCAATACAATGTGTTACATTACGAGCCTCACCGGGCCTTATTTGTTCCGGATGACAATCCCCTGTTGTTTTATAAAGCTATCGCGGATTCAGGGAACAGGTCGCTGATGAAAAACGGTTGTATTTATTGTGAAATCAACGAAACCCTGTCTGATGAAACAGCATCGGTATTTCAGAGCAGAAAATATACCCTGATGGCCTTACGCAAAGATATAAACGGGAAACCACGGATGTTAAAAGCCGTTAAAAATCATGGATAATTATATGGAAACAGATGTTAAACAAGTGTTGAAAAAACTTCAGCAAATCTGCAGCCGGCAGGAGAAATGTGCGTCCGACATTGTTGATTACCTGTTAAGGCATCAAATTCCCCGGGAACATCATGCTTCAATAATTGAATCGTTAACATCTGAAAAATTCATTGATGAAGAGCGGTATGCCCGGGCAGCTGTACAGGACAAATTCAGGTTTAACCGTTGGGGAAAGATTAAAATAAGATTTTTTCTCAGGTCAAAAAAAATAGGGGATCAGGTTGTTGAAAAAGCGATGGCGATGATCGATGATGAGGAATACAAGCGTATGCTTGAAAAGGAGATTAAGAAGAAAGCCCTGACCCTGACCAGAGATGACAGGGAAACACGAATGATGAAACTGCTGAAATTTGCTACTTCCAAAGGATTTGAGCAGGAAGTTGTCTGGCCGTTGTTGAAAAATCTGACATAAGAAACAGTGAAGATGTATTTTTGAATAAGCCTGTTATAAATGATGATTCATTGTCGTTATTTTAATACACTACCCTGTGACCTCCGGGGTTTTTTTCATACCTTTACCGCCTCTTAAAAAATGCAATTATGGTAACCATTGAACAGATTAAAGACCTTACGGATCGCACAGAGGCTCTGAGGAGGTATCTTTGAGATCGATAAAAAACTGCAATTGATCAAAGAGGGCGAAGAGCAATCACATGCTGCCGGATTCTGGGATGACCCTAAATCTGCTGAAAAACAACTGAAACATATCGCCTCATTAAAAAAGTGGACAAATGATTTTTCCGGGCTTTCATCAGAAGTGGATGATACGAAGGTTGTGTTCGACTTTTTCAATGAAGGTGAAGCCACAGAGGAGGAAACGGACCAGCAATACAACAAGGTTATTGATCTGCTGGAAGAGTTGGAATTCCGAAATATGCTCAGGAGCGAAGAAGATGAAATGGGAGCCATCCTGAAGATCAATTCCGGCGCGGGGGGAACGGAAAGCCAGGACTGGGCGGAGATGCTGATGAGGATGTATATTCGATGGGGTGAGCGGAATGATTACAAGGTGAAGGAAATCAGCTACCTGGAAGGGGATAATGCCGGTATTAAATCGGTTACCCTTGAGTTTACAGGAGACTATGCCTATGGATATCTGAAAGCAGAAAACGGCGTACACAGGCTTGTAAGGCTGTCTCCCTTTGATGCCAATCATAAACGCCATACTTCTTTTGCTTCAGTATTTGTTTCACCGGTCATTGATGACAACATAGAAATAGTCATTAATCCGGCTGATCTTGAGTTTGACTATTTCCGTTCGAGTGGTGCCGGTGGCCAGAATGTCAATAAGGTTGAGACCGGCGTGAGGGTGCGCCATATACCCACAGGCATTACGGTAGATAATACCGAAACGCGTTCACAGCTCCAGAATAAGGAAAATGCCATGCGCATATTGCGTTCTCATCTTTATGAGATTGAGCGTCGCAAGCGTATGGAAAAACAGGCTGAAATTGAAGGCAATAAAAAGAAGATTGAATGGGGTTCCCAGATACGGAGCTATGTGCTGCATCCGTATAAGCTGGTTAAGGACTTGCGGACAGGTTATGAGACCGGCAATACACAAGCCGTACTTGACGGGGAGATCAACGATTTCATCAAGGCATATCTTATGGAATTTGGCGGCAAATAATAACAATGATATGATCACCATTTACCATAATCCACGGTGTAAAAAAAGCCGTGAAGGACTGGAATACCTGAGGTCAAGAACAGAAGAACCGGTTATAAGGGAATACCTTAAAGAACCTTTAACATCTGATGAACTTGATGAGATCCTGTTGAAATCAGGTTTAAAACCCATAGATCTTATAAGAAAACAGGAAGCAGATTTTAAAAAGGAGTTGAAAGGCAAAAAATTTAACGATGATGAGTGGAAAATGATCATCCTTGAGAATATGAAACTGCTTGTCAGACCTGTTGTTGTCGGCAAATATAAAGCCGTTTTTGCACAGCCTGCCGACAGGATTGATAAGGTTTTAAATAAATAACTCAAGTTGCAGGTTACAAAATTCTTGATACTTAAAAACCGGGAATAACGATTTTCGATTTAAGAATGACAAGTCTCTGTTTATACAGGATTGATTATATTGTTTTTGTCTTTGACTTCATAAATCATAAGTCAATGTTGTTACGTTAAGGATTTTTTTGTCCTCTCTCTGCACCCTCTCCGGGAGAGGGACATAATTCGGTCTTAACTTAACAACATTGAATTTTTAAGAAAAATTCTGGAATCTCAGCCATATCTATTTAACAAAAAATAAGCTACTATGGAATACAGAGTTGAACGCGATACCATGGGCGAGGTAAAAGTCCCTGCCGAAAAATACTGGGGAGCCCAGACCGAACGCTCAAGGAATAACTTTAAAATAGGTCCGGAAGGCAGCATGCCGCATGAGATAGTATATGCATTTGCTTACCTGAAGAAGGCTGCTGCCCTGACAAATTTTGACCTTGGTGTACTGGCAAAAGAAAAATGTGATCTGATCACCAGGGTTTGTGATGAGATACTGGACGGAAAGCTTGATGATCAGTTTCCTCTTGTCATATGGCAAACCGGGTCGGGAACTCAAACAAACATGAATATAAACGAGGTGATAGCATACCGTGCACATGTTATCAGTGGCGGAAAACTTACCGATGAAAAGAAGATTTTGCATCCGAACGACGATGTGAATAAATCACAATCATCGAACGACACCTATCCCACTGCCATGCATATAGCCACTTATAAGATGGTGGCTGAGATTACGCTGCCCGGATTGCAGAAGCTCTGTAATAAACTGAAGGAAAAGGCGGAGTTGTTTGCATCTGTGGTGAAAACCGGCAGGACCCATTTTATGGATGCCACACCTCTGACTCTGGGACAGGAATTCTCCGGTTATGCTCATCAGGCTGAGAAATCCATAAGGGCTGTACAAAATGCTCTTGAGGTCATACGTGAGCTGGCCCTGGGTGGAACAGCTGTCGGGACCGGGCTTAATACTCCACAAGGATATGCTGAAAGGGTGGCGGAAAAAATTGCCGCTCTTACAGGATATCCATTCGTAACCGCAATCAATAAATTTGAGTCGCTTGCTGCCCATGATGCCATGGTTGAATTGAGCGGAGCGTTGAAAAGGGCTGCCGTTGCTTTGATGAAAATTGCCAATGATATCCGTATGCTGAGTTCGGGACCGCGAAGCGGAATTGGAGAGATCATTATTCCCGCTAACGAGCCGGGATCTTCCATCATGCCGGGGAAGGTTAATCCTACTCAACCCGAAGCGCTTACAATGGTTTGTGCCCAGGTCATAGGTAACGATGTTGCTGTGTCAATAGGGGGGATGAACGGGCATTTTGAACTGAACGTTTTTAAACCGCTGATAGCGGTTAATGTATTACAATCAGCCCGCCTTCTGGGAGAGGCCTGTGTGTCATTCACAGAAAAATGCGCCACAGGTATAATACCCAATACCGGGATAATCAACAGGCACTTAAACAATTCCCTTATGATGGTGACAGCATTGAATCCCCATATTGGCTATGAAAATGCGGCCAAAATAGCGAAAAAAGCATACAATGAAAATAAAACCCTGAAAGAAGCCGCAGTGGAGCTCGGTCTTGTGACTGCAGAACAGTTTGATTTATGGGTTGACCCGGGGAAGATGGTGTGAGGAGGGAAGGTTTGAGGGGTTAAAACCAGTCATCGATTCCTATTGCCAGATTCAACAATTCAAATGGCCGCAATCTGAAGAAATAGCATTATCTTGGCCCGGATAAATAAAGAACTGACTTTCATGAAAGGAAAAAAAGACAGGCTGTTCAGGGAATTTCCACCTGTTTCCACGCCAGCATGGGAGGAAAAAATAAGGGAGGACCTTAAGGGTGCAGATTATGAGAAGAAACTCTTGTGGAGAACAATAGAAGGCTTTACTGTTAAACCTTATTACAGGTCAGATGATATTGCCGGTTTCGATTATCAGCAAGCCAGGCCGGGTGTTTTCCCATTTCCAAGGGGAACAAAAATCGGGGATAACAGCTGGCTTATCCGTCAGCAGCTTTGGGTGGAAGATATTAATGAAGCCAACAGGAAAGCGCTTGATCTGATTGAAAAAGGTGTTACTTCACTTGAATTTATGATATTGAAAGGGCCTGTCCTGACTCAGCAATCTTTTAATATCCTGATAAGAGATATTCCGTTATCAGCTGTTGAACTGAATTTTTCTGGGTACAGTTGTGAGGTGATAACGGAAAGGCTTGTACAACATGTCAATGAAAGGAGTGTTGAAAACTCTGCCCTGAAAGGCTCTGTTAATTTTGACCCGTTGGGCAGGTTAAGCAGAAAGGGTCATTTTAACTATGATTCAGAAAAGCTCTCGTTTGAGATGCTTGTGAGACTGGTAAAAGATACAATTCATCTTACGAGATTCCGCACTATTGGTATAAATGCCGGTATTTTTCATAATGCAGGCGCTTCAATCGTTCAGGAGCTGGCCTTTGGCCTTGCCATGGGGGCCGAATACCTTTCTGTCCTCAGTGATCGGGGATTATCGGTGAATGTCACATCAGCAAAGATGGTATTTCATTTTGCCATTTCATTGAATTATTTCATGGAAATAGCAAAATACAGGGTTGCCCGTTTCTTATGGTCAAAAATACTGGAAGCTTTTGCCCCTGAATGCAGGGAGCCTATGTTCATTCATGCTGAGACAGGCAGGTGGAACATGACGGTTTATGATCCCTATGTCAATATGTTAAGAACAACCACAGAGAGCATGTCGGCCATATTGTCAGGTGTTGATGTATTGACAGTCCTTCCGTTTGATATGACATTTGAGAAGCCTTCCCCTTTTGCTGAAAGGATTGCACGCAATCAGCAGATCATCTTAAGGGAAGAAGCCTGCTTTGACAAGGTCATAGACCCTGCCGCCGGATCTTATTATATCGAAAGTCTTACTGATTCAATTGCTGCTGAGGCATGGAAATTATTTCTTGCAGTGCATGAGAAAGGTGGATTTACAGCTGCCATGAAACAGGGATTTATTCAGCAACAGGTGATTGAAACAGCACAGCAGCGTGACCTGGCTATTGCCACACGGAGAGCATTATGTATCGGAACGAACCGGTATCCCGGCTTCGTTGAAGCATACTCAGAGAAGCCCGTTGATTATGCCATTGAACATGACTGTGCCACCAGGGCAGGGGAAGGGCATGGCGACAATGACAACTGTTTTGATCATCAATACAACACCTGCGATTGCCGGGAAGGAAAATGTGATTGCAGCTGCTGTAATGCAGACAAAAGGCTGGTGCAACCCATACGGTCATATCGCGGAACGCTGGAATATGAAAAGCTTCGTTTGAAAACAGATCTGAGTGGGCGGAAACCCAGGATCTTCATGTTAACAATCGGAGACCTGTCAATGCGTCTGGCACGGGCACAATTTGCCGGTGACTTCTTTGCCTGTGCCGGTTATGACATTATTGACAATGCCGGTTTTGATACTGTGGATGAGGGGATTAAGGCGGCTCTTAAAGCAAAAGCCGATGTTGTTGTTTTGTGCAGTTCTGATGATGAATACGCCATTTTTGCACCGCAGGCCTATGATAAACTCAAGGGACGTTCTGTTCTGGTCGTGGCCGGATGGCCTGCATGTGTGGAAGAACTTAAGGCAAAGGGTATTGAGTATTTTATTCATATCGGGTCGAATAACCTTGAAACGTTGAAACACTTCCATCAAAAACTGGGAATCAATGAAACCTGACTTTACACATATCACGCTGAAGCAAGAGAAAAATTCTGAAAATGAGAGCTTCACTGACAGTTTAAAGACGCGGGCTGACAGTGAATGGATTACAGCAGAACAAATCCCGGTAAAATCTGTTTTCACCAGGGAAGATCTTGAGGAGATGGAACATCTGGGCTATGCTGCCGGCCTGCCACCCTTTCTCAGGGGTCCTTATTCTACCATGTATGTCATGCGGCCATGGACAATACGTCAATATGCCGGATATTCAACAGCCGAAGAATCGAATGCTTTCTACAGGCGCAACCTGGCCTCAGGCCAGAAAGGCCTGTCAGTTGCCTTTGACCTGGCAACGCACCGGGGTTATGATTCTGATCATGAGCGGGTTGTCGGAGACGTTGGTAAAGCCGGTGTGGCCATTGACTCGGTATTGGATATGAAAATACTGTTTGATCGGATACCCCTGAACAAAATGTCGGTTTCCATGACGATGAACGGCGCTGTATTGCCGGTGATGGCCTTTTATATTGTGGCAGCCCTCGAACAGGGTGCCAGGCTTGATGAACTCAGCGGTACAATGCAGAATGACATCCTCAAGGAATTCATGGTCAGGAATACTTATATTTATCCGCCGGAGACTTCCATGCGTATCATTGCTGATATTTTTAAATATACTGCGCAGTACATGCCAAAATATAATTCCATCAGCATTTCAGGTTATCATATGCAGGAAGCCGGCGCGACAGCTGACCTTGAGCTTGCTTATACACTGGCCGACGGACTTGAATATTTGCGAACCGGTGTCGGAGCCGGCCTGAATATTGATTCATTTGCACCCCGCATATCTTTTTTTTGGGCGGTGGGGATGAACCATTTCATGGAGATTGCCAAAATGCGTGCAGCGCGGTTATTATGGGCAAAAATTGTGAATCAGTTTAATCCGAAGAATCCGAAATCACTGGCATTGCGCACTCATTGCCAAACATCGGGATGGAGTCTTACCGAGCAGGATCCTTTTAACAACATTACGCGCACATGCATTGAAGCCATGGCTGCTGCCCTGGGCCACACACAGTCATTACACACCAATGCCCTTGATGAAGCCATTGCATTGCCTACGGATTTTTCTGCACGAATAGCCAGAAACACGCAGCTTTACCTTCAACATGAAACCAATATCACCCGAACAGTTGATCCCTGGGCCGGATCATATTATGTCGAATACCTGACTCATGAACTGGCTCATCGCGCCTGGAAATTTATTAAAGAGATCGAAGATCTGGGGGGTATGGCCAGGGCTATTGAGACAGGGCTGCCCAAGATGAAGATCGAAGAGGCTGCAGCGCGTAAACAGGCCCGCATCGATTCGGGGAAAGACATCATCGTGGGCGTTAATAAATACAAGCTGGACAAAGAAGATCCCATTGACATCCTTGAAGTTGACAACAGTGCTGTAAGACAGGCACAGATATGCAGACTTGAACAACTCAGGGCTCAAAGGGATAATGCTGCCGTAAAGGGAACCCTCGACAAAATAACAACAGCTGTGAGAAGCGGGGAAGGCAATTTGCTTGAACTCTCGGTTGAAGCCGCAAAACAAAGAGCAAGCCTTGGAGAAATATCACTTGCTGTTGAAAAAGTGTGTGGACGATATAAAGCGGTTATTAGATCTGTATCGGGCATATATTCGTCTGAATCAACAGCTGATGAAGATTTCAGAATCGCACAGCAATTGTGCCGGCAATTTGCCGAACGGGAAGGACGGCAACCACGGATTATGATTGCCAAGATAGGGCAGGATGGTCATGATCGCGGCGCTAAAGTTGTTTCAACAGGTTATGCCGATATTGGCTTTGACGTGGATATCGGTCCGCTCTTTCAAACCCCTTCTGAAGCTGCACGACAGGCAGTGGAAAATGATGTGCATGTGCTGGGTGTGTCAAGTCTGGCAGGAGGACATAAAACCCTCGTCCCGCAGGTTATCGAAGAACTCAGAAAGCAAAACCGGGAAGATATCATGGTCATTGTAGGCGGTGTAATTCCTCATCAGGACTATAGCTTCCTGTATAAAGCAGGAGTCGTCGGCATCTTCGGACCGGGGTCATCAATTTCTGTAGCCGCAAGAAAAATTCTTGAAATTTTGCTGGATTGAATTCCACAAAGAATGATTTTTCCTTATATACACTGTTGAAAAAACAATGAATAGTATTACATTAGTAATATTTAAAGATCAAAGAATAAAGAT
>JAFGTR010000207.1 GCA_016934055.1 Bacteroidales bacterium | reverse complement strand
CACAACAACCACAACAATCACAAAAAAACATCATGTTATACTATTCAAGAGGAAACAAGAATGACAGGTTAGACCATGAAGACATACGCTCAGGTCTTGCTGAAGCTTTTGGTAAGCTGGGAAAACGCGATAAGGTTTTGGTTTTGCCTCCTGACTATACCCGGTATCATTCATTTGCCGGTTTGCTGACTGAAATAACATGGAAATATTATGGTAAGCAATTGACAGACATACTGCCGGCCCTGGGAACACACGTTCCTATGACACAGGCACAAATAAGCAAAATGTTTGGTCAGACACCACCTGATCTGTTCCGTGTGCATAACTGGCGTTCCGATGTTATTACGCTTGGAGAGGTTCCTTCAGAATACGTTCATCAGATATCGGAAGGTAAAGTTAATTATTCATGGCCGGCTCAGGTTAATAAAGGACTAGTAGAAGGCGGATACGATCTGATCTTGTCCATTGGTCAGGTTGTCCCTCATGAAGTGATTGGCATGGCCAATTACAACAAAAACATTTTTGTGGGTACCGGTGGACAGGAGGGCATTAATAAAAGTCATTTTCTTGGAGCTGCATATGGTATGGAAAAAATTATGGGCCGGGCTGACAATCCTGTTCGCAGGGTGCTGAATTATGCTTCAGAAAATTTTGCAAAAACCTTACCTGTTGTATACATTCACACAGTTGTTGAAAATACTGCTGATGGTCTTGTAATCAGAGGTTTGTTCGTAAGTGATGACGAATCAGGTTTCCTTAAAGCTGCAGATCTTTCTCTGGAAGTCAATTTTATTCGTCTCGACAAAGCTATAAACAAATGTGTTGTTTATCTTGACCCTGAAGAGTTTAAATCAACATGGCTGGGTAATAAAAGTATATACAGAACCCGTATGGCTCTGGCTGATAATGCGGAGCTTGTTGTGCTGGCACCCGGACTCCATGAATTTGGAGAAGATAAGGAAATAGACCGCCTTATCAGGAAATATGGTTACAGCAACACGCCTTACATCCTTGAACAGACTGCAGCAAACGAAGATCTGAAAAATAATCTGAGCGCTGCTGCTCATTTGATCCATGGTTCTTCTGAGAACCGTTTTAACATAACCTATTGTCCCGGTCGCCTGTCAAAGGAAGAAATTGAAAGCGTACATTATAATTATGGCTCGTTGAAAGATATGATGCAACGTTATAAAGTGGATGAATTAAAAGATGGTTATAATCTTTTACCCGGTGGAGAGGAGATATTCTATATTTCAAATCCTGCGCTCGGATTATGGGCTTCAAAGGACAGGTTTCAATAAACATTAATTTATTTATACCAGAGTGTTAAATCCTCTGAAAGAAATACGGTGGGGCATCATTGGATGCGGTAACGTAACTGAAAAGAAAAGCGGACCGGCATTCAACAAGGTGAAGGGATCATCTCTGGTAGCCGTGATGCGTCGTTCAGCTAACCTGGCAGAAGAATATGCAAGAAGGCATGGTGTGCCAAAATGGTATGCTGATGCCGAAGAACTGATTTCTGATAGTAACGTCAATGCCGTGTATGTTGCAACCCCTCCGTCATCACATGCTGATTATGCTATCCGGAGTATGCTGGCCGGAAAACCTGTTTATGTTGAAAAACCTATGGCTTCAGGTTATGAAGAATGTCAACGCATGAACGAAGTTGCGACTGAAACAGGAGTTCCTTTATTTACAGCATATTACAGACGATCGTTGCCTTATTTTTTAAAGGTAAAGGAGTTGGTGGACAAGGAAGTGGTGGGTAAGGTAATGCTGACTACCATTACGCTTCATGTACCTCCAAGACCGGAAGATTATCATGCAGGGCAGTTGCCCTGGAGGGTGATTCCTTCTATTGCAGGTGGCGGATATTTTTACGACCTTGCATCGCATCAGATTGACTTGCTTGATTTCTTATTCGGCCCCATAGCCGCGGCTTATGGAAGAACATATAACAGGGGTGGTTTATATACAGCTGAAGATACTGTGTTTGCCACTCTTGAATTTGAAAATGGCATCGTTGCACATGGTTCCTGGTGCTTTACGGTGTATCCGGGAAATCATTATGATAAAATTGAAATATTGGGATCTGATGGAGCAATATGCTTTTCAACATTTCAAAATACACCTGTTGTTATAACAAGTAAAAATAAACGATCAGAGTACTTGCCCGGTATTCCTGAGAACATTCAATTCTATTTGATTAAATCCATCGTTGAAGAGTTGCAGGGTATCGGTAAATGCCCCAGCGATGGATCAAATGGCGAAAGGACAAACAAGGTGATGGATATGATACTGGGCAAAATTTAATAAATTGATAAATAACTTAAGTTGCTGTTTATGAAAAAAATACTTAATAAGTGATTTAAGATAGAAGATGAACGATTTAAGAATTTTATAACCGGCAACTTGAATTAATTAATAATTGATAATGCTTTATGCTGGTAATTGCTGATGAGAAAATACCTTATTTGAAAGGCGCACTGGAACCTTTCACCGATATTGAATATTATCCCGGTGACCAGATCACTCCTGAGCGGATAGAACATGCCGATGCCCTGTTGATTCGCACTCGTACAAAATGTAACCGTCATTTACTTGAAGGATCATCAGTGAAATTTGTTGCAACAGCTACCATTGGATTTGACCATATCGATACAGACTATTGCAATGAGCAGGGCATTTACTGGACAAATGCCCCGGGTTGTAATGCTTCTTCTGTAAACCAATATATTGCTTCAGTATTGGTCACCCTGTCAAGACAACAAGGTTTTAAACTAAAAGACAGGGTATTGGGCGTTGTTGGTGTTGGAAATGTGGGCAGTAAGGTTGTTAAAACAGCCGAATTATTGCATATGAGAGTATATCTCAATGATCCCCCCAGAGTGAGGAAAGAAGGAGTATGTGGATTTCTTTCACTCGACAGCATAATTCGGGAGTGTGATATCATTACCTTTCATGTGCCCCTTTCATTTGAGGGCATTGATAAGACATTTCATATGATTGATGAACCCTTGTTGTCAAAACTAAATAAAGGAACCATTATCATTAACAGTTCCCGTGGGGAGGTTGCTGATACGGAAGCTTTAAAAAGAGCACAATCATCAGGCAGAATTGGGAGTATGGTGTTTGATGTATGGGAAGGAGAACCTGATATTGACAGGGAATTGCTGCCCATGACATCAGTTGCAACGCCTCATATAGCAGGATATTCAGCTGACGGAAAGGCAAATGGCACGGCTATGGCCGTTCAGGCTCTGAGCAGATTCTTTAATCTGGATCTTGAAGATTGGGAACCGGAAAACATTCCATTACCTGAAAAGACAACCATAATGATTGATTGTAAACATATGGATGTTGAAGACATTCTTGGTGAGGCCATACTTTTTACTTACCAGGTGGAGCTGGATGATAAGCGTTTGCGTGCTTCAGTAGAAACCTTTGAAAAGCAACGTGGAAATTATCCGCTCAGACGTGAATTTCCGGCTTTTACCGTCAGGCTGATGAATGAACATTCCGGTGTAAGGCAGTTGTTGATGAAAATGGGTTTTAGGGTGGAGCAGGAGTGAGAGTGAAAAAGGTATTCGGTAACCGGTAACCGGTGAAGTCATGCAATTATGTAGAAGACAGTGAAAAGTGAACAGTGAGAAGTGAAAAGTGAACAGAGTAATAAATAAAAAAAGTCAAAAAATGGAAAAACAAGCAGACATTGGCCTTATTGGACTGGCCGTGATGGGTGAAAACCTGGTTCTGAACATGGAAAGCAAGGGTTTTACAGTTGCCGTATATAACCGTACGGTTGAAAAAGTTGACAGGTTTGTTTCAGGAAGAGGAAAGGGTAAGAATTTCATAGGGACTCATTCTATTAACGAATTTGTTTCTTCACTAAAGAAACCGAGGAAAGTGATGATGCTTGTGAAAGCCGGAAAGGCCGTGGATGATCTGATTGATCAGCTGATTCCTGTCCTTGAGCCCGGAGACATTATTATAGACGGCGGTAATTCTCACTTTCCTGATACCAACAGGAGAACTAAACTTATTGAAAGCAAGGGTCTTCTGTACATAGGCACCGGTGTTTCAGGCGGTGAAGAGGGAGCTCTGCTCGGGCCATCTATTATGCCTGGTGGTTCAAAAGCAGCATGGCCACATGTAAAACCGATTTTTCAGGCAATTGCAGCGAAAGTGGCAGATGGAACACCATGCTGTGACTGGGTTGGCGAAGACGGGGCAGGCCATTTTGTGAAAATGGTTCACAATGGAATTGAATACGGTGATATGCAGTTGATATGTGAAGCCTATCAATTGATGCGCGATCTGTTGGACCTGTCATATGATGAAATGCATAACACTTTTAAAGGATGGAATGAAGGCGAACTGGACAGCTACCTTATCGAAATCACACGGGATATTATGGCTTTTAAGGATGAGGATGGCAAGCCTTTGGTGGAAAAGATATTGGATACCGCGGGACAGAAAGGTACCGGTAAGTGGACAGTCGTATCGGCATTGGATGCAGGTGTCCCGCTTACCCTTATCGGTGAAGCCGTATTTTCACGGACTCTTTCTGCTCAGAAAGAAGAACGGGTTATAGCATCCGGTATACTGAAAGGTATTAAACCTCATTTTTCAGGCGATAAAAAAGCTTTTGTAAAAGACATTCATGATGCATTGTACGCATCGAAAATTGTTTCTTACGCTCAGGGTTATGTGTTAATGCGGACTGCGGCAAAAGAATTCGGATGGGACCTTAACTATGGCGGCATAGCCTTAATGTGGAGAGGTGGCTGTATCATACGTTCAGCTTTTCTTGGTAAGATTAAAGAAGCTTTTGACCATAATCCGGGATTGACAAACCTTTTACTCGATCCCTTTTTCAAGGAAAAAATTGAACGCAGCCAGGAAGGCTGGCGCAGGGTAGTTTCAACAGCTTTTACCAATGGTATTCCGGTCCCTTCTTTTGCTTCGGCTCTGGCATATTACGACGGATACCGCACTGAAAGGCTGCCTGCTAATCTGCTTCAGGCCCAACGTGATTATTTCGGTGCTCACACATACGAAAGGACTGATAAACCCCGGGGCCAGTTCTTCCATACCAACTGGACAGGCAGGGGAGGCGATACAGCATCTACAACATATAATGTATAGCCCCATGGATTAAAAAGACACTGGCAGGACCTGTGGTGGACACTGCCAGGTCTTTTTTTAGTCCACAGTCGATCACAACGTTTAGCTAAAGTCTTCTGGTCTGCTGGTCTGCTGGTCTCTTAGTCCCTAAGTCCCTTCGTCTCTGCGTCCCTATGGTTCCTTTTCCGCTTCAATAATACTGTGTGGTGATACTGTCCGGTATATTTTTGTGATTTTAAAACCGGCTTGTGCAAGAAGAGAACTATATTCTGCTTTTGTCCTTTCTTTACCGCCAACAGACACCATCATAAGAATATCTGTCATTTTGCCAAAAGATGGTTCGTTGCCTTCATCAATAATCGATTCAATGACCAAAAGCTTTGAAGCAGATGGCATGGCTTTATAGATGTTCCTGAGAATTTTAAGGCATGCCTCATCGTCCCAGTCGTGCAGAATGCTCTTTACCATATACAAATCACCTCCTTCGGGGATTGACTCAAAAAAACTTCCGGATATAAAAGAGCAACGGTCAGAAATATTATAATTTTCAATGATCTTTAACGCATGATCAGCCGATTGGGGCAGATCAAATATGAAGCCCCTGCACCTGGGAAATTTTTGAAGTATGGAAGCCATCATCAGGCCTTGTCCACCACCAATATCTACAATGTTCCTGTATCTGCGAAATGAAAAAGCAGGTATGATAGCTGCAACCTGCATCATCGAAGCATTCGTCATGGCTTTTATGAACAATTCATTGCGTTGTTTGTCCTCTCCGATATGATCAAACAGTTTACTGCCGGTAACAAGTACAGAAGAGCTTTTCCCTGAACGCACACTGTACATAAGCTCACTGAACATTTGAAAATGAAGTTTTGTCAGGTGACTGGTTACAAGGTATTTGACCTGATCTTCCTGGAGAGCTTTGGCCAGGGGTGTCAGAACGAAAAGCCGGTTATGCTTTTCCCTGAATATATCGTTGGAAGCAAGCATTCGTAAGAGCCTGTAGAGTGATTCTTCATTTGTCCCTGTTATCGATGCCAGTTCACCAATGGCCTTTGGCCCTTCTTTGAGGATGTCTGCAAGACCCAGCTCACCGGCCACACCAATGGCAGCAGCCAGCCAGAAATGATGGACCATCTCAAAAACAGCTACATTCGGATGTGTAAATTTTCTGTATAGGCGTAAAAAAAAATATCGTAATCTTTCCGTCATTTTAATAAAAAACAGAGGCGGATAATGTGGGATTTGTATTTTGCCTTTCATTTATGTTGTTTGAGGTTTCATGCAAACATAAAGAAAGTAAAGCTTATTTTTTGATCTTTGAAGCGTAAATTGCATATTTGCCTGAGTAAACCAGGTAGTATTTTTATATGATTATGACATGAATCCTGATCCTGTGATTGCCACTAAGAATCTTAAAAAGAGATATAGGGGATCGGAAGAAGAAGCTTTAAAGGGTATTGATCTCACCATACAGGCAGGTGATTTTTTCGGACTCCTGGGTCCTAATGCAGCCGGGAAGTCAACTCTGATTGCCATTCTGTGCGGCATTATGGGGCATTCGTCCGGTGAGGTTAAAATTTTTGGCAGAACCACTAATCTGCCTACTGATTGGCTTAAACACATGATTGGTTTTGTCCCACAGGAGATTGCCCTATATGCATCGCTGACTGTTTTGGAGAATATTTTGTTCTTCGGCCGGATGTACGGAATATCGGGAAATAAACTGAAAGAGAAAGCAGAAAGCTATATTGAAACCTTTCATCTTAATGAACACAAAAACAAATTAATATCAAAATGCTCCGGGGGGATTAAAAGACGTGTGAATCTCATTGCCGGGGTTCTTCATGAACCATCCCTTGTCCTCCTTGATGAACCAACACTCGGAGTTGACACTCAACTTCGATCCATGATTTTTGATTATCTTATTATGCTGAATAGAAACGGCACAACAATATTGTATACAACTCATTACATGGAGGAGGCCTCGAAGTTGTGTAACAGGGTTGGGATTATTGATCATGGGAAGATTATCGCAGAGGGAAAACCAACAGAGTTGGTGGCTTCTTCATCCGGGTATAAAGATATGGGACAGTTGTTCCTGCATCTTACCGGCAGGGACCTGAGGGATTGAGGAACCGGAAGAAAAACCTGGCAGTGTCCGCATGTCCTGCCAGTGTCTGAGTTTAAGAGACGGATAAATTTAGAAACGTAGTGATGAAAAATCACATAGTGTCCCGTAGTGACTGTAAATCGGTAGAACCGGACTTTAGCCCGGGAAAAGATGGTGCGAAAAGCAGGAAGTCCTGTAGGGACGGTACATTGATAGAGGCTGATGCATTAACATATTCAGGTTAATCATAGAATGTAAGATCACAGTCATGAATGAACAGGACTTCAGAACATTATAAAATGCGAAAGTTTTTCTCCATAGTTTACAAAGAGTATCTTCAACTCATACGCGATTTGCCCGGACTTACAATCCTTTTCCTTATGCCAGCGGTGATGCTGGTTGTCATTACACTGACACAGGAAAAGGTGTTGATTGGCAGAGAGTCCGGAATGAAAATAATCATTGTCAATGCCGATGCATCCCACCTTGGTAACAGAATAGAAAGTGAATTGAAAGCAAACATCAGCTTTAAACTGGTGACATATACCTCACAGAAGGAAGCTGAGCATGACGTATTCAGCGGTAAATATCAGATGATGGTCGTTATTCCTGAAGGTTCTACAGAAAGATTGTTGACACCTGCCCGGCTGAGAATTCAGGACACATCAGGAGGTAAAAAAACTGATGAACAGGCAGGCATAATTGTGATGTACGATCCGGCCGTGATGAAAATTTATAAAGACATGCTTGTATCGTCGCTGCAACTGATCATCGAATCAACAGCCCAGCGATTGTTCATGGAAAAATACAGTGAGGAATTGAAATCTGATATTGCTCAACAGATTGCAAATTATAAAAAACAAATGCTGTTAATTGACCTCGATGATGAAATACCTGATTTTCCATACCGAAAACAGGTTATGCAACAAATACAATCAGCTGTCGAAAAAAAGGCAGAAGAACCTGTTAATATAAAATTTCCTGTTAATCCTTTATCATACAGAAATCTGGTGAAAATAGAAGAAACATCAGCCGGAAACAGTTCTTATGACCTGAAGCCTGATATAATAAAGAACAATGTGCCGGCATTTATCCTTTTTGCCATGTTCTTTATTGTATTACCACTGGCCGGAAGCATCATCCATGAAAAACAACAGGGAACAAAGGACAGGGTATTGATATTACCTGTTTCAGGTTTTACAATTTTTTCGGGGAAAATTCTTGTTTATCTGATTATCTGTATTCTTCAGTTTTTACTAATGATCGGCATTGGCAGGTTTATTATACCACTGATCAGTCATCTTCCACCCTTAACCCTCAATGTTGACCTTCTTGCACTTGTTGTGATCGTTATAGCATCGGGATTGGCAGCAATTGGTTTTGGTCTGTTAATAGGTACATTTTCAAACACATATGGACAGGCAGCTCCACTGGGTTCTGTTATCGTGGTTATACTGGCTATCATGGGCGGTATTTTTGTCCCGGCCTTTATGATGCCGGATATCATCAGAAAAATCAGCATCATTTCACCCATGCGTTGGGGCACTGATGCCTTTTTCAGTATTTTTGCAAGGGGTGCAGGAGTTAAAATTGTTTTGCCTCAATTATTGCCGTTATTGATTTTCTTCGGAATTTCATTACTTTTATCGGCAAATGCTTTTTCAAAACAAAAATGACTTTTCGTTGAATTCTTTATTGTTTATCTAGCTTAGCCATAATTATGAAAGAAAAAGATCTGCTGGTTGATTTTAAGAAGCACCAGCTTGTTTTGTATGCTGAAAAGAATGATGAGGACATCGGACCTGTTCAAACCGGCTCTTATATGGCAAGAAATTATCTTGATGAATTTCATTATCTTATGGGAAATCTTGAAAAGTCTATGTATGAGAAATTGCAGAACGGCGAGATTAGCCCAATTTATTTGTATATGACCCTTGAGGAACTTACTGTATCAGAACTGGCTGCAAGAGTCCAGATACCTTTGCGAAGAGTAAAAAAGCATCTTACTCCCAAACATTTTGCCAATATCCATGTTTATGAGTTGAAACGTTATGCCGATGTTTTTAACATTCCTGTTGCTAACCTGTTTCAGATCATTTCAACTCGTCAGGACTCGAAATGGCGCATGAGTTTTATTGATGAAGAGGAGATGGCAAAACCTGCTACAATATCACAGGTTGAGACAAATAATGCTTTTGTAGTCATTACCAAACCAGAATTGAACAAGCCATGAGTATTATCCCTTTCAATCATGTCATGGCCGCGCATTGCGAGTCGGGTACCTTAACTGCCTTATTAAACCATCATGGTCTGAAAATTTCAGAACCCATGGTTTTTGGTATTTCCAGTGGTATTTTTTTTGGCTATATGAAAACGCCAATGCTGGCTTTCCCCTCCGTTATCACGCGAATCAGACCAGGCCATATCCGGAAGAACTTTGCGAAAAGAACTGGTATTAAATTTGTCACCAAAAAATTCCGTAATCCGGATAAAGCTGAAAAGGAACTGGACAAACTGCTCGAACAGAATCAACCGGTAGCCGTGCAGGTTGATTTCTTTTATCTTGACTATTTTCCATCCTGGTATCGTATTCATATCAACGTGCATTTTCTTACGATAATAGGAAAGAAAGGTGATAATTACATTGTAAGCGATTGTTATCATCCCCAGATTGCTGAAATTAGCAGAAGTGCTCTTCGTAAAGGAAGGTTTGCCCGGGGCAGTATGGCGCCACATGGATTTATGTATTATCCTGTCAATGTACCACATCAGTTGGATTTCAACAAGGAAGTAATTAAAGGTATTAAAAATACCGCTTTTAATATGCTTAAAATTCCTTTACCTTTTCTTGGCGTTAAAGGAATCCGCAGATTTGCTGATAAAATTGTTGAGTGGCCTAAATATGCAAGGGATACAGAACAACTGGCTCATGAAATATTTAAAATCAATATTTTATTGGAAGACCAGGGTACAGGTGGAGCCGGATTCCGTTATATTTATGCTTCATTCCTTCGTGAAGCTGCATCCATTTTAAACAAACCCGAATTAATAACACTGTCAAAGAGATTGCTCGATATAGGAGACGGATGGAGGGAAATCTCTCTCTTTGCAGCCCGGATGGCAAAAAACCGGGATCTTAATAATGGCAGACTAAGGGAAATGGGGGATATGATACGTGAGAAAGCGGATCTTGAAGAAGTCTTTTTTAAAGAATTGAAACAAATAATCGCATAGTGCATTTTGATACAAGAATTTATGTCAGAAAATACATTAAAGGAGATCAGGTTTGAGATAAAAAAATTAATCGTTGATACGTTGAATATGGGAACCATCAATCCCGGAGATATTCTTGATGACGTTCCTTTATTAAGTGGGGATAACATAATTACCATCGATTCCATTGATGTGATTGAGGTTGTTATTGCCATTCAGAAAAGATTCAATGTGAGGATGGATGACCAAAATCTGGCACGGCATATTGTCAATACTGTTAATACCATAGCGGATTTTGTGTATTCACAGCAATCCAAAAATGATGTTCGTATGGACGCCTGAATTAGATAGCTGCATTCTTAATTTTTGCATTTTCGGATCAGACTCAGTCTTTAATCTATATCTATAATCCAATGTCGTTAAACTAAGACCAAATTATGTCCCTCTCTCGGAGAGGGTGCAGGGAGAGGACAAAAATAATCCTTAACTTAACGACATTGATCTATAATCTATAATCTTTTTTATAGTAATCTTTATAAGGTGCAGCCATTTTATTATTCATCCTGAAACTAAACTTATCTGATGAAGGTTATTCATATTTTAACAGGGATAAGATTTTCCGTTTTGATCAGATTGCTTGCAAGAAACAGCATTTGCATTTATCCGCAATACTTTCTGAAGCTCTTTGTGTTGTTTTATAATGCTTTTTTTTCATCTGTTCTGACCAGGGTTGAAAGAAAATTGTTTTCTGCATCCGTTAGAAAAACAACTCTTGATAAACCTCCTGTTTTCATTATCGGACATTGGCGAACCGGCAGCACTTATTTACATCAGCTGATAAGTCTTGATCCTCAATTTACCACGCCTTCTATGGTACAGACTGTAATTCCCGACCACTTTCTTTTCAGCACCAAATATTATGTGCCTTTGATGAAATTGCTGATGCCAAAAAAGCGGCCAATGGATGAAGTGGTGCTGTCGCCCGAGGAACCTCAGGAAGATGAATTTGCCCTCATCAGGATGGGATCTGAAAGTCCGCTGGAGAAACTGATATTTCCCCCGAAACATGAATATTTTCTAAAATATTATGATGAATATATTCCAAAAGGGGAAAAACTGATATCCTGGGAAAATAATCTGATGACCTTCTATAAGAAAATTACTTTAATGACCGGGGAACGGATCATATCAAAGAATCCTTTTCATACAATGCGTATATCCCTGCTGGCTGCTATGTTCCCGGGTGCAAAACTTATTTATATAGTCCGTCATCCATTTGAAGTGATCCCGTCTACCATCAAAATGTGGAATGCAGTAGCCGCAGACAACAGTTTAAACAGGTACTGGAAAAAACCCGAAATTGCTGATGTTGCTTCTGTTTTGCGATCTTTTGATGATTACGTTGAAATTGAAAAACAGCATCTTGATGAGCATAATTTTGCAGAAGTCAGGTTTGAAAATCTGGAACATGATCCTGTAAGTGAAATAAAAAGGATATATTCAATACTTCATCTTGAGTTTTCATCTGTTTTTGAAAAAAACATCAATCAGTTTCTAATATTGAATAGAAAATACAGGAAAAACACCTACAGGCTTACAGAGGAAGAGAAGAATCTAATAAGGCAATGCATGGGTGAAAAGATGCAGGAATAGAAGAAGCAAGAAGCAAGAATCAAGAAGCAAAACAAAAGATCTAAGATCTAAGATCTAAGATCTAAGATCTAAGATCTAAGACTAAAGATAATAGATGAAAGACTGAAGATTAAAGATTTCTTCTTAATATAAGAATCATTTAATAACCTCTCCCTTAATGATAAGGGTCTCACTGCCTTCTTCTGCGTTAGTATCAACGGCAATGGATTTCTGAAAGTAACCGGTATCTTTGGCATCAAAAGTAACCTTGATAACACCGGTTTTCTGGGGTTGGATGGGTTCTTTTGAATAATCAGCAATCGTGCAGCCACAAGAGGGATTAACTGCAAAGATTATAAGAGGTACCATACTTGGATTCTTAAAATGGAATTCAGCTATAACGGGATTACCCTGCGGTATTTTACCAAAATTGCAGGTTTTTTCAGTCCATTCGATACCCGAGGTTATGTTTGCCGGTTTCTGAGCGAGGCATTCTGTCATATTAAGCATGAAGGCAAATAAAAGTATAAGAATTGTGAAGAAACGTGTTTTCATTATATAAACCATTTACTGCTGTATATAGATACTCTGTTGTATTGATCAAAGTTACACCTGAGAACCAATTTTGTTTAAAAAAAAATGTTAAAAACTGTTAAGTCTTTTTGAATATGGTCTTCAGCAATGTTAGAATTGTTTTAAAGGATGAACAGTTAAGCATGATGATACTTTGATATTGACGGAACATAAATTTGTAAAACAGCAAAACTCCTGTCAGAAGAGAGGAGTTTTACGGAATAGTCATCATTGAATACCTTTTATTTTTTTACGGGGCTTTTCTTTTTTGCGGTTGCTGCCGATGTTTTTGTTTTAGCGGCATTATCAGCTTTTTTTTCAGCTGGTTTTGCTTTTGTTTTTGTTGCTTTTGTTTTCACAGCCTTTTCAGTGTCATTGACATTCTTTTGTTCAGCCTTTTCTTCTTCTGATTCCTTTTCATCCTCTTCAAAATTCAATAAGTTTTGTTCATGAAGAATGTTATACCAGCTCATCATTTTTTTGATGTCAGAAACATATACCCGGTCTCTGTCATAGTCAGGCATAATCTTTTCCATGTATTTTTTCAGGTTATCAGGCGAGGCTGTTTTTGCATCAATGGCTTTTCCGCCTGTCTCCTTTTCAAAAATAGTTTTAAAAACTTCCTTAAGGGGTACTTCTTCATCACTGGTGTAAACAGCGATGTCATCAAGCGAACTTACTTTTGTTGTTGCAGGAACAAAAGATCTTTTTTTGTCGGCAAACGACTCAACCACAATGCCGTTTCGGCCCTGAGACACAAATTTAAATAAGCCGCTGTGCCCTGAAATAGCAAGAGTCTCTTTTAGGTCCATAAGTGAATGATTTGAAAAATATTAGATGTAAAAATAACATTTCTGGCGAACCTGTAAAATAAATATTGACACTGTTTTTAAACGCAATAAACATTCGCTGTATTGTTTCCCGATAAAATAATACAAAATATTGATAATCAATTGATATTTCTTTCTTTCTTGATGATATTATAGGCTTCATTTATTTTGGCAAATTTTTCATTGGCTTTTTTTCTTATGTCATCTCCCAGGTAAGCGACCCTGTCAGGGTGGTTTTTCATGGCCAGTTGCCTGTAAGCCTTTTTGATCTGTTCAGTTGTGGCTTCCCTTTTTATTTCAAGTACATCATATGCCCAGTCAGCAGATCGTGTATACATCGATTGAATTGAACGGGCATCGTTGCCTGAAACACCAATGGATGATGCAATAGATTCAAAGATGGTTAATTCGCTTATGTCTACAGAACCGTCAGCACTGATAATGCCATATATCAGATGAAGTAACTCAAGCCGTGAAGCGTAATTCATCTTATGCCTGATCTGACCGCCAACGTCATGCAGGGGTATGTCCTTATTAAGCAAATCTCTTAACAATATCAACATTTCTGATGTTTCTTCATCGCCGAAAGTTTTCAACAAATAATGTTTTACATAATCGAGTTCCGATTTAAGAATTCTGCTGTCAGCTTTCATAGATGCCGCAATAAGCACCAGCAGGCTTACGACAAAATCACCTGTGGTAGTGGTTGTGCCATGCTTTTCAAATTTTTCAAGCCTGGCTGCATCAACAAGTGATCCAAAAGCAAAACCAAGGAGTGCTCCGATAGGCCCTCCGATTGTCCAGCCGAGTCCGGCACCAATCCATTTTCCGAATCTTCCCATGGATTTTTACTATATTAAGCGTTGTGATTAATCTCTGTAAGCTTTTGATGCAGTGAAAAAACCTGCGGTAAAATAAGGTTTTTCTCATCATTGATTATGGTATAATCTGATGCAGCCTGTTTTTTTTCATCAGTCCATTGATTTTCCATAACATTTTTAATCCTCTCTTCTGTCATGCCGGGTCGGTTCATTAATCGTTTTATTTTCAGTTCAATAGGGGATATTACAGTGATACATTTATCAACAAGGGTGTTGTTTCCGCTTTCGAATAATATAGCGGTTTCCTCAATAACATAATCATAATTTTTATGCCATCGTGTCCATCTGATGAAATCCTCCTTCACCCTTGGATGAATGATGCTGTTAGCTTTTGCCAGAAATTTTTTATTATGGAATATAAGTGATGCAAAGAGTGGGCGGTTAAGAGTGTTTCCTTCGAAAATATCATTTCCAAAAACATCAATCAGCTCATTTCTGATATCATCATGATTATCAACAATTATCCTGGCAGCAAGGTCGGCATTATACACCGGCACACCAAGGGCTGAAAATGCCTTGCACACAGTGGTCTTGCCACTACCAATGCCTCCGGTAATACCTGCTATGATCATTTTCGGGTAAGAAGGTATTCAACTTTCTCAGGAGAAAATTTTACAGCGGTGATGATATCGGGTGTATCAACAAGAAACAGCCTTAATCGTGCTGAAGGATTCTTAACAGCTTCGTTATAATCGACATGGGGGGTGATTCCTGAGGGATTTATCTTATCATAATTGGTCAGGGTTACATTATAACTGATTCTTATCCTTTCAGGAAATGTCTTTATTGTCAGGCTGTCTGGCAGATTCACCGTGGTTACCGGAAGATAATAATCCGCCTGTGTATACTTGTCAACCGGTATCGTAACCCGTACTTTTTTCTGTGAGTAACTAATTCCTTCCTGTTTTTCAAGTCCAACTGACATTGTTATTGTATCATTGAGGTTGATGATATCCATAGATTCAGTATATATACTTTGAATATCCTGAAGCAGCTGCCCCGGTCCTGAAATAATAATGCTGTCGGGCTCGACAATCACAGGTCCGTTTATCATATACTGTGTGGCAAACATGTTTGGCTTATTGCGGTATTTTGTTTTTACGATAACCTTTTTAATACCCATGGTTGTGAAATTAAAAAACAAAGTATCCGGCGATATGCTCATTATTTCAACCCCCTCCAGTTCTTTTGAAAGAATATCTTTAACAGAATTGGTGAGGATAAAAAGAGAATCAGGTTTTGTATCTTTTGTGACAAATGAATTCACATCAAATTTGATTGGAATAAGGTTCAGGTTTAGCTTACTGAACAATATTTTTCTTCCTCTTGCTTTCACCTTTAAGGCCAACTTTTCAGGTAGTGCGTTCATTATAACTTTATTTTCAGGTATGTTGATATACCTGACCGGATATAAAATCTCATCTTCATATTCCTGAGATAAAGCACGAAAAAACCAGAAAATGGCAGACAGAAAAACAAAGAAAAGGAAAGTAACGACCTTTTGGTGAAATAATGATTGAATATCCAGCAAAAGGGCAAAATACTTCTTAATCGTTAGCCAGATAGTATGGAAGGAAAATGATTTCACAAATCACAAAGTTTAAGGTATACAATGCAAATATACCTTAAACTCTGAAATATACGATTCTTATTGGTTGTTTTCAATATCAACCTCTGATCTGACAATAGAGCTTTTGTCTATTTTTAATAGCACGTTATTGCCTGCATCAATGGTAACAATATTTCCGGCAATGTTGTTGATTTTTCCATAAATACCACCTGCTGTGATTATTTTGTCGCCTTTTTTCAGAGATTCCCTGAAATTTTTCAGATCTTTCTGTCTTTTCATCTGAGGCCGTATAAGGAAAAAGTAAAATACAATCATAACTAAAATCAGGGGAACAAAAGTTGCCCATGGTTTTTGTCCGGGTTGCGGTTGTGTCATTAAAATGACCTGTGCTAAGAAATTCATTGTTTTCGTTATTAATGATTAAAAATTCTGTTTCGTTTATGATGACAAGTGTTATTAATCTTCTGTATGTGTCTCGATTTCACCAATCAGACCTCTTCCTGTCTTTTTTATTTTACTGGTTTCTTTCAAATGCTTGAATATTTTATCCAGCAGACCGTTAATGAAAATTCTGCTTTTTTCCGTGCTGTAACTTTTTGCTATTTCAAGATATTCATTAATCGTTACTTTGGTAGGTATAAAAGGAAATTCTATAGCTTCAGCTATGGCCATTTCCAGAATAAGAAAATCCAAAAAAGCAATCCTGTCAACATCCCAGTTTTTTGTAAAACTTTCCACAATAGACCGATACTCTTTCTGATGTATTATGGATTTCCGAAAAAGATTTTTTACAAATTCCCTGTCTTCATTGTTTTTATATAAGGACAGTAATTGGCTATTGCCATGGTCATTCTCCTTAAATCCCTTAATGGTCTTAGTGATCATGCTGATGATAAATTCTACCTCATCGTTCCAGAATATGCTTTGTTCTTCGAGCACCTGATAAAGACCTTCAAATGAAATAAGCTCTTTGCTGTATATATCCATAATGACTTTCTTGTCTTCATCGAAAGACCTTTCAGGATTTTCCATATAATCTTTAAAAAAATCTGTCATCCTTATTCTGTTATGGAGTTTTTTAATCAGTTCAGGAGTCTGTGACCATGAGAGCGGCGTTTTTGTCAGGTATTCCTGTAACTGAATATTGACTCTCAGCATATTGATGATTTTATTATCAATAAATTTAGTGTTGGGATTTAAATCTTCGTATGATGGAATTTTCTTCTGTAAAGCAATATTGATACGGGCTGAAGCATAATCGGCAATTTCAACAATAAGCAAGAGAAGGTAGTGATATAGATCAAATGATTTTTGTATGCTGTACAGTAAGTTTTTTTCTGCTTTATTAATCTCCCCATCCCCTTGCTGAAAATAGGCATAAAGCATCTGCAATATTTTTATCCTTAGTATCCTTCTACTAATCATAACCGGAAGAACCCTGTAATACCTTTTATACCTCTCTTAAGATGAAGTGCAAATTAAGTGCTTTTTTTCCTAACAAACAACTCGTTGAATTTATTACTGTCAATCTGTTCTTATATTTTTTTTACCAAAAGCCCGGTTTATGAATATTACAGAATATCAATAATTTGACTGATATTGTTTACTTTGTCAGCAATTTGATTGTTTATACCAGATTTGCTTTTTCTATAAGACAGATTTTCAATTGAATAGATCAAAATAGGCACTTATTCCGGTGTATGCTTATGCAATATAAAAAAAATCTTTATTTTTGGATATAATTAACCTGTACTAATACCCAAACTTTATCATGGAAGGAGAAATTGACAAAAAAGAAGTTTTGGAGAAAGTTGAACGGCAAGAGATTTTCTCGAAATCATTGAGGGCAGGGAAGAGAACTTATTTCTTCGATGTTAAGGCAACCCGGAGAAATGACTATTACCTGACTATTACGGAGAGCAAAAAGCGTTTTAATAAAGACGGGCGCTTTCATTATGAAAAGCATAAAATATTCTTGTATAAGGAAGATTTTGATGCTTTTATGGAGTATCTTGACGAGGTGGTTTCTTATATTAAAACCGCCAATCCTCAGGTTTTGGATCAAAATGACTCATGTGATGATGATTCAACTGATGAATACACCAATGTTGAGTTTGATGATCTTGAAGGTGCGGAGTCAACGGGCGTTAATCTTGAAAAAAGCGAATAAAAAAATGTCAGATACTATGGATGGTATCTGACATTTTTTTTCCTGATATTTTCTTATTATTTGATATAAATACGGATTTCGTCCGATGTAAGAATTTTTACATTGGTAATAACAAAGTCGTTTTGTATAAAATTGCCCAACAGGTTACATTCTGTGATAATCCTTGTGAATAAGGTTTGTACGGGTATTTTCAACGGTATTATACTGATAAGAGAACATATCTCATTGTCGAAAACAATTTCTTCCAGCTCCCCCTCTGACCTTCCAATGTAATACTTAAACTCTTCTCTGACTATTTTTTGCTGCAAGGGTGTGAAGGCCATTTTATTTGAAGAAATGATGGCTACAAAATACCTGAGTTTTAATCCTTTTCCTCCAAGACCTGTGGAAATCAAAATCTGATTTTCATCCAGTATCTTGCTTTCAATTAACATCCGGCTTTCCTGTAATGCCAGATATGCCCAGTCTCTGAGGCCGGGATTGGGTTCTTTGATATATTTTTCCAGCGTTCTGTATGCTTCAATATCATCAACTGCAGCAAGTCTGACCAGCATATTCTTCCGGTCTTCAACGGGCAAATCAGCCTGGAATAATTCATCTTTGTTTTTTATGATCTCTTCAGGATTCAGGCTGTCATTGACCTTTTTGGAATAATTGTAGTATTCCGTTTGTACATTAAGGTCAATCTGATCTTCGAGAATACTCAGTTGTCCGCTGACATCACCAAATAATTCCTGTATCTTGTCGTATATGTTTTCGTTCTCAATCACTGATATGTCCTTATTTAATATGCTATTTTAAATATAAGAAAACAATCAATAAAAGGCAACAAAATGCCAAAAAAGATTTATCTGTTTCAGGAAAAACTCAGGATTTTATGTTATTATTAAGTAAGGTAATGCTTATATGGCCTGTTTTTCTGAGGAGATGAATGTTTAAAAGCTGAAGAAAATCACACTTTGATATCTGACTGCTTTGAAGTTAGCGTAAAACAACAGTCATCAGGCAAAAATGATTTGTGGAAGTGCCCAGGACAAGACTCGAACTTGCACGCTTTTGACGGCGCCAGCCCCTCAAGCTGGTGTGTCTACCAATTCCACCACCTGGGCAGTTTGAGCTATTTAATGATTTGCTGATTCAAATCACCAAATCACCAAATCACCAAATCACCAAATCACCAAATCATCAAATCACCAAATCATCAAATAATTAAGTGCCTGGAACAGGACTCGAACCTGCACGTCCTTGCGAACACTAGTCCCTGAAACTAGCGCGTCTACCAATTCCGCCATCCAGGCAT
>JAFGTR010000206.1 GCA_016934055.1 Bacteroidales bacterium | reverse complement strand
ATCTATTATGGTTGAACGATACACCGACGATGATGATATCACAGATACTTTATCGCATTTATACCTGTAAGCTGATAGTGTAGAATTCATACCGGTATTTCAGAGGTTGCTGGACAGGGCCAGGAAACTTTATCCCGAAAGTTTATCCCTGGAAGGACTCAATGGCTTCATTAACATGAAGGGCAGGGATTACAGGAAAGCACTGGAATCTTATCTGGCCATAAAAGACAGGCTTGAAGCGGATAAAGATGATCCCTATTATAACGATCAGCTTGCCGCGACATGGGACAACATCGCGGCTTGCTACCTGAAGCTGGAGGATGTCGCCAAAACTCTTGAGAGTTGTGATATTGCGCTTGAATACGATAAGAATGCAGCAACATACAGGGTGGGGAACCCCATCCTTTATAAAAAGGCTGAAGCATTATTGCTCACGGGAGAAAAAGAACAGGCACTTGCAATAGTCGATACGATTCTGAACGAAAATCAGGAAGATGAAAAGGCTTTGGAGATAAAGGGCAGGATAAATGAATAGATTCTTTTGAAAAGCATTCTTGTCATCCACCCTCTGAGCGGGGGGTGGATGACAATAATTTCTTATAACAATAAATTATCCTATCTCAATCCGAACTTCTCTTTAACAAACCGATAAATAAAACCTGCTGTATCTTCAATACCCAGCACTGAAGAGTTGATGCAAAGATGATATGATTCGGCTGTGCCCCAGTCTTTGTTGCTGAAATAATTATAATAACCGGCCCGTTTTTTATCGGTTTTTTCAATGATATCTGCCGCTTTTTTCTCCGGTACTTTTTGAATTTCGGCAATACGTCTGATCCTGTCGTTTAAATCAGCACTGATAAAAATATTCAGGCAGTGTGGATGGTCTTTAAGGACATAATCGGCACAGCGGCCGACAAAAACACATGATTCTTTTGCAGCCAGCTCCCTGATCACATCACTTTGTATTTTAAACAGCATCTCATTGCTCAGATAACTTCCGGAATAGATGCTTGTCCCTGGCTGGACCTCAATGCCAAAGAGTCCTGTGAAGAAACTATGGCTTGTTTTTTCATCAGCCTGTTCAAAGAACTCTTTTCCAAGGCCGCTTTCTTTGGCTGCGATCTGTATAAGTTCTTTATCATAAAAGGCAATGCCCAGATGTTCAGCCAGCTTTTCCCCGATCTGGCGGCCTCCGCTTCCCAGCTGTCTGCCAATGGTGATAATAAAGCGTTCTTCCATGACCTATAATATTTTGAACAAAATTATTGTGCAATCTTGAATTTTTTATACTGGCTCACCAGCATAAAAGCGGCGATGACAGTCGATAACAGGTCGGCCGCGGGCATGCTGAGCCATACGCCTTTCAGTCCCAGGAACAAGGGCATGATCAGCAGGCAGGGCAACAGGATAAGGGCTTGACGCGACAGGGATAAAAAGACTGCTCTTTTCACCATGCCGATACTCTGGAAGAAATTGCTGGCGACAATCTGGAAGCTGACAATGGGTGCAAACATAAACACGATGCGCAGTCCATACTCAGCCATGTCGATCAGTTTCTTGTCCGTTGTGAACATGGATGCTACCGCTCCCGGGAATAACTCGCAGACAAGAAATCCGACCGTCAGAACGGCCACGGCAATTATGATGGTATATTTCAGTACCCTGTTTACCCGGTCGAACTGCCCGGCCCCGAAGTTATAGCCTGCTATAGGCTGCATCCCCATGTTCAGTCCCATCACAATCATCCCGAAAAGAAAGGCGATCCGGTTAACGATGCCGTAAGCCCCCACCTGCAAGTCGCCGCCATAATGGATAAGGCTTTTGTTCAGGATGATGACCAGCACGCAGCCAACGCTGTTCATCAGGAAGGGTGACAGTCCGATTGACAGGGAATCCTTTACGATCTTTCGTTTCAGCCTGAAGCTTCCCTTCATGAGATGAATAAAATTCTTTTTATTGCTGTAAATAATGATCTGCCATGTCAGCATTGATGCCTGTGCAATTACGGTCCCCAGTGCAGCGCCTCGTATGCCCCAATTAAAGACAAAAATAAATACATAAGTAATGGCGGCATTGATAACAACCGAAAATATTGTTGTGTACATAGCGGTTTTAGGATTACCCGTGGCCCGAAGCATGGCATTTAACCCTAAATACATATGTGTGATAACATTGCCCAGTGTGATGACCTGCATGTATTCGCGGGCATAGGTTATGGTATCATCACTGGCGCCGAAGAAGTAGAGGATAGGATCGAGGAAGCTGAGGATAACAATGGTGTATGTGATCCCAAAGATCAGGTTTAGCGAAAAGACATTGCCCAGGATGTTGTTGGCGCTGGAATAGTCTTTTTGCCCAAGACGCAGTGACATCAGCATGGAAGCGCCCACCCCGACCAGCGCCCCGAATGCCGCGGCAAGGTTCATCAGGGGGAAGGTGATGGCCAGTCCCGAGATGGCCAGTGCCCCAACGCCCTGACCGATGAATATGCTGTCGGTTATGTTGTAAAGTGAGGCGGCCGTCATGGCAATGACCGAAGGAATGGCATATTGCATCAGCAAACGCCATACATTCTCAGTCCCTAATGCTAACGGTGATCCTTTTGCTTCCATTGAGGCAGCAAAAATACCAATGTTTTGCAATTAATGTAATCTGAAGCAGGACTTCTTGATAAACAACATAACCAATACATCTGACAGGTCGCCCCTAAGTGGCTTACAGACTCATATAATTAATATTTTATGGATTTTCTGCAAACAGGTTGCTCGGCGCTGATCATTGATAAACCCGATCTTTTTTCTGCAAACAGATTCACAGGGAGAAGACGTTGAACGGTAATTGAAACACAGTTGAAGGTTTATTTGTCAACTTGTTAATCTGTATGTCTTTATTTTTTTTGGCGTTTTGGGGGCATAATGTTTTGCTTTGGCAAGAGCGGTGAAATATACTTTTAAATAGTACCAACTTATTTAAATGCCTTCCGTATATATCATACCACCTACCTTATTGACCTCATTGATTAAGGTTCTTGAAGAGATTGCGGGAAAAATTTAATCACTACATTATATAAGTATATAAATGAAACACTTAGCTAAGATGCTGATCGTATTCTGCCTGTTTGGCCATGAAACCATGCGGGCACAGCAAGCCATCGCTGCATCAGGTGGAAATGCTGCCGGTGCCGGAGGCACAATGAGTTTTACTTTAGGACAAGCGGCTTATACTACCAACGTAAGTTCATCCGGAACTGTCGCCCAGGGCTGTCAGCAACCTTTTGAAATTTATGTGCTGACAGGACTGGAAGAAGCCCGCGAGGTAAATGTTGAATTTATGGTGTACCCGAATCCCTCATCCGGTATGATAAAACTGACTGTATCCAATGATGAGAATAAAGATCTCGGCTTCCGGCTGTATAATAACTCCGGGGTCCTTATTCAGAAAGAAAGAATTACCGACAGGGAAACCTTCATTGAGATGGGAGACCTGCCGTCTGCT
>JAFGTR010000084.1 GCA_016934055.1 Bacteroidales bacterium | reverse complement strand
ATTGTCAAAGGGCAGTATGAGAATGGATTTCTCAGCCGGTTTTTCCCGGAGGACAAAAAAAAACAGCCCGGCTCCCGAAACCGCAATAAAAGTAAGAATTGCAAGAAAAACCGGACCTTTGCGTCTTGGAAAAATATTGGTTATTTCCTTTTTTTCAGGAGATTTTCCGGATGCCGGAGGCTGAAGAACAATCCCCTTCCTGATATCGCCAGGAGAGGCCTGAAAGTAATTTTTAAAAACTTTGGTAAAGTAACTGGGACTGTTAAAGCCGACTTTGTAGGCTATCTCTGAAGCAGTGGCCACGTCTTTTTCCAGCAGTTCCTTTGCTTTTAATAACCTTTTTTCCGTGATCAGATCGCTGGCCGATTTGCCCGTTGTTTTTATCAGTTTCCGGTGCAGCATCGAACGGCTCAGTCCCGCATGTCTGGCCAGATCCTCAACGGAAAAATTCTCATCGGCAAGATTCTCATCGATAATCCGGTTGACAGTTGCCAGAAACTGGTCATCCATGGAAATCGGATTGTCCATTGCAACTCATCATTAACAGTGATCCCATCGCGGTTTGGTCGGAACGCCAAATTGCCTCAACTCAAGGTAAATATACGAAGTTTTGAGAAAAGATGATAAAAGGGAGGTTGAAAATTTTGTGGTGGTTGCATGTTGTTGTGATTGTTGTGATTGTTATGGTGGTTATGATTGTTGTGATTGTTGTCGGTTTTGGATTAATTCACTCTGTCAATGAATTACCAACATTTGTTTGAAAGAATTATTACCGGCAATTATAGTTAACCGGTAAACACCTGCTGGAAGCCTTACCGTCACAGGCGTATTCATACTGGACAAGGTAGTCGAAGAGACCATCCTTCCATCCATATCATTGATCATCAAATTCAACCTTTCCTGACGGCTTTCGGAAAAAATAAGGCTAACGGTTCCCTGGTCAGGATTGGGGTACATCCTGAACCAGGATACCACTTCTTTATTATCCATGATTTTACTTTTCATGGAAAAGGCATGGGCATAGGAAGAGCCCCAATGACCCTGTTGATCACGGGTTCGCATATACACCACATGGTCACCATCGCTGAGGCCACCCAGGTCAACTACAAAATCAGCAATCAGATTACTGTTTCTCGATATAATTTCAACAGGCGTCCCGTTACCGAAGCCCGGGTCAGCATCGATAAAATATTCTATCCCGGCAACATTCATATTCATTCATGCTAAGCAATACGTATTCCAGCAGAAGCAGTTTTCATGCTCATTTGTCAGTATCTGCCGGATGATTTAATAAATTTTGTATACCATGAGCCATAATCTGTACGGAGCCTGATAAAATACAATCCGTCAAGCAGTGCGGAGATATCGATCTCCCTGCTGCAGAGATGATGAACCGGCATAATATCAATGACATTCCCGGTAAGGGTTGAAATGCTTATGGTCGCCTGCTCAATCTCCCGGCCGAAGTCAAGGGTGATGAATCCATTCGTTACGGGGTTCGGATATATTCTGACATGGCTGAAAGATTCACAAGCAGGAATGCCTGTGATTTCATTGCTATCCAGTTTTCCATTGCAGTTAATATCACCTGCCAGGTATGGCCTGATGAAGAGATCAATCGTAATGATACTGTCGCAACCGGCAGCGTTGGCTATCGTGTCGGTATAAATGCCCGATTCGGCCCATATTTTACCACCCGGCGATGTATAATTTATGCAGGCAGTATCAAAACAATAGCTCGTTGTATTAAGCGATGTAAGGTGAATGGTTATGATACTGTCGCATCCGGCAACATTCGATATGGTGTCGGTATAAGTGCCTGCAACAGCCCAGGATTTACCAGATGGAGAGGTGTAGTCGCCGCAGGTTGAAGCATTAGTTTCAGCAGTTGTAGGCATGCAGAGGCTGAATAATTCCCTGCCATGCACTCCGTCATCGGCGAAAAAATAGAGTTTATTTCTATATTCTAATAAGGAAGAGGGATTTGAACTTCCTTTCGGGTTTATGTCTTCAACCATTTCAGGCGGATTTATGCCATCGTATGCACAAAGTTCAAAACCAAAACCCGAAGGTGAGTTCTGCATATACAACCTGTCTTTAAAAACAGTCATCTTTTTCGATTCCGGATCTGTTGGGGCGAAGGATCCGTCCATAATTGATTTTGGAAGGGTTGTTCCGTCATATTCCCAGAAATCACGGCCATAAGGCCCATCATTCCCAATAATACAAAGTTTATTGTTAAATATCGTTAAGCATTCCGGTATTGGGGTATAATAACCCAACTTGCCACGTTCCATAGGCGGATTTTTACCATCATGGGACCAAATTCTATATTTCGCGGAATAGAAAAGCGTATCTTTAAAAACAGTCAGATAGGATGGCCACCCGAACCATGCTTTTGAACCTGCAATGGTATCTGGAGGATTAATGCCATCATACATCCAGAGTGCATAATCTGATGTTCCATCAGTGGCACTGAAATACAGGTTATCTTTATAAATTGTGAGATAGCCGGGTGATGACCAACCGGCTCCCGTGCTTAAATCGGCAACCAATGCGGGCGGATTGATTCCATCATAAACCCAAAGCTCTTTTCCGTACGGTTCATTGGTGGCCTGGAAATAAAGATTATCTTTATAAACCATTATTTCAGCAGGAGAAGAACTACGATAACCTTTATTAATATCGGCTACCGTGTCGACCGGATTTATTCCGTCGTAAACACATAGTTCTTCACCATAGTTATTTATATGAGCTGAAAAGTATAGTTTATTTTTATATGCAGTTAAATGTTTTGGGAATGATGCTGTAAATCCTTTGTATATATCTTCCATCATTTGCGGAGGGTTAATACCATCATACCTCCATAATTCATTGCCGTGGATGCCGTCATTGGCGGAGAAAAAAAGATTATCCCGGAAGATTGCCAGTGAACCGGGTTCAGCACTTGCTGTTACCTGTCGTATGTCCGAAATTAAATATGGGATCCCTGATCCGTCAAAGGCCCATAATTCGGAGCCTTTTTTGCCGTCATCGGCCTGAAAAATGAGTTTATCCTTAAAGACAGTCAGATTTGTTATCTTCTGACTCATGCCGTCAAATCTGATACGGTTTATTGTATCAGGCGGGTTTATACCATCATATCCCCATAGTTTTTCACAATAATTATCAATAGCGGTAAAATACAGCTTATTCTTAAAGGCAATCAGGTTGCCGGGACTTGAGACATTTTTGCCGAATTCTGAATCGTCAACTATATTTGGCCTGGTTTCTCCGTCATATACAAAAAGTTTCTGTTGCCAAAAAGTTGCCGCATGAGCAGAAAAATAAAGTTTATTATCAAAAACATATAAACATTGTGGACTGGAACTTGATATGCCTGGAGATAAATCGATTACAGTGTCAGGCGGATTAACACCGTCGTAAACCCATAGTTCTGTGCCGGCAATATTGTTTTGAGCTGTAAAATACAATTTATTATTATAAGCAGTAAGGTTTGAGGGAAATGAACCAAAAAGGCCACCATAAATATCAGCAATAAGGGTCGGAGGATTAATCCCGTCATACTGCCATAATTCATTAGCAAAGTTATTATCGTTGGCTTGAAAATAAAGTTTGTTATTGCAGGGTGTTAAATATATCGGACTTGAGCTTTCTTTTCCGCCGTAGATGTCAGCAACCAGAACAGGTGCATTTATGCCATCAAATTTCCATAATTCGGCTCCATGATCTGTATCGTATGCCTGGAAATAAAGGACATTATTAAAGACAGTCAGGTATTGAGGATTTGAAGAAAGTGCACCTTCTATTATATCCGCAATAATCGTGGGTGGATTTATGCCATCATACACCCATAATTCTGCGCCATTCATCTCATCATAAGCATAAAAATAAAGCTTTCCATTAAATACAGTCAGGTACTGGGGATACGAATCCTTATAACCCTTGTGAATATCCGCAACCATGGCTGGCTTATTTATGCCGTTGTATTCCCATAGTTCCCTGCCATAGGCATCAGTATAGGCAGAGAAATACACTTTGCCGTTGTATTCGGCAAATGCCTGCGGCTCACTGCCAAAACCGCTGCTGTCGGTGTTTATATCGTATTCAAGCTTGATTTGCTGACCTAAAGTGGCAGTCAGCAAAAAAGACAGGCTTAACAGGATGCTGCTGATTCTTTTCATCGTATTCTTTTTTTTAGGTTTATTATGGTTTGTCACTTATTTGTGTAGTCTGTGTCATCAGGAGTGTTTTGTTTTACTTAATTGTATGATCAAAATAACATCAAACAGTGTCTCAATGCATAGCACTATTGATGCAATCCTTTGTAAAATTCAGGTGAGAAATGTTGCATTTTGGTAGTCTGGTTGCATGTTGGAAGAAAGGGACAAGGGACGGGGGACAAGTGACGGGTTGTGTGGGGGTGGGGGAAGGAAGATCTGAGAAGGAAGATCTAAGAAGGAAGATCTGAGAAGGAAGATCTGAGAAGGAAGATTTGAGAAGGAAGATCTGAGAAGGAAGATCTGAGAAGGAAGATCT
>JAFGTR010000083.1 GCA_016934055.1 Bacteroidales bacterium | reverse complement strand
TTTCAGGATTGTAATTAATTTAAGTTGCTATTTATAAAAATTATAATTCATAATAGATTTAGGATTGAAGAATAACGATTTAAGATTTATGAAGTCAAATACATAAACAATATAATCAATACTATACAAACCAAGACTTCCACTTCTTAAATCAAAAATCGTTATTCTTAGTTCAATGTTGTTAAATTAAGACCGAATTATGTCCCTCTCTCGGAGAGGGTGCAGGGAGAGGACAAAAAAACCTTAACTTAAAGACATTGATTCTTAGTTCTTAAATCATATTAAGAATTTTATAACTGACAACTTGAATTAATTAGATATTTATCAATTTGCCATCTCTCCTTGTCATAAAATTGAACAAGGCTGTTAATAATCGCAAAAGCCTTCCCTCTTTCCAAAGAAAAGAGGGAAGTGAAGCGATCGTTATCTCATCAGCAACATCTTCCTGGTGATAACCTCAGTCTGGTCAGCAGAAATTATCTCAATCCGGTAGAAGTAAATGCCATGGGCAACATTATTGCCCGCATGATCTGCAGTATTCCACTCAACCTGATAAACACCGGCCGGCTGATGGCGGTTAACCAGTGTGTTTATTTTCTGACCCATCATGTTGTATACCGACAAAATAACCTGCGCATTATCATAAAGCTGATAATCAATATAGGTCACGTCAGCAAACGGATTAGGATAGTTCTGATTCAGAACGGCATTCCGTTTTTGTGGCATCTCAGCTGTTATTGCTGCGGTGAACAAATCATCATGGCCGGGAGAACCTCCTGTTGCGTATGAAGCACGCCAATAATACGGATCATTCTGGTCATTGTCGGGGTTAATATCTGTCGGAACAAGAGAGTTGCCCATACCATCAGGTGTATCAGGCCAGTCTGTACCATCGTTGAAACGGAACGAGCAGATAATATCACCTGTTGTGTTTATTAAAGTAATCCATTCACCATTATTATCAAGTTGTCCGCCAAACTCAGCAAAAGGCATGAAACCATACCGTTTATAAAAACCGGCATTGTTTGCAGCAAGAACAATGAATTCACCCGGTTTCAATGCAGTCTCGGGCGGAAATTCAAAGTCAATGCCATTTACAAACCTTAATCCGCCCATATTTAATGTGGATGTTCCTGTATTCTTCAGTTCGACAAATTCAAACTCACTATCATCAACAATACCATCGGATAAAGGATGATAGTGAATTTCTGTGACCTTGATATCATAAAGATCATCGGGAATAAGAAAGAACCTGTCATTTAGCGCACTCCATTCACCGTTATAGAAAGCCCGCGCTTTAATATTGGCTGACTCATTGAGGGTAATTTCACCTGAATAGGATACAGCGCTGCCGGAGATACTGGCATCCGCAGCCTTATCGCTGGCTGTTAGAGATGCTGATATGATGAAATCAGAACTGGTCGTATTCTGGTTCAGACCCTGCAGGGCCAGCAGGTTATCGCCTGCCTTCAAATCGGCGATAAAGGCTGAAATATTAAATGTCTGTATTGAAGAAGCCTCATGACCTCCTGTTGATGATGAGTTCCATACCGGTGCAGCAGGGGCATTGGCCTCAGCCACTTTTTTCCCGTTCAGCCAGGCGACGAAACCATCATCATATCTGACCGATATGACAAGGGATGTAAAGGTTGACAAATCACCGGCATTTATATTGAAAGGAATGCGGACATAACAACTGGTGTTAGGACTGGTACCACCGGTATACATATCATTTCTGACATCCAGTGAAATATAGCTCTCATACCCGCTTCCCGTTTCATAGCCCACTGCCCCGGGTGATCCGGTACAACTCTGCCAGGCGGCATCATCAAAACTAAGCTCCGAAAACCATGTACTGCCAATATCCGACTTGGGAACCAGTACTTTTTTGTCAGAGCTTTCTGCTATCAGAACGGTTTCATTGCTTCCCCCTGCAGATTGCCATTCAACTGGATCGTTGCCATCTGTGGTATAATAAACAGTGCCCTGGGAGGCTGTCATGGTAAGAACATCACCTGCATTAATTGTATTCTGAGTGAATGAATTACCATTTATCATGAAATCCGGCGGATCGATCTGGGGATATAATCCTTCACTCCTTAGCTGGTTGATAAATACAGCAGTACGTGAAGGAAAATAAGCATCTGACATAAAGTTTTCTGCCGCAAGCCAGTGAGTTTCCTTTGTATACAGCTCATAGGGATCTCTTGACCAGGGATGCACATCACGACGGTAATCACCCCAACGCGCGGCTTCAGCATCCATTGATTCTGAAACCTGGGCACTTCTGGCTGACCAAAATTGAGCAGTAACCTCAGGTGTAAGCACTCCGCCGTTATAACAATGTTTAACAACGCGGTTTGCGAACAAACGCCGGAAATCTTCATTCTCCTTCATTTTTTGAAAAATACGGCTCGGGCAATAGTCGTTATTCAGGTTAAGGACATTGCCGTTCACCGTTTTTACCATATGTTCGGCATCCCAGCACAGGAATTTAAATCCTTTTCCCGGATTAACCCGGCTTCTGACAGCAGCCCAGTTATGGTGATCCCAGTCGGTATTGCTGCCATAATAATTCAGCAGCATATAATCTGCAAAGTTCACAACATCAATCATGGCTTCGTGTTCCGAAGCAGGAGTCCCGTCAGGATTATTACCCTGTATGACCTGATATGCCTCGTTGGTAATAAGACCACTGTTGGCCATGCTGATCATGGCATCCCATGCCTGTGTATTGCCGTCAACAGCCGGATTATCAAGGCCCGATTCCATGTAATCCTTTATCACATCATATTCGGTCTCATCGCCGCCAAAGTATGAAACAGCATAATCTGCATCCATTCTTTCCGAAGGCAGATATACGCCCCAGTAGATGCCGTTAATATACAAATGCACAAAGATGGAATTGCTCGCGGGGTGTCCCATGGCACGCTGAACATCTTTGGCCCAAATATCCCGTTGGAGCTGCCCCTGTTCTCTCTCGTCAGAATTCCAGTGCAGCCAGGTGAGGCCGAAGCCGGCCCTGAGTATCAAATTATTAAAGCTCTGTGCAAATTTATCTCCGAACAAGGGATAGTTCAGGCGCGATGGACCATATTCCGACTTAAAAACCAATAAAAAGGAGTGCTTGGGATTCTTTTCAGGCCGGCGGCTATGCCCCCCCTGCAAACGAATTCCGCAATCCACCTGAAAATCGATTGAATCCTTCGCGTTAAAGAATTCTATGGAAACAGGCCGCTCCCAGCCCAGACCGGTTTCATCACCGGGGGCACCCGTATAGATATAAATGCCGCCGGTCAATGAATCAATGTCATGTGAAAAAAAATTGCCTTTTTCTGAGACGAGCGAAAGTGTCGGAATATCTTCCAAAGCCTCTTTTACCAGGCTGGCAAAGGCAGGATCAGATATCATTTCAGGATCCATCTCATAATCGGCAATAGCGTTACCTGACAGGTCAGTATAAGGCCCCCACTCGGCAGGATAGCCGGCAGGATTATTTCCCTGATGGATGACATCGTCTAAAAAGAGATATGTCCGGGTGGTCACCTGGCTGACGGCTTTATCCTCAACAGTGGCAACTGCCCTGATGATGGAGGTGGTCTCAATGTATACCGGCGCCGTATACAGGATTCCTGTTTCATATGCCGGTGTGCTTCCGTCAGTGGTATAGTATATTTCAGCCCCCGGAACATCACATGAAATTGTCAGGTTAAAGGCAGCCTCATAAAATCCATGTTCTTTGTCAAATACCGGAGCCGGAATTATGGCCGGAGTCGATTGAACATTCACAGCACCTGGAGTTGGTTCACTGAAGCCAGCAAAAAAACCTTCATAATATCCGTATGATATATCGGATTGTTGTTTGGGAAAACCAGGTGAAAATTCTGAAACAGTCACACCTTTGGTATTCAGCAAGGCTAAATACTCTCCATCGCCGTTCAGACTGAAGCTGGTGTGCAATTCACCACCTGATGTCTTTCTGTCCTTGCCCGATGCAAATACAACAAGGTATTCCCCCGGGTCCAGGTTGACCGGGGGAAAGATCCATTGCTCAAACAACGTAATATCATCAGTCAATGACCATCCATAAAGGTTCACGGCTGTGGTAGTCGGGTTATAAATCTCTATCCAGTCGGAATACTCATTATCTTCGTCTGTTAACGTAGTCTGGTTGCGAGCCATGAATTCGTTGATGCGTAATGTTTCCGTTTGTGCGAACAGTACAGATAAAGATGATGAAAACATGAGTACAAATGCAATCGCGGCCGTGCAAATTCTTCCTTTACAGATATTCATTTTTAAGCTGATTAATAAAACTGGCAAATTCCGTGCAAAGATAAAATCTAAATTTATATACGAAAATGCATGAAGATGGATGCGATTATCAGTAAAAGATCATAAAAAGCTGATCAATATCATATATGATTTGTGATTTTCTGCCGGTATGCTTTGCCCAAAAGCATCCACAAAACCGTCAAAACAGGCAAGAGATACAGAAAGTAACACAGTACCTTTTGATTGCTTCCTGTATTTTGTAAATTTACATATTGGTGCAACAACAAATCAATCCGGAAATTATGAGAATTATAATAATCTCAAACAGGCTTCCCATAAAAGCAATAATGAAAAACAACAGATATCATTTTGTCAGGAGTGAAGGAGGACTTGCAACGGGATTACGATCGCTTCAGTCAGACGATGAAATTCACTGGATAGGCTGGCCCGGACTCTACCCCGAAGATAATAATATAAAAAAATCAATCACTGAAGAGCTTCTGGAAAAAAAATTTCACCCGGTATTCCTGAGTGCCGAGCATATCCAGGACTACTATGAAGGATACAGCAACAGCACCTTATGGCCATTATGCCATTATTTTTATTCACTGATAAATTATGATAAACGTTTTTGGGAAGCTTATAAAGAAGTCAATAAAATCTTCAGTGACGTCGCTGCCAAAATCATAAAACCCGATGATACCGTATGGGTGCAGGACTACCAGCTTATGTTGCTGCCCGCCCTTATCCGTAAAGATTTTCCAGACATCGCCATTGGATATTTTCATCATATCCCCTTCCCTTCCTATGAGTTATTCAGGGTACTTCCCGAAAGGGCAGAAATTCTCAAAGGCCTTATGGGCGCCGACCTCATTGGCTTTCACACCCACGACTATATGCGTCACTTTTTAAGTGCGGCTTACAGGGTTCTCGGACTTGAATTTCATCTGGATGAAATCAGTTACGAAAGTCGTAAAGTCCATATCGATGCTTTTCCCATGGGTATAAACTATACAAAGCATTATAATGCCCCCAAAAATAACAGTGTAAGAAAGATCGCCCAAAGCTTCAGAAGTCAGTTTGGAAGCCACAGCCTGGTATTGTCAGTTGACCGGCTCGATTATACCAAGGGCATCATAAACCGGTTAAAAGGCTTCGAGGATTTCATCAGGAATCACCTCGAATACCGCGAAAAAACATCACTTGTTATGGTTGTTGTCCCTTCAAGGGATAATGTGGAAAGCTATGCTGAACTTAAAGCCAGAATTGATGAAACTATCGGAAATATCAACGGCAATTATTCAACCCTGAACTGGCAACCCATTTATTATTTTTACAGAAGCTTTACTTTTGAAAAACTGATTGCCCTTTACCACATTGCCGATATAGCACTCGTATCGCCACTGCGCGACGGGATGAACCTGGTTGCAAAAGAATATGTTGCTGCAAAAAGAGATCAACCCGGCGTTTTAATCCTCAGTGAGATGGCCGGCGCTGCCATTGAGCTTAAAGAAGCCATTATCATTAATCCCAATAACGTCGAAGAAATCGAAAATGCGCTGGTTGAAGCCATGGAGATGTCTACAGGTGAGAAAATGGAAAGATTACAGAAAATGCAGCAGGTTATTGCCAGTCAGACCATCAGTAAGTGGACTGCTGATTTCATTAAAGAATTAAAGCTGATAAAAGAAAAAACCAAAGCCATATCATCCAGACAAATTGATAAAAAGATAATAAAAGACATTAAAAAGCAATATGACACAACAGGGAAAAGGCTGATAATCCTTGATTATGACGGCACCCTTGTCCCTCTGGTCAAAGATCCGAAAATGTCAGTCCCTGATAAAAACCTGCTGAAGATACTTGATAAATTAAGTCATGATCCGAAGAATAAAGTGGTGATAAACAGTGGCAGAAATCCTGATATTCTGGATGGCTGGCTCGGGCATCTGAATGTGCTTCTTGCCGCAGAACATGGTGTCTTCTATAAAGAAAAGGGGAAATGGCATAAGAACGTCAGTGAAAAACCAATAATAAACAAGGAGATTATGAACATCTTGAAATATATAACCGGAAAAACGCCGGGCTCCCATATCGAAACAAAGAAAATGTCTTTGGTATGGCATTACCGGAACAGTGATGTATGGCTCGCTGAACTCAGGGAAAGACAACTGGTGGATGCCCTGATGATGCCATGCTCAAGACAGAATCTTCAAATAATGAAAGGCAACAAAGTTGTTGAGATAAAAGCACAGGGTATTAATAAAGGGATAGAAGTCATGCGACTTTTAAAGAAAGAAACATACGACTTTATAATAGCCATGGGGGATGATGTTACAGATGAGGATATGTTTCATTCACTGCCTGATTATGCCTTAACAATTAAAGTTGGACCCTATTCTGATTCTGCTAAATATAACCTCTCATCACCTGAAGAATCAGTGGCTTTTTTGGAAAACCTGGTTGTCTGATGTCATATGCACAAAATATGATGGCTCATATTATCAGAAAGTTATTGAAAACAGTTTATGCAGATTGAAATTATTGACATAATACCGGATAGTTAATCATAAGCATTATCTTTCCGCAAGATTTCAGTAACTTTATATAAGTGCCGAAAACAACATTTAATATACTGAATAATAATTATATAGATCATAAATTAATATGACAGAAAAGGATGAATAATCAGGCATTTAGAATTATGGATTGTGCCCTCATTGCCATAGCAACAGGTGAAAAAGCACAAAACCTCAGGGAGCTCGGCGACAAACTGAGACATATCCATCCCGGCTGCATTCATTATCATTTCTGGGGTAATCTATTGCGTCCGCAATTTGATGATCCTGAATATCAAAATGATTTTGCCGTTTGGGCATCACACAGTCTGCATGATGCAAAAATTGCTGAGCAGCTTTCGGTTATCGACCCTAAAGCATATGAGGATATAGAGGACCTTCGGCATGAGGTCATTGAAATAATTGAGGATCGCTTATCGGAATCAGAACATGTACCATGGGCAAAAGCCGGGCAGGAATTCCATTTTCTCCGCTCGCAGATTGTGATCTTTGATACAGGCATAATATGCACAGACCCAAAAGAATTGACAGGGATAGTTCAAAACATGTCTCTCGGCAGCATCTTTTATCACTTTATCGATTCACGCCGCAGAACCCATGATAAGAGAAACGATTTTTCAGTATGGCTATCTGATTTCAACAACACTTACAAAGAGCTGATTGAAGGCCTTGATAAAATTGACCCGTATTTTACAACCTTGCATGAACTGCGACAGGAAGTTTTTAAAGTGTTTCATAATTTTTTCAAAGGAGGTGCATAATGGAAAGTCTGCTCGAACAATATGCCAGAGTTGTGGGGAATGATGTAATCGATCACCTGAAACAACTGGCACATCCAATAAAAGGAATGAAGATTCTGCATATTAATTCGACGAAGGAAGGCGGAGGTGTAGCAGAAATTTTAAACCGTCTCATCCCTTTAAAAAGAGAATTGGGGATAGATGCTGAATGGGAGATTATTAAAGGGGAAAAAGAATTTTACCAGTGCACCAAGAAAATGCATAATTCCTTGCAGGGTAATCGCGATGAGATATCTTCTTCATTGCTGACAACCTATGAAAAAACCAATTTTCAGAATTTTGAGAGGCTCAGGGAAAAACTCAAACAGGCCGATGTTGTATTTATACACGATCCGCAACCGGCTGCCTTACTGCATTTTTGCACGGAAAGAAAAGGCAAATGGCTTTGGCGCTGCCACATCGATGTAAGCCATCCTTATCGCCAGGTATGGAAGTATCTGCGTGAATTTATAAAAGGCTATGACGCCAGCATATGGTCACTTTCCGATTTTGTTCAACCTCTCCAGCATCCTATGTATCTGATCCCGCCCAGCATAGACCCTTTAAGTGAAAAAAATATCGAACTTCCGGAAAAAGAAGTATCAGATTACCTTGATTCCTGGGGAATAACCAGGGATTATCCTTTAATTACGCAGGTTTCACGCTTTGACCGTTTTAAAGACCCTATAGGTGTTATTAAAAGCTATCGCCTGGTTAAGGATTATGTCCCTGTGCAGTTGGTTTTAGCCGGCGGTGGGGCATCAGATGATCCCGAAGGCGAACAGGTGCTTCAGGAAGTCAAAGCTTTCGCCGGTGACGATCCCGATGTGCACATTCTGGAACTCCCGCCTGATGCTCACAGAGCCATAAATGCCCTGCAAAGGGGATCTGATATTATTGTACAGAAATCGCTTAAAGAAGGCTTCGGGCTGACGGTTACCGAAGGCTTATGGAAAGGCAAGCCTGTAATTGCCGGTGATACCGGAGGCATAAAGCTGCAGGTTATTAACCATCATTGCGGATTCAGGGTTAACACGCCGGAAGGTGCGGCCATACGCATTCGTTATCTGTTAAAACATCCTGATATAATAGAACATATGGGTAAAAATGCCAGGCAGTTTGTCCTTGAGAATTTCCTGATCACCCGGCAACTGAGAGAATACCTTACACTTGTGGTTGCATTGGTGTTTGGATCTGAAGATAAAATTGAACTCAAGTTAACAGCTCAGTGACCTTACCGGTATGACTGATGCATTAAAAATACTGCTGGTTGCATCAGAATGTGTTCCGTTCGCAAAGACGGGCGGCCTGGGAGATGTGGCCGGTACGTTACCCCGGTTTCTTCAGAAACTCGGGCACAATGTGGTCATTGTTATGCCATTGTATTCACTTATTCATCAGGCCAAATACAAAATACAGCCTGTTATCCAGGAAATGAATGTCAGTTTGGGCCATGAGCAATTCACCTGTGGTGTAAGAAAAACAACCTTACCGGAGAGCGTTCCGGTTTATTTTATTGATTATGATCCATTTTTCAAAAGACCGCACATATATCATAATGATGACTACAGTGATTTTCCTGATAACCCTGTGCGCTTTGCATTCTTATCCAAAGCCGCACTTCAGTTGTGCCATGAATTGAATTTCAGCCCCGATATCGTTCATGCCAATGACTGGCATACAGCAATATTACCGGCCTTCCTGAAAAGACTCTGTAAAGATGATCACTTGTTTGAAAACACAGCAAGCGTGTTAACCATTCACAACATAGCTTATCAGGGACGTTATAACTACTATTATTACCATTATACAGGACTACCGGCAGAAGATTTCACACCGGATAAATTTGAGTGCATGCATGCTGTAAATTTCCTGAAAGGCGGTATCTTTTTCGCTGATATGGTCAATACCGTAAGTAAAGGATATGCTGAGGAAACCCTTACTCCGGTTGGGAGTCACGGACTAGATCATGCTCTTAAAAAAAGGGGCAAAGACTATGTTGGTATATTGAATGGTGTTGATTATTCAGAATGGAATCCGGCAACAGACCCCCTGATCCCGGCAAATTATTCTGTCAGTGATATGACAGGAAAACAAAACTGTAAAAGGGCATTACAAAAACAATTCGGGCTTCAGCCGTTAAAAAAAATACCCGTTATTGGGATGGTCAGCCGGCTGGTTGAACAGAAAGGCTTTTATGTTTTGTCAGAATGTATGGAAGCCATGCTGAATAATATGGACGCTCAATTTGTCCTGCTTGGAGCAGGAGATAACAAGCTGGAATATCTTTATGACAGCTTGTATCACCGCTATCCGGGTAAAGCCGGTATCTATATTGGTTATAGCAACGAACTGGCCCATTTGATTGAAGCCGGCAGCGATTTCTTTTTAATGCCATCTGTATCCGAACCATGTGGTTTAAACCAGAACTATTCGATGAAGTATGGAACCCTGCCTGTTGTAAGGGCAATAGGAGGATTAAATGATACCGTTGAAAACTATAATCAAAAAACCGGAGAAGGCACCGGCTTTAAATTTTGGGAACTGAGCGGTAAAGCTATTTATAATACTGTTGCATGGGCACTGGACACATACACTAACAGAAAGCCCCACTTTAAAAAGCTTATTAAAAATGCCATGAAACAGCATTTCTCATGGGAAAACAGTGCCGGAGAATATATTCAGCTTTATAAAAAAGCAATAATGAATAAACGCAACAGATCAACTAAAGAAAAATATTTATAAAATCAGCAGCAGCAACCTGGTTTTTGTTCTTTATCGTTCTTTTGCCATCAGTGAAATTTGTTACCACACAATCTTTGTATGCTTTGCAGTCACCTCTGTCATCAGGAGCATATCCCCTGCAAACGCGCAATACGTCGGGAGATATTTCATCGATGATCACAATTTTGCCGTCTCCGTATTTCAGCCTGCCTAATTCGAATTTACCATCAATAACATGCAAATCCCTGGATGCAAATTCCTGTGAAACGATTTCCGCAATATCCTTCACAAGTTCAACACTCCGGTTTATTTCATCTTTACTCATGGCACCTGTTTCTTCCAGAGCCTCCAAAGTAATGAGAATATCGCTGTCGCCCTTTGTCCATGCTTCAACCACTTTGTGAATGTTTTTGCATGGTCTTACAAACGGATATCGCCGCCAGAAACTGCCTGTTGCATTATTCCGCCATGTCCATTCAAGGTTCAACAATTCAGCGGATCCTGAAAATTCAGGTGAGGCGGCCGGCATACTCAAAGGAAATGCAGGCTCGACAATCATTTCATTATCTGTTATGGTATCGATGTAATGTGAAGGAATGCCTTTCTCTTTCAGGAGCTTAAAAAAACGGGTGGCAAACCGGCAGGCGATGGCCCCTTTACCGGGAATCTCACCAACGACAACATCATATCCCGGATCAAAAACAGCCTTTCCATTTTCAATGTATCCGGTTGCCCTGTCTGTAAACACAAACCTGTATTTGCCGGCATATGGACCTTCGGTAATATCATATACATCTTTTGATTTTCCGCGGTAAACCAGATTTTTTTCTGCCATGAGTATTCATTTTATGTTTGAGTAAATATACAATTACAAATTTATTTTAAAAATAATTTTTATAATCTTCATGAGGTTTTACAAGAAAGCATTTTGTCTTTCATTATTATGTTTTGCTATAAACATACGACCCCTAAAGGGATCGGTTGGTGATGTGCCATTGTTGTGCTATAAACATATGACCCCTGACGGGGCCGGGCTCTGCCGGCTAATGTTTTTCTATGTTTACGACCCATGACGGGGTTGTTGTACAAGCGTTAATTTTTGAGATTCATTAGACTTTATGGCCGGATTTTATTGTTGCATATTCAAACCCGGAGAGTTTGCATGTTTTTAGCCCTGTTATGCAAAGAAAACAATCGACCCCGGAGAGGTCGAATGTGTATCCTCAGGTGGACAATTGTGAACATAACCAAAAACCACACCATTTCAGCAATACACTCAATCAACGGACCCCGAACAATTCATTTCCGCACCTTATGCGTGTCGAGGCAGCAGGACTGAATATCCGATATTCTATCATGATCTCATGTGTGCCGTTCCTGTTATATCCTGTAATAAAACTCTGATCATAGGCATAACCAATCCGCAAATCAGGGGTAAGCATAATACCAACCATACAGGCCATCTGACGTGATGAACGGTATGTCAGCCCTAAATCAAAAATTTCACGCGGTCCTTTCATCAGACCTGTAGGATGTTTGAATCTGATAAATACATTGCCCTCTGCGACAATAAAATTCTTTCGGTTAACCACCTGCAGCCCCACTTTGTAAAATAACAGTTTCAGTTTATTGTTCTTGTATATACAATAACCATAACGATGGTTGGTATTTAAAAACAGATTATCCGGCTTGCCAATGGAAAAGAGATGAGTGGAAGAAAAACCGAAAACAAAATGCTCACTGAGAAATTCAATACCGGCACTGGCATCGGGGCTTATAACTCTTTCCTGGTTATATAGCAGTGAAGGATCGTTTATGATATCAGCATCAAAACGTGAACCATCAATAGAATGTGTAAACATACCTGCAGAAAGGCCCATAGATAATGACCATTTCTTTTTATGTCCCATACGGTATGCATAGGTCAATATAGGATTGGTTGCCTGTGTCAGCCCAATCCTGTCAGCAACAAAAGATAATCCGAAAGCAGAATGCAGGTCATGCACATAACCTGACAGCTGCACATTTAAAACTTTGGGTGCTCCTTCAACACCGGACCATTGCTGACGGGCATTTACAAAGGCATACAGATATTCCGTCCGCGCGATGAATGCCGGATTATAATTGGCCCGGTTATACCAATGCGTAGCCATGCTGATATCAGACTGGGCCATAACTCCTTTGACTGACACCAGTAATATAAACATTAATATGGTCCTTGATTTTACCAGCATGCCATTATTTTCATCTCACCAGTGTTACAAAGCCTTTCCGTATTTGCATCTGCCCAAACCTGTCAGGATAACTGATATAATAAAAATAAGTATCAGGATCAGCAGTCTGTCCCTTATACCTGCCATTCCACCCTTCACTGCCCTTATAAAGTGACAAACCGTTGCGGTCGAATATCTCCAGCTCAATACCTGCCATAAAAATATCGTTTATTCCATCGTCATTTGGTGTAAAAACATTGGGAACAAAGGGGACCACATCAACAATTACAGAGGCATTGCCGGCACAGCCATACTGACTTGTTGCCGTGAGAATGATTGTATATGCCAGCTCATTTCCGGAAATATTGTATGTATGCTGAACAGTTGAGCCTGTTTCAGTTGAACCATCACCCATATCCCAGACATATTGAACGCCGGCCTCATTTTCGCTGCTGCATATGAGTTGATTATTACGACTGTCTAAGGTGTTTTTCGACAATGTATAGCCAAGGCCAGGAACAGGAACTTCAACTATATTAAATGTTGCTGACTTCTCACATCCTCTTGTGTTTGCCCCTGTGATGCTATAAGTCCCGGGTTCCGATAAGTAAACTGAGTCTGCCGTGTCACCTGTACTCCATAAATAGCAGGCAGCGCCATCAGCCAATAAATAAGTAGCTTCCCCTTCACAAAAAGTGGTATCGCCTTCAATGACTAATTGCCAGTCGGGTTCCTCTGCCACAACCCTAAATATGGTATCGGAGACACAACCTGTGCTGGAACGGCCCAGCAGCCAGAACGCACCTCCCGGGGCGCTCACTTCAACAGAATCGGCCTTAGAACCGTTGCTCCATGTGTAATCATAAGCACCATAAGCCTTCAGAAAGACACTCTGTCCGGGACAATAAGTTGAATAACCTTCAATACCCACAAGAGGCGGAGAAAAAGATTCCACATCTCTCGTTATGGTATCGACACAGGTAGAAGGCGGATTGGACAGTATCAGCTTAACCCTGTGCATACCAGAAGTCTGAAAAGTATATAAAGGATCCTTTTCTGCTGAGGAATTCCCGTCACCAAAATCCCAGTTATAATATAAAGTCCCGCGATTCGTTGTTGATAAATTGGTATGCTGTACTGCATTTGAATTACAGTCTATCATGTTTGTCATAAAATCAGCCCTGGGATTATACCGGGCAATCGTTGACTCAAGTGTCACGTCACAGCCTGTTGCAGAAGTCATCTGGCATGCATATGTTGTACCTTCAGCCGGACTGTTCAGAAATAGTGTTTGTTGCGTGTCAACAACGGCATCATGGATATCGGTCCAGCGGTATTTCATAAAACCTTCCGGAGCCGAAAGGCTGGCTACAGAATCACCCGCACAAAAATTCTCAGTGATATACAGAGGATGGCATTCGGCCACAAAATAGGCATAACCAAAATGATACTGTTCTGCGCAATCAGCCGCCATAAATTCAAGGGTGATGGTCTGGCCTAAATAATCAAGCAGATTGGCCCCGACGGTTGTCCAGTCTCTCCATTTAACCGGATCATCATCATCCTCCCGGATAAAGGTTTGCCAACCACTGACCATTTCATTAGAGGCATAGACATTGTAATTGGAACAGTCGGGTATGGTATCACCATTCTGATCAAACAGGGTAAACCGGAAACGCGGTTCATTTACTTCGGTGTGATCATGGGCATATTCCAATACCAGTGCAAATTTTATAACGAGCAGGGCATTGTTTGAATCGATGGTCATCGTGTATCGCAGACTTTGGTTCCAGCAACGCGGTATTGCGTCCTGGGACCGAATGATAACATCACCCAGGCGTGCAGAATAACGATATCCCGGTGGTATTTTTTTAAGGGCATAGCCTGTATAGGCATCATAAGCGTTGTTATCGGTGATGATGGTATGTCTTCTGGTAACGAAGCCCTCCACCTTTTCAGTATTGATCTCAGGTACTTCCATGCTGTATAGCCAGGTATGGCCTGCCCAGTTTGTGAAATTCCCATGCTCAAAACCCAGGTTTGGACAATATGAAAGTTGTGTGAAGGCATTTAACCCTCCAGACAGGATAAGAAAAAAACACACAATGAAAGGTCTGTTTTCTTTCATGTTTTTGCCGGATAAAAAAGTACCGGCAAGGTAAGGAAATTTCGGGGTGTATAAAATAACAGACAGGGAAAAAGATTTATGGCATATCAGGCCTTACTTTCAGGCTCTCAGCCTTTTCTCCAATACCTTATGGCCAGCAAACCAAACCATACGGCATGTACAATAAATGCCATACCGTATGCAAGAGCTGAATCCGGACTTCTGAGCATAGCTGTAATCCAGTATGGCGGGAAAAACCACGAAAAAGCCGTCAGCCACGGAAGCGCAAGCAGATCGGTAAGAGCAAAGAAACTTAAAATATTCAAACCCTTGGCAAAGGTCAATCCTTTCACCTTATCATCGGCCCCGCTGAAAAGGATGAGGCCGATTATGGCCGAGTACAAGGCCATGAGCAGGGCAAGGTATACGGCAATGAGCCAATTCACTTCGCACAGGTTCAGTACATAAATTGTGATAAAGCTATAGACAATGATTATAATGGCCACAAAAGAAAGCCGGTTGACAATGTAACCAAAGCGTCCAAGCGGTGTAACCGACATCAGTTCAACTATGTTCCCGTCGCGCTCGTCAATCATCAAAAAGCCTGTTATAATGCCTAACACACCTGCATTTATCAACAATGCAAATGAAAGAACATAGGTAGTGTAAGGTGAAAGATCAAAACTAAGCCATGCCATAAGAGCCGGCACCAGAAAAATAATCAACAGCTTAAAAACACAAATAAGCAACAAAGGCACAAAAAGCAACATAAGCATAATCGGATCACGGACAATTTGCCGGATATCATTTCGGAAATGGATAAAGTATATCATTTTTTGCATTTATATTTTCAGAATCAAGAACCAAGAGTCAAGAACCAAGAACCAAGATCAAAGACTAAAGACTAAAGACTAAAGACTTCTTGACCAGCAGACCAG
>JAFGTR010000082.1 GCA_016934055.1 Bacteroidales bacterium | reverse complement strand
TGGTCTGATGGTCTGATGGTCTGATGGTCTGATGGTCTGATGGTCTGATGGTCTGATGGTCTGATGGTCTGATGGTCTGATGGTCAAGAAGGCTGTTAGGCTGGATGTCGTTAAGTTTGTAGTCTTCTTTTACCTTTGATCTTTGATATTTGATATTTGATCTTTAATTTTAATCCAAGCGGACGCCTGACCCGGTAAGTGCGAGAACCTCCCCTCATCCCTCAGTCCCTGCGTCCCTTAGTCCCTTAATCTTGCGATTAAAAATCCATAAACCGTAAAAAATTTCCTTTGAACACATTTCCTTCCCATGCGACGATGTGTGCTTATTTCCTGCTATAATTAATGACGAAGTTAATGGATATGCCCTTCCCCTGTGTATATTTTATAGTGTAAAAAAACAAACTTTTGTAAGGAATGTTAGTATATAAAAATTGAGTAAATATATTATCATACAACAATTCAAAAAATATTTGTATACTTGAAATTTTTTATAACAGGGCTTATCTATATGAGAATCAGCAAAAGAATTTATCTCCCATGGCATAACATCCTGCATTTTTCCCGTATTTCTTTCATTTTTTTCTCTTCTGCTGTTTTTGCCGGTGGTCCGTTTGCATCACTGGACTCACTGGACACAAAACAGATTAACTGGTATAACCTTGACCCGGTCAACGATAATGTGCAGGGAGCCAGTGTTGATAAAGCTTATAATGAGATTATTCAGAACCTTGCGCCCCGTAAAAAAGTTGTTGTTGCTATTATTGATGGCGGTGTTGATATTTATCATGCTGAACTGGAAGGCAAGATATGGACCAACCAGGATGAGATCCCCGGTAACGGAACAGATGATGACCAAAACGGCTATGTTGATGATTATCACGGCTGGAATTTTTTAGGCAATCGTGATGGTGAAAATATTCATTTCGAGAATTACGAATATGTAAGGATCTACAAACAATATGATTCACTGTATAAAGATATCAAAACCATCAATGAGTTGCCTGAAGCAGAAAGAAACACATACAGGTATTATATTGCCAGCCGCGAAAAATACCGGAGAGAGCGGACTAAATACGAGACTGAAAAATACTATATTGAATTTTTCGAATCAGCCTGGGATGATGCAGTCCGTACCGTTAAAGTCTATCTTGACAAAGACACCCTGGTTCCTGCTGATCTTGTGCACATAAATACAAACATTGATTCAGTCAGGAAGTCGGTAGAATTTCTTTCCTACGTTTACCAGAACGGGCTAACCCCTGAATCGATTAAAGAATATAAGCAAAACAACAGCAACAACCTGAATAAAAAATTAAATCCTGATGTTAATTACAGGGCAATATTGTCAGATGATCCGACTGATATTGGGGATACAGATTACGGTAACAATGATGTCAAAGGGCCATCATCGGAACACGGCACTTTTGTTTCAGGCATAATAGCAGCCTCAAGGGATAACGGAACCGGTATAAACGGCATTGCTGAAAATACCGAGATCATGATTCTGCGTGCTGTACCTGACGGGGATGAATATGATAAAGACATTGCCCTTGCCATACTTTATGCCGTTGACAATGGTGCGGACATTATCAACATGAGTTTCGGCAAAGGATTCTCACCCCAGAAGAAGTTTGTTGACGAAGCCCTTCAGTATGCCGGGGAAAAAAATGTTCTTGTTATACATTCTGCAGGAAATGATGCCAATGACATTGATGAAACGATGCAGTATCCGACAAAGGCATTCAGCGACGGCACTATGGCTTCAAACTACATTACTGTCGGAGCCACTACGGGCATCCCGGATGAATTTTTTGTAGCTGACTTCTCAAATTTCGGCCGTAAAAATGTTGATGTATTTGCCCCCGGTGTTGATATTGTATCCCTTTATCCTGAGGATAAATACAATCTGGCCAGTGGAACAAGTTTTTCAGGGCCTGTTGTTTCAGGTGTTGCCGCATTAGTCTGGTCGTATTACCCCGAACTTCAGGCATCCGAAATAAAGGATATCATCCTGCAATCAGCCGCACGTTTTGAAAAACTAAAAGTATATTATCCGGCTGATGAAGGCAAAAGGAACAAAAAGACAAAATTCAGGCGTTTATCACAAACCGGTGGTATTGTGAATGCTTATAATGCCATGAAGCTTGCTGAAAAGGTAGCAGAAGAAAAAAAGGTTCATTAATCTCTTAACATTATTGATTATAAAAAATGAAATATCTCAATCTGATAACACTGTATTTGTTGGTGTGTGCAGGAAGTGCAACTATTGCAAATGATGCTGATACTGTTTTTTATGAATACTGGGATATTAATTCACTGAGCAGTATCGGTGGTTATGAGGTTACAAAATACGGTAATCCGTCAGTTGTTGAAACGGAAAAAGGCCAGGCTGTTTTCTTTGATGGCGTTGACGATGCCCTTTTTATAAACAATAATCCATTTGGCGATGCAAAAGAGTTTACATTTGAGGTTTTGTTCAAACCTTCAGGTGGTGAGCCTAACATAACGAGCGAACCCCGTTTTGTTTGTTTCTGGGATCCTGATGATGCCAATGGTCCGAGGATGACGATTGAGATAAGGGTAACAGCAAGCGGAGAATGGTATTTTGACGGCTTTTTAAAAACAGATAAAGAAAGTCTTACGCTTATTGACGACACCAAAACGCATCCGGCAGACCAATGGATGCATGCAGCCGTGACGTACAAGGACAATCATTTCACGACCTTTGTAAACGGTCAGCAGGAATTGAGCGGCACCGTCGGTTACACATCAAAAATATTCAACACATCAGGCAAAACTTCGGTAGGGGCCAGGTATAATCTGGCACGTTGGTATAATGGGGCAATAAGAGCCATAAAAGTTACCCATGCTGCCATAACACCTGAAGAATTCTTTTCGGTTGATGACACGACCACGAACAGTTTTGAAGAAATCCTCCCGGGAGCTGATGATATGGAGATTTACCCGGTACCTGCACACCGGGAGATTAATATCAGGGACATCAACAAGGATGAAATACCGCTATCAGTTGCGATTACCGACATGACAGGACTAAAGGTATATCAGTCGAATCTGAAGGCAGATGATTCAAATGCCACATATAAGATTGATGTAAGTCATTTACCGGAAGGCGTATATTTTATTATTCTGGAATATCCTGATTATTCTGTAACACACAAGATCAGTATTTTACATTAACACATTAAAGTTAAATAGGCCTGCAGAACCTGATACTCATACGAATTTACCGGCAGGTTGATTGACAGTTTGCTTTTTTTCAAAGAAAATGCAAACAGTCAGTATTTCATATATATAAAAGTCCATCTTCAATATTTTATACCAGCGGCTAAAAAGATAATCATATCATCCCAAATAAGGTAAATAAATACACCCATTAAAGATTTCCATAAAACGTTACAACACAATGCCACAAGGCAGGTACTCATAAATAAGGTATAAGTCCGAATTTATCAGGGAGTGATAAATAATCCCATGAATTCTTTGACAGAATAGATTTTTAGGCTACATTTAATGCTGGTTTAATTTACTGGCCGGCTGTGAGTTGGAGGGCGAAGCTTTGAACAGACTTAAGGAATCGGGTTAAACAAATCACAAATGCAATTAATTTTTATTGAAACAGAAACACATTAACCTCAAAACAAAAAAAACACGCCTGATGAACCTAATAAAATATAAAAACAATTCTTTTATCCTCCCAAAATGACACAAAAAGAACAATTAGTTTTACACATATGTTAGCGGCCATTTAAAGACAATAACCT
>JAFGTR010000081.1 GCA_016934055.1 Bacteroidales bacterium | reverse complement strand
CTGGTCTGCTGGTCTCATACTGGCGCAAGCGTCCGCTTGTGCCTTTTCATTTTATAATATTGTCACTGTGCGAAGACAATCTTGCCTGTCTGGGTTCCGGAAACATTCTTAACAATTACCAAATATAATCCTGCACCCGGAAGAATTTCAGAAAGATCCAGCAGAAGCTTATCCGCAAACCATTGTTCATAAACCATCGAACCGGTAAGACCTGCAATGGTCAGATGATTTCTTTCCGAAATGTTTTTCTGATTACATTCAACAACCATAAACCTGCTGCTCGGATTGGGATACAGCCTGAAATCGTCCATAATGGTTGTTAATGGTTCAATACCAACCAGGCTGTGATCATCAGCAAAGGGAGAGCCGTCAATTCTCTCAGAAGCTTTCCAGTAAAGATAATCATTCGGATCGCGGGTCGGATTGATCTCGCTGGCGGTAAGTGAATACCCTTCTCCATCAGCTTCAACAGGAAACGGTAATGCATCATCATAAAGGAAATGCAACACCTTGTTCCCCTGTTTATCATGCAGTAATACATACTCACCGGCATTATCAAAGAAGTTTTTACAATTTCCGGTGGCCACCTTGCCATATTTATCATAGAAATAGCTTGGCTTTGTGGCAATAACAAAGAAATGCCCCGGTGTGAGCAGATATCCAGCCGGGAATTCATAATAAACCGCCGAATCGAGTACCAATCCCGACAGGTCAATTATTGCCTCACCCGTATTTTTAAATTCAATAAACTCATAATACTGCCCCGAAACTGTGTCAGTACCGTTAATGATGTCTTCCGGATGATAATGCAGTTCAGTTACTTTGAACTGACTCAGATCATTGTTATCAGAAAAGATTTTAATCTGCCGTTTGGCGCTCCATGAAGTGCCGTTAAATACGCGGGCACTTAAAACAACAGGAGAGGTTATAGTGATGGCATTACCACCATCAAGCCTGATGGCACTGTTTCTGATCTCACCACCAATCAACCTGGGATCGGAACCATCGATGGTATAATAAACGTCTCCGGATGAATTTGGATTATTTATGGTCAGAACAGATGAAGTGCCGGCATAATAATGCGCTTCCAGGATTTCTGAACCTGAATGGCTAATTGTCGGAGGCCTCAAAGAAGGGTAAAGATTGGCCTGTTTAAGTTGGTCAAGGACAATACCGGTACGGTAAGGGAAAAACTCATACTGAACGGTCTCAATCTCCGGCAGCCATGTAGCATCTTTTGTGTAGGGAACTGAAGTTCTTGCATCACCCCACCTTGCTGATTCGGCAATAACGGCCATTTCAACTTCATCAACACGTTTGTTAAACCTTTCAAGGCATCTTGAAGGCGTAAGGGCCCCGTTCCCTGTCATATGCAGAGCCACCCTGTCGGCAAAATGCATCCTGTATTCCGCGTTGGCGGTGAGTTTATGATGCAGCCATTGCGGATGAAAAGCCGAAAAGGATGATACATTCATGTTAAGGCTCACGCGATTCTCTTCCAGTCCATATCCGGGACCTACGGGCTCTACCATCAAAGCATGCTCGGCATCATGGTTAAAAAAGATAAATCCTTTCGATTTATCATTGCGGTTATCGATGATATAAAAATTATTCGGACCGGTATTACCGCCAAAAGAAGACGTAGGCGCATCGAAATTGCCGGTATAGAAAATGGTCAGCATATAGTCAATCAGATTATCTATATTCACAAGGACTTCCGAATCCTTCATTGAATTACCCCAGGCATCCTTCCCCATCAACCCGAAATAACTCGCGTTACTTGAAAATCCGGCGTTGCATAAGTTGTAAACTGTTCCCCAGCCGGCCAGCGTCCCATCGGTTGCTTCAATCCGATAATTATAGTCTTCGGTGTTCACCTTTACCACGTCATAATCGGTGGAGCTGTCCCCGAAGTAATCAGCGGCGTATCGCGCCTCAGAACGTTCCTGGGTCTGAAAAATACCCCAGTACATGCCATTCAGGTAAAGATGATAGTAGCGGCTCCGGGTATAGGGCTGTCCCATGTCACGCTGCGTATCCCGCGAGAATACTTCTCTTACAAAGGTGTTATGTTCCCTGTCATAGTTAGCCCATGAATAATTCTGTTCGCAACGCAGGTCGATTTTATCGAACTGACTGACGCCTTCATCACCAAACAGCGGATATTCCAGCTTGGCGGCCCCGTATTCGGCGCGAAAGAACAAGCGGAAAGCATGCTTGGGGTAGTCGTTATGCCGGCTCCATCCGCCCCTGATGCGCAATCCTGCATTTGTCGAAAAACCCGGAGAACCGTCTGGATTAATTAATTCAACCGAGCAGAAACGTTCCCATTCAAAACCATGGCCGTATGCATTGACATAGATGCCGGTTGAAGGATCAAAGAGTGAGGCCAGGTCGGTAACCACCGACACAGACGGAATGTCGAGCAAAGCCTCGTCAATTTCCCCGGAATACAGGCCGCTGTTAACCACGTCGGGATCCATTTCAAAGTCAAGAATCTGACCGTTCACATTGTATGTCGGCCAGTCTCCGCCGGGATGTTTCTGGGCCTTCACCTGATCAAGGAAAATGTATGTGTGTGTAACAGGAAATGATACCGAGTCCCCTGCCCATTTCAGCGAAGCCCTCACCAGGAATGCCGGAGTCTTTGGCCTGTTGCCCATGCTGGCAGGATTAACACTTATGTTTGCCTGGGTCCCGCCCTGAACAGCTGTGGAAGAAGTCTGCGGATTGCTTCCGTCGATGGTGTAAAGAATACTGGCTGCCCCATTGGATGAAGTCAGGGAAAGGGTGAAAGAAGCACTATAGAAGCCGGCAGGATGACTGAATATAATACTGTCATCTTGCGGAAGGGCAATCTGAACATGAAAAAATAAAACTGTCAATGATATTGTAAATAATCTGAAAATGTTCACGGGATGATTCTTTCTCTTTATTGATGTGTAATGAAAAAAATTGAGTTATACTTAATATACGATACCGGTAAAGGTTATGTTTCCGTGTGCAAAGAAAAAGCAATTCTATAAATAATAAGACCTTTGACAGGAAAAAAACCCTTGCAACGATTAACTTTTCAGGAATATCCAAAAAAGAGTTTTTTGTATATTGCATCCCTTTTCCAAAGAAGTTGTCAATACAACCAGGAACCATTTTTTTTATAATATTTCAAAACCTGGAGAACTATGATTTATCAGGAAAGCACAAGAAAAACATCATCCCACTCAGTCATTACCGGCATAATGATCATTCTTCTTTTGATGACAGTATCGCTTCATGCCCAGGAAAAGACAACGAATGCGCTGAAATGGGGCATTGAATATGATTTTATGGCGCCACGCATTGGCCAATGGCACAGCATTAATGTGAACGGATATGTTGGTCACGGAAGAATAAAACACTCGCTCGTTTTTGCCCGTATCGACATAAATGACAGGCATCTGACCGAAGAATCCTTTCAAAAAGATAGGCTAACGGCTTTTGGATACAGGGGGGAGATCTTTTCACACCGTGATCTGAAAAGGTGGAGTGCCGGAATCCTGGTTTTACTTTCCATGCACGATGTTACAACCTCTGTAAATCAGCAGAGCGGGCATTTTAACACCTTATTCATCGGCGTACCCCTGGGGTATACCTGGTTATTGTGGAATCACCTGACCCTTCATCCCAATGTCAGCATTTTGTATCCGCTGACCAACCGGACCGTGAAAATCGGGACGGATGAAGTGGAGCAGGCACCATGGGGCCTTGAGCCGGGCATACGCATCGGGTACCGGTTTTAATGAAGGCCCGTTCCTGTGACATCATGAGCGGTTATTGTAAAATGTCGCTGATAGACAAACAGACTCCTATTGAAAAAAAGGAATTTTCGTATGCAGGATAGAAATCGAAAAAGGTCAGCAAAACAATCCAAACGATACCCGTTTATTGCTGAACATCGCGGAGGTCCGCTGAAAAAAGAGAATCATCGGATGTTAATGAAGTGGGCAATAGAATGCTCTGAACACGTGTTGTTTCTTATTGACAAAGAGATTGATAAAAAGCTGCTGTATGCATTGGAAACAGCTAAAAAATGGGAGAACGATATTGTTCCAACCGGCGATGCCATGAAGGCTTCATCAGATGCCCATGCAATGGCAAGACAAATAAAAAATCCTGTTTATAAAGCAATAGCCCGTTCCATTGGACAAACCGTTGCAGCTGCTCATATGGCAGATCATTCTCTTGGAGGAGCATTTTATGCAATTAAAGCTATAAAACATGCAAAAAAGGATATAGAAAAAGAAAGAGAGTGGCAGGCAAAAAAATTAGGTCAATTGCCATCTGATGTAATTGAAATCGTTCAGACGATGTGGATAAAAAAAGAAATGGACAAAAGACTATAATTTTTACAGCAACCAACAAACCGCTGACAGATGGTATATTGCATGCGGATTTTTTGCTATCGCCATATTAACGGAAACAGATCCTGTTATTGCGTTATTGGAACCCTGCTATTGGAAAGCATATTTCCATAATGATAATAGAGACAGGCAGATTGGACTTATTGAACACATTCATTTTTGCTGACTGAATAATCGTTCTGCCGGGCATCCGATCTCTCTTTGCTTGCAGTATTTACATACTATTGAGCCACGGACAAAGCTGTTTCCTATAGTCGTCAGCAAAAAAAGAAGAATAACCGCTGCCAGCACCGTGAATTTAAAATAAATGATCATTGATATTATGCCTGCGATTATTGGGACAACTGAAACAAGTATATCGGGGATCATTTCTTTCCATGTCATTTCATGGTTGCAGAAACCGGCACCGTTGCCCTTCTTAAAGAACCAGGCACTGATGCTGCCCTTGCCGAATCCGCACACTTTTCCGTAATAATAGCAATCGGTACAGTGATACCGGATCAGGCGAAATTCCAGTGCCATGATATAGATCAGGTAGAATCCGGCCGTTATCCAGCCGAGTGATGACATGATGAAAAATCCCAGCAGGTAAAGAGCAAGGGATACCAGGTTTGACACCAGCACCATCCATGCCGGGAAATTTTCATAGCTTTTGTTTTCACTCATATAATGTTAAATAAGGTTCTAAAAGACGGTTGGACAAAAATGGGAATTATTTT
>JAFGTR010000080.1 GCA_016934055.1 Bacteroidales bacterium | reverse complement strand
GCGACAATGCCACCGCTGTTCCCGTCCCACGCTTTTGCAGTGACCGGTTCATTAATGGTGATCTTATCGCCTTCCATGATCCTGACCAGCTGAATTTTTTCACCGTGGTTATAGGTATTGTCAATGTCATCTGTAAAGCTTACATATTTTTCTGTACTGCCTGTTATCTCAGCCACCTGGAGAATCTCGAATTTTCCGCAACTTCTTTCAGAGATCATATAGCCTTCACTGGATGTCGGGGTGCCTGAATGTGTTGCTCCGGTCATCTGTATCAGCAATGCCTTGTCGCCCGGCTCAAAATAGCTTAATTCACCGGTATTTTCCACTCTCACACCATCAGTGAGCACCGAATCAACTTTAAGGTAATGGTTTATGATACCACTCACCACTTGCGAATAAGTCACTGTGCAGAAAGTGAGCGGCATCAGAAATGCTATAAAAATCTTCCTTTTCAACAGTATTCCAGGTAATCAGGTTATTTTTTCAAAAATATCAAAATAATGCTTATCGTATCGGGAAAAGATATCAACAACATTTTGCAGGTTATATATTTACCAATCAATATGTTCACGGCTGATAAAACAAATTATTTATTATCAGAGCATAAGGGAATCTCAACAGTAAATGTCGTCCCTTGTTTTATATCTGTATGAAACGAAATATTCCCCTTACAGGTTTCAACAATGTTCTTCACAATAGCTAATCCCATGCCCATACCACTGCTTTTTGTTGTGAAGTTCGGTGTAAACATCTTGTCCATCAGCTCATCCGGTATGCCTCTGCCGTTGTCGGATATTGAAAAAACAGCTTTCCGGTCTGTCTTTTCCAGGTTCAGTTTTATGATGCCCTGTTTCTTGTCAGGAATGGCCTGAATGGCGTTTTTGATAAGGTTGATGAAGACCCTTGAGATTTGTTCTTTATCCGCCATAACACAGATATTTTCATCGGAACATGACAGGCTGAAATCAACATTCTCAGTATTCGAAAACAGGTCAAGAGTGCTTCTGAGGCGTTCTGTGAGGTTAACCCTTTCGGTTACGGCCCTGGGCATCTTGGCAAAATTTGAAAATTCTGAAGCAATCTTCGAAAGATCATTTATCTGTTCGATCAGGGTGCGGGTAATCCTTTCAAGATGCCTGTCAAAGTCCTCTGTCTTATCCTGCCATGTCCGTTGAAGCTGTTGAATGCTTAACTTCATAGGTGTTAACGGATTTTTGATCTCATGAGCAATCTGCTTGGCCATTTCCCGCCACGCGCTTTCGCGTTCCGACCTGGCCAGCATTTCCATGCTCCGTTTAAGTTCGCCGACCATACGGTTGTATTCCGCCACCAGGTTTCCGATCTCATCCTTTCCCCTGTAACTGATTTCTACGTATTGACGGCCCAGTTTTATCTCACTGAATTTTTGTTGTATAAGCCTGAGCGGCCGCGTTATCTGTTCTGAAATGAATACAGCAACGGCAATGGTCATCAGTATCAGCAATACATATACATTGATAATGGCCACAGTAAGTGTAGAGATATCCTTGTTCAGAACATCCTGTTTTGTGAAGTAGGGGAGGTTAAGGTAGGCCACCAGCTTGTTTTCAGCATTCAGGTATGGAACATAAGCTGACAGGTATGAAAGGTTGCCTATGCTTTCATGGTTGACAAATTCAGCTTGTTTTTCAACAGTCATCTTCCTGTAGGCCACAGAATTCATTTTTTCACCCTGAAGTCCTTTTTCAAATATTTCGGCGCGTGATGTCGCCAGCAGGTTCCCTGCAGGATCATAAAGGTTTATGTCGGTATAAAACACATCGGAGAATTTTTGTAACAATTGCCCGAGGTTTTCATAAGTCTCACTTGACCAGTTGGTGGTGAGTGGTGTGACATAAGCCAGCTTATGATCGATTTCGATGTATACCGATTGTATCTTTTCGCTCAGGATATCATATTGTTTTTTTCTGTATTGCTCGATGCTGAAATAAATGGTTCCACCGCCGATAAGGAACAATGACAATAATAACACCGAAAGAATGGAGAACTGAATTTTATTCTTGATGTTGAAGATGATTTCCTTTTCTGTTGAGGAGAGATACCTGAACAATATATACAGAAGGACAAGAAAATAATAAAACACAAAAATGTAGGAAAATGAAACCAGTCGTGTAAAGAATGTGGTGGAGGCTTTACTGATGATTATGGCATTGTCCTTATCAATGGGAAAAAACATGTGATCATAACCCTGTGTCGAGAAGTTATTATTCTTATAGTAGTCGAGTGTCAGACTATACTGAAAGCTGCCTTCCTGGGCTATTAAACTGTCTTTATGATATTTGGCGTATGAATAATCGTGCAATAGGGTGCTTTTCGGGTATCTTTCCTCAATCAGCAGTTTGGGATACCCCAGTTCTTCTGCTGTCAGCCTTGACTCCAGTTCAATAAAAAGGCTAATTTCTTCTTCCTGATCGGGGCTTTCATATATTATCCTGCCCAGGTAATTGATTCTGCCATTGAGGGTATCGATAAAGTAGAAATTTGTTTGGGGTAATTGTAAGCCTTTTTCCTGTATCATATTGTCAAAGAATTCATAACAATTCTGTCCGGCACCAACAAGGCTGTATGAGGGTTTACAATCGGTAAAGCGCAATGAATACTTGGTCCAGAAGCCATTAAAGTAGTTTTTTTTCAGGTGGTTAAATATATCTTCAAGGCTGAAATCAAGATTGAACAGATATGCGACCAGAGTGCTGTCCTTTGCTATCTTTTTGTTCAGTTCTTCCAGCAAATACTCGGCTACAGGGTCATGTTCTGAGGTCAGGTTTTCAGCCAGCAGTTTCATATTATCGTTTTGTTTCAGCTCTGTGTAACGTGAAATGAAATACACCGAGAATATAGCAAACAGAAAGACAAAGACCAGAAGTGTAGAATAGTTATAAGATATAGGTTTACGATGTTGTATCAGGCTCAGACAAATGAAGAAAAGGAAGAAACCTGCAAATGATATCAGGTCAACCGGATATCCCTGAGTGTAAAGGATTATGAGGCCGATGCCATATATTACAAAGAACATAAGAATAAGGATTTCCGGCCGTATTTTACCTTTAGCGAGGCTGAGAATGTGATCAGACAGAAGCAGCAATCCGGTTAACTGGAAAGCTACTATCATTAGTCCGATAAAGGTATAGATGGTTAATCCTGCAACTTTGAAGGTCTCAAAATTAATACTTGAATTCAGGATAAGAGATGAGAAAATGTAATGTGAAAAAATAAAGTGTAAGGTTAGTAAAACAAGCAAAGATGCCATAAGCACAGAAAACCGGCTTTTTTTTTCAGTTAAGGTCAGCCGGCCGAAATGAAAATCACTGCGGAACCTGATAATGAGGAAAAGCAACAATATTGAATTCAGCAAAACATCTCCCAGCGAAGGCATAAACAATGACCGTGCAAAAAGGAAAGGGCCAAAAAGTTCGAGATTATATACAGTTCCGGGGAACAGGTATTTAACCTGTAATGCACGGCCTGCGACAAAGATGATCAAAGTGAAAAGAAAGATGATGTTCTTTCCCGGTCCCCGGGGGACCTTATTAAACAATCCGGTTAACACAGTCAGAAAAAGCAGCAAGGACAAAAGATACAATATCGGAGGCAGGTATTTTGCGAGGCCGGGATATTTTAGTGCACCGTCGAAGACCAGTGAAAACAGATATCGGCCTTCCCAGTCATAAAAGGGCGTGCTGTTGTTTTGAGGGATAGGGCTGATCTGGGTTGTATACGATATTCTGAGTTCATGCTGAAATCTGTTTCTGAGATATTCATTCTGGTATGGGTATTCATTTTTAATCTTCAGCAATCCGACAAATGTTGAATCATTCTGCTGATAACGCCTGATGATATACCAGGCATTGGAAATCAGCGAAAACCGCGAAGTGTCATTTTTCAGCGTGTCCATGGCAAGGCCCGGGATGGTATTTCCCGACCAGTAAACCAGGCTGTCTTGCTCATATATCAATAATATCAGGCCCTTCTTTTCTGCTGTTTTCAGAACAGGCATCCTGCCCTTTTTCTTAATGTTCATGACAACCTCATCAAGAAAGGCATATTTACGGTTTAGTTCCCGTTGAATTATTTCCTGATCATTTTTACTGTATACAAATTTCTTCAGGATGCTTCCCGATGACAGGGCAATAATCACAGAAACAGCAAAAAGCAGCAGGTAATGGTTATTGTTGAGTTTTGATATCATACATGTAAATATACGATTTTGTCAGATATGATGGTAGGACTCACCTTTCAAAATTGTAAAGGCACGGTATAGCTGTTCGATGAATATGAGCCTGACAAGTTGATGAGGAAAGGTCATGGCTGAAAGGGATATTCTCTCACCAACATGGTCAAACACCTGTTTTGAAAATCCATAAGCGCCGCCGGTTACAAATGTAAGATTTCGCACACCCCTGTTCATGCAACGTTGCAAATACTCAGAGAAGCCGGCCGATGTCATTTTCTTTCCGCGCTCATCGAGTAAAACGGCCATATCTGTATCGGCCAGGTACCTCATGATCATTTGGCCTTCCTGTTCCCTCGTATAGTCAGGCGATGCTGCTTTCCGGGCCTTTATTTCAGGCGTGAAGACCAACTCTACGGGTATATAGTGTTTCAGCCTCTTCATGTAATGGTCAATGCCTTCGCGCAGCCAGGGTACATCGGTTGCTCCGGTATTTAGTACCTTAATTTTCATTGGATTTCTGATTATTAATTTTAATTTTATGGCCGGCAAAATGTGGCCTGTTTTTTGCTTATCATAATGCTGAACGAACTTAATGATATTGTATTGAAAAAAACATGCCAAAAATTAAAAACCATGAACAAAACCTGGCATTATTATAAACCGTTACTGCTGCTGATTTTTTTGTATGCTTTTAGTTTGCAGTCTGCCTCTTCACAAATCCCTGATGCTGTCATCAATGCCATCAATACCGGAAATTCAGCAACGCTTGCCGCTTACTTCAATTCAAATCTTGAAGTGGCCATCATGGAAAAGGAGGATATTTATACCCGGCAACAGGCTGAGTTGATCATGAAGGATTTTTTCATTCGCAATACACCGGTTTCTTTTACTGTTTTGCATAAGGGCGGAAAAGAGACCTCACAATATGCTATTGGCCGGTTGGTTAGTTCAGGAGGCAATTACAGGGTTACCATACTGGTGAAGACCAAAGAGAACAAATCCCTCATTCATCAACTGCGATTTGAAAAGGATGACGAATAGAGAACTTGATTTTTTTATTGAGAATGCCCTTAAAGAAGATCTGGGCGATGGTGATCATACTTCGCTGGCCTGTATTCCTGAAGAAGCAAAGGGTAAAGCACAGCTTCTTGTGAAGGAGAAAGGTGTTCTGGCCGGCGCATCCATTGGCCCTCTGGTTTTCAGCAAGCTTGATCATGAGATGTCTTTTACTTTACTGATAGATGACGGATCGGACATTCTTCCGGGTGATGTGGTTTTCATCGTCGGGGGCAGTATACTGGCATTGCTGCAGGCAGAAAGAACGGTGCTCAATATAATGCAGCGGATGAGCGGTATAGCGACAACCACACGTTTATACGCTGAAAGGCTGAAAGGACTGAAGACGAAAATCCTGGATACACGTAAGACCACGCCCGGCATGCGGATGTTGGAAAAGGAAGCCGTACGTATCGGTGGAGGAGTGAATCACCGGATGGGATTATATGATATGATGCTGATAAAGGATAACCATATTGACTTTGCCGGAGGTATAAGGAAAGCCATTGAGAGGAGCAGGCAATATCTTCAGAGAACAGGCAAAGACCTTGCTATTGAAATAGAGGCACGGTCGCTTGAAGACGTTAAGACTATATTGGATACAGGAGGAGTAGATCGTATTTTGCTTGACAATTTTTCAATTGATGATACCCGTGCCGCCGTGAGGATGATAGGCAATCTGGTTGAAACTGAGTCATCGGGTGGTATTACCCTCGAGACAATCAGAAGTTATGCTGAGTGTGGTGTTGATTATATCTCTGTTGGTGCTCTTACCCATCATATCGACAGTTTGGATCTGAGCCTTGATGCCATTGATTTTTAGCCCATGTCAGAAATACCGCCCCATAAGAGAACCTATTACTTTTTTAACAAGCAGGTACATCAATTGGGAGACCGCCTTCGGCGGATGCCATTCCCGGGCTCAAAAGGTATTCCCGTGTATGATGTCTTTATCTTTTTTTTCAGAGGGCTAATCAAAGGATCACTGAACACCAGGGCCAGTGCTATTGCTTTTAACTTTTTGCTGGCACTGGGGCCCGGTGTTATTTTTTTGCTGACGCTGATCCCCTTTTTACCGATACAGAATTTTCAGAAAGAACTGCTGGAAATATTGTATGACCTGATCCCTGAAAATTCATACATAGCCATCGAGTCACTGGTTGATGAACTGTTCAGAAAACATGCCAGCCTTCAGATCTTTGGATTCCTCGTTACATTTTTCTTTGCACAGAAAGGGCTGTCAGGGATGATTGAGGCCTTCAATGCCACATATCACACCGTGGAGACCAGGCCCTGGCTGGAAATACAAATGGTATCGCTTGGCCTGATATTAATTCTTTTAGTCCTTATTTCTTTTTCAGGCCTTCTTTTACTGTTCAGTAAGCTGGGTGCCAGGATGCTTTTTGATGCCGGTATCATCAGGGCCTATGGGTTTGTTGTGCTGATGCAGATCGGAAAATGGGTTATTATTTTCTTTCTTACTTTTTTTGCTATCTCAAGTCTTTACTATTTTGCGCCGGCCCGGAAAACCAAATGGCGTTTCTTTTCCCCCGGATCTTTCATGGCCACCATGATTTCCATCGTTGCCTCCCTTATTTTTTCATATTTTGTCAATCATTTCGCTCCTTTTAACCGGTTCTACGGTTCTATTGGCACACTTATCGCCATGATGCTCTGGATGAACTTCAGTGCACTGGCCCTGCTGATTGGCTTTGAGCTTAATGCCAGCATTAAGAATGCACAGATTAAGACGAATGAACCAATCAGTATCTGAAGTGTTTAGATAGTAGAATAAAGAGCATAGATAAAGAGAGGATTGACAAATTTACAGATTAACAGATTTACAGATTTACAGATTAACAGATTAACAGATTAACAGATTTACAGATTGTCAGATTAACAGATTTACAGATTGTCAGATTTACAGATTGGCAGGTTGACAGATTTTAGCTGAACCTGCCTTTTGGCCGGCAGGCTGCATAACACAATCACCAAATCACCAAATCACCAAATCATCAAATCATCAAATCACCAAATCATCAAATCGCCAAATCGCCAAATCATCAAATCATCAAATCATCAAATCATCAAATCATCAAATCACCAAATCGCTAAATCACCAAATAGTAAAAGTGTCTGACATTGCCTCAATACGTAAAGAATACCGCCTGGCAAGGCTTGAATATGACAGCCTGGATACCAGTCCGCTTAATCAATTCAGGTTCTGGTTAAACCATGCCATAAGGGCTCAGATTGCTGAACCAACGGCTATGACACTGGCGACCGCCGGTGCTGACGGCCGGCCTTCAGCAAGGATTGTTTTATTGAAGGACATGAATGCTGACGGTTTAACTTTTTTTGGTAATTATGAGAGCAAAAAAGGACTGCAACTTGAAACAAATCCCTATGCTGCTCTTGTGTTTTTCTGGCCCGAGCTGGAACGGCAGGTGAGAATTGAAGGCAAAGTGGCCAGGTCATCAGAACGGATTTCCGATGAGTATTTCAACGCCCGGCCGGAAGGAAGCAAGATCGGATCATGGGCTTCACCTCAAAGCCAGCGCATACCCAGCAGGGAATATCTTGAGAATCTGCAGCGTGATTATATGTTGCTTTTTTACCGCAGGAAACCTGAACGTCCGGAGAACTGGGGAGGTTACCGATTAGTGCCTCATCTGTATGAATTCTGGCAGGGTCGCGAAAACCGGTTGCATGACAGGTTTGAGTACACACTGAATGGAAACATGTGGGAAATACACCGGCTGGCACCGTAGGGGTGAGGTAAAATCGTTAAACTGTGCGTCATTGTAAGCCATGCAGCAGCGGATGAATGGGATTGACATGGGAATTCTTTGCATGGCGTGGCAATCGGATCTAATGAGCAAAAGATATGACAAGGAATGAGGCGCGTAATAGTAATGTTCTGCCAATTTGATTCAATTGCTTCGTCGCGCCCGGACATCATGCAGCATCCCGATCATTTCAACAGCGCTCCTTACAATGACGTTCATCGTTAAATATTTAAATAACAATATAATATGAATTACGAACAAGGAACATCGAAAGCCGAACACTGAAGGTAAGACAAAGAGCGCATTACCTTCTTTATTCGACATTCAGCGTTCCTTGTTCGATATTCAAATTCGTCATTTGAGATGTTTTTCCTTTTTACAGGATGGAGACTCGCAATGACCTCTCCTTCGAGACTGCACGACCAGCAGACCAGCAGACCAGCAGACCAGCAGACCAGCAGACCAGCAGACCAGCAGACCAG
>JAFGTR010000205.1 GCA_016934055.1 Bacteroidales bacterium | reverse complement strand
TCTTGCTTTGTGCGTTAGCCCATCATCATTATTTGTTGTTTTAGCGGTTTGGTTTGTTTGTAAAATGGTTGTTCCTTCGCTTGTGCCTGAATCGTACGAATCGGTACGAATCGGGGTCGAATCGGGGTCGGACCAGGCTCTTATATACATTGTGACTGGAAAAAACACTATTGGCAGGTAGATGTCCATTAAACATTCCTTACGTAAACACCACATCCCCGTCACCGTCCTGCAGAAAATATTTTTCAGGTTGTTTCTGTATGATAGCCTTGCTTATTGCCAGTTCCTTAATAATGCACTTTTTATAAAAACAAGGAAATGCATTTTTTTCGATATATTCCGTTATATCACGCCTGAAAGTACAAAAACCTGAAGCGTTCTTTTCGATCAGCATCTTGCAGACTGCAAAAAAAACCGGGTTGCTCTGTGATGAATCAGCATAGACATACGGTATCCTGAAAAGGCCATTCCTGTTGGTAAGAAAGACAACACCTGTAATTTTCCCATTGTACATGATCTTCGCCAGGATATTCTCAAAAACCTCACATTCACGTGAAAAGGGATATTTCATGGCAGGTCCGGCTGATTTATCACTGACAAGCCACGGGTATGAGATGATCCATTCGAACTCGGATTTACTGCGACGGCACAGTTCACCGGTGTTATGCCTTTCGATAAAGTCCAGGCAGTCACTGTTAATGCTCTGCATAAACTCTACAGTTAACCCCGGCGATTCATTTCTCCTCATCCAATTGCTGAGTCTGCAACGAAGTATGGCATTGATGGTCTTATCGGTCAACACGAACAGGCTGCGGAAGATCACAAGAAACCTGCATTTCCGCATCAGCTTCCCGGAAAAGTCAGATAAGATCTGCAGGCGGAGACCTTCTAAAGGCTGTGTAAAAGAAAACAAACCTGTTAACTCAATGATACTGCGGGTATGAGGTGTCAGGTCGGTAATAAGATAAAAACCCTTCCATGACTGTATTGACTTGTACAGGAGTTTCAGAGCGATACCCCTGCCCAGTTCAGGATCAATCCACCAGCCGCTGTTCCATGCAAAGTGGTACTGACCGTCAGCACTGTTGCCCGTATCGGGGAGCATCCCGATAAATCCTGCCAGCCGGCCCTCGTCGGTATAGGCAACAATCAGCACAACATCACCGGGCTTTGCCCTGGGATTATGTATCTGCGAAAGCGCACGTTCAGGAGTAACGGGTTTGACATCCGACGCCCTGTAAAGTGACGATTCCACAAATGCCGGAAGATCTCTGACCGTTATTTCCTGTATTGTCATCAGGCCTTACTTTGTTTTTTAGATACGGCATGGCATAAATCATCAACACTGGTGATATCAAGCATCTCCATCAGGTCAAAATGAATGGCATAACGATTTTCGATCTCATTGATGATCATCACATGTCGTAATGAATCCCAGTTCTTTATGTCATCAGCCGTATATTCAGGTTTAATTGTCAGTCCGCTGTTGCCTGTTACACTCCTGATAATATCCGATACAACCGCGAAGATCTCTTTATGGTCTTTATTTTCATTCATATTATTGGTCTTTACCCAGCATCCAGTATATGGAAAAACTGCAATATTCCTTAAATCCTGCCCTCTGATACAAAGATAAACCCATTTGTGTTGATTCAAGCACAGCATACCTGCATCCTGCTGATGATGCGTCCCTGAGGGCGGTCTGCATCATTTGCCGTGCAATACCCTTTTTACGAAATTCGGGCAGGGTGGTGATCATATAAAAGCCTGTTACCTGACCGGCTGACCATGATAAAAGTGTGCCTGCCGCCATCCCGTTGAGAAATCCGGTATACAAAGCGCCGCCCTGAGAATATGCCAGAGTCTGCAAAGCCTGCCTGTCCAGTCTCTTCCCATTGAATAATACTTTTTCCACCATACCGGTCCAGGTATCGATTTCCCTTTTATCCTCAATTTTTCTTATGGCAATGTTTTTATCATCAACAGCCATGATTTTTAAATCATCATACAAAGGGATGGCCATGCCAGGCCATTTCATCACCTGGCGAAAATTGTTTTCTTTCAAGCGTTCGGCAAATACAACCGGTGCATTGTCATCACGAAAGATGAGAAAAGGCGAAGCCTCACCATCTTTAATCAGGCGTGTCAATTCCGACAATGCATCATCATCCATCCCCGTATCGATCTGAAAAATATTCCGGGGAAATGCACTTTTCCCTGTTTCAATCCGGGTATAAGAGGCATGCTTTATTACATTATAATCCCCCGCATCGGCAAAAGCCTTATAAAGGCTGAAAAGATTGCTTTCAATGATATCCGGTATCAGCTTCTCATTCATACAATCATAGACATTAGTTTATTCCGGTCGGTCTTGCCATTGTCATTCAACGGAATGGCATCAACGGAGATTAGTTTTAAAGGCTGCATATAATAAGGAAGGGCTGATTGAAGGTGTTCCGTTATCATTTGAATCTTATCCTCATTTTTCTCAACAAACATGTAAATCTCTGTGTTTCCTGACGTGTTTGTTCTGGCTACCGCTATGCAATTCGTCTCAGGCGCAACCTTTCCTGCTTGAAATTCAATCTCGCCCAGTTCAACCCTGAAACCATGCACCTGCACCTGGTTGTCGAGCCGGCCGCAATACATAAAATCACCTTCATCATCAGTAAAAACCAGGTCACCGGTCCAGTAAAACCTTCGTTCGCTATCCTTCACAGTCATGGTTATAAAAGCTGTGGAATCCTTTTCGGCATTGTTCAAATAGCCTTTTATGACCTGGTCGCCTGCAATCAGCAGTTCACCCTTCACACCCGGTTGCACAGGTTTGTCGTTTTCATCAACCACAATGGCCAATAGTCCATTGAAAGGCTTACCTATAGATACAACATCATTATAGGATTTCTTTAAGCCTTTCTCTTTATTCCACCGGTATGAAAGACAGAAAATTGTTGCTTCCGTTGGTCCGTAACAGTCATCGATAACCGAATCCGGACAACAGCCCGACCATTCCTCCACCAGCGAGAGAGGCACAGCTTCACCGGTGAAAATCGTATATCTTACACCGGGCAGATGAATATTCTTTATATATGGCCGCAGGAAGGCTATGACAGAAGGAACCATAACGGCAACGGTGGGCTGATGCTTTTCAAGGACTTTATATACGGCCAGGTATTTGATCTGATCGTGGGGGACAGTGCAGATGCAGGCGCCCAGCAATAAAGGCACGGTATAACACTGCACCGATACGTCAAAAGTAAAATCGAACATCTGCAGAAAGCGGTCACCGGCATGCCAGTCGTAATCATTTTTCAGAAAAGCCGTGATAAAAGCGTCGAGATTCTGCCTGCTCACTGGTACGCCTTTGGGAATCCCCGTTGTGCCTGATGTAAAAAGGATATACAGGATATCGTCATCTGCACCAGGATGGAAATCCAGGTCAACCTGGTCAGAGATGATGCCCTGTACCGGGGCCAGGTTTTCTGCCGCTTTACTGAGTTCAGCCGGCAGTTCCGGAACAGCATACAGGATTGTATTCATACCGGATTGCCTGATTATCTCCAGGTTCCGGCTCACCGGAAACCTGTGATTCAGCGGCACAAAGGTCAAACCTTCAAACCATATGGCATAAATGGCGGCATAGGTTTCAATGCAGTCATCGGTAACTAATCCAACAATTTTGTTTTGAATGTTCTTATATTGTCGCAGTATTTGCCTTATGCCGGTAATAATCCTCGCAAAATCATGATAATTATAATCCTGATCTTTAATAATAAGAGCTTTCCGTTTTTCATTTGTTATTATGCTGTCCTTTATCCTACGGAGCATCAGGTGGTGAAGTTTATTTGTTTACCGGTTTTCACCGGAAGACAAATATATAAAAAATAGAAGCTGGTAGTTAGTGGTTAGTGGTTAGTGGAATATGTTCGACTAAGGTTTTTATACAGAATAATATTATTGAAAATATATCAACCCGGCTCCGTAGGAGCATACTGTTTGTATCATATCAACAATATAGAGAGAACATCATATAAGTGTATAGGGGAGTGTGTAAGAGTGTGCAGGGGTTTATTAATTATGTGAATTCACTAGTGTCCGATTAAATCCAGTTGATTTTCAACTGTTTATTATATAGTTCTTTGACATCTTGGTAATTTTGATTTGTAAGAAGC
>JAFGTR010000079.1 GCA_016934055.1 Bacteroidales bacterium | reverse complement strand
GAAAGTGGATCCCAGTGTGTCGGGTCTGAACATTTCGAGGGTAGCGGTTAAAAATTTACGGTCTTTGCCAAAATCGTAATGAAGCTGTATATTTTGTGCGGAAAGCGAAAGAGATGCAAACAGCCATGAAATAAGGGTGATTTGTTTCATTTGGGGAATGGTTAATGGTTAGTGATTATTGATTAGTTGTTGTAATAGTTGTAATTGTTGTGGTTGTTATGGTTGTTGTGGTTGTTGTGGTTGTTGTGGTTGTTGTGGTGGTTATGGTTGCCTGTCTGCCATGCCTTCGGCAGGAAAGTCTTGCAGTCCTCTGGTCTTCTGGTCTTCTGGTCTTCTGGTCTGATGGTCTTCTGGTCTTGGATCTTGGATCTTGGATCTTGGTTCTTGCTTCTACTCTATCTGCCGTACCTGAAAAAAGCCTGGCATGCACCTTCGTTTGAAACCATGCAGGCTCCTATGGGATTAACAGGATTGCATGTTTTACCAAACAGTTTGCATTCCACAGGTTTTTTTATGCCCTTTAGCACGTCGCCGCAAATACATTCCGGGGGCTCTCTGGCTGGTTCAACCTCAACAGGTATCTGTTTTAAGGCATCAAATGCCGAAAAAGATGCTTTTATGGCCATACCGCTCTGGTGGATGAGTCCCAGTCCGCGCCACCAGTCATCACAGGGTTCAAAGACTTCTTCAACAAGGGCTTTGGCTTTCCTGTTGCCCTCTGGCGTGACAACTCTCTTATATTGTATTTCAAGCTTTCTCTCCCCGTTTTCAATTTGTTGAACGATCATGTATATTGATTGCAGCAGGTCAACCGGTTCGAAACCGGAAATAACGATTGATATCGGATGTTTCTCAATCAGTCGGGAATACATGGTGGCGCCGGCAATGGTGCTTACGTGGCCTGGTCCGATATATCCGTCTATTTTAATGCCATCATCGATCAGCGCCATCATGGCTTCAGGCATGGTTTTGTGTGCGCTCAGCATATAAAAGTTGGAGATATGCTGCCTTTTTGCTTCAAGCAGTGCTACAGCGCTTGAAGGCGTGGTGGTCTCAAAGCCGATACCCGGGAATACTATTCTTTTCTCAGCATTCTTCCGTGCAATTTCAAGGGCGTCAAGTGTGGAGTATACTACCCTTATGTCGGCTCCTGCAGCCTTTCCCGTTCAAGGGTTGATGATGATCCCGGAACACGGATCAGATCGCCGTATGTTGTAATAATAACGCCCGGTTGCCGGCACATGGCGACAGTGGCATCAATAAAGGTACGGCTGGTCACACATACGGGACAACCGGGTCCCGACAGCAGTTCAATGGTACCGGGCAGCAGCGAAGGAATGCCGAAGCGGTGAATGGCCATGGTATGGCCACCACAAACCTCCATTATCCTTACCGGTTTTGTGGAGTGCCTGTGGATGCTCTCTGACAGGGTCTTTACGAGATCACTGCTTCGAAATTCATCAACATACTTCATTATCTGACTGATTAAATGCTTTGTTGGTTAAATAATTGGCTTAAGTTGCACGGTGTAAAGATCTAAGATCTAAGATCTAAGAGTAAAGATCAAAGAGCAAAGATTATAATATAATCAATATTTTGCAGAGGCAGACTTATCTTTTTTCTGTCAAAAATCGTCATTCTTCTTTTTCTTCCCCTGCCGCATTCAGCTGCCTAATAAGTTCAATTGTCTCGAGCGCCTCTTCTTCACTGACTTTCTGCAGGGCAAAACCTGTGTGGACAAGCACATAATCTCCCGGTGTGACATCATCCACCAGGTGCAATGCTACATTTACAAGGGTACCGCCAACTGATACCCGGGCGGTGTTGCCATCAACAGAAACAACTCTTGCCGGAATACTCAGACACATGTGAAATAAGGTTTATATTTCTTTTTTATCTCTTTTTCTTGCTGCTATTACCAGTTGCCCCAGAGCAATACCCCCGTCATTAACAGGCACTTTACCGGCCATGTAAACATCGAAATCATTGCCGGTAAGCAGGGCAATAGCTTGCTCGGCCATGTATTTATTCTGAAAGGATCCGCCAGAGAGCACAACTTTTGTAATGCCGGTTTCATTCCGGATCTTACTGGCCGTTTCAAAGATAGACCAAATTATTGTATTATGAAAACGGGCAGCAATGACAGAAACATGTACATGGTTGAGCAGATCTGATGTAATCTGTTGAATGGTTTTTGTAAAGCTGATGGTTGCATTGATATCAACATTATAACGATCAGTGAGTCCCGGCGCTATGGCCGCTTCGAGCCGCATAGGGGCTTCAGCATGAAACAGGGATTTTGTACAAAGTCCGGTAATAGCCGCAACACCATCAAACAAACGTCCGCATCCCGATGACAGCGGTGTGTTTATTTTTTTCTCAAGAGCTTCTGTTACCAGAGCCATGATTTTCTTATCAAGGTTACGGATGAAAGGGATTTCGAGTTCCGTTAACTCTTTGCCGTATGCCATGTAAAGCAGCGATAACCCCGTTCTCCAGGGCTCTCTTGTCGCCACATCACCACCGGGAAGAGGTATGGTGTCAAAATGAGCATATCGGCGAAATCCATCCAGGGTAGTAATTAAAAACTCACCGCCCCAGGTATTACCGTCGGGGCCGTAACCCGATCCATCGAAGCAGACGCCAATCACAGGTTCGTCGATCCCGTGTTCAGCCATGCCGGCAGCTATATGCGCATGATGGTGCTGTACTTCGACGATCTTAATACCCAGACCCCGGGCATATCGTGTGGAGAGGTAGTCGGGATGCATATCTGCAGCCACAAGGGAAGGTTTCAGCCGGTATAGCTTAAGAAACCGTTCTGTCGATTCTGTATAGAACGCCAGGGTTTCTGCATTTTTAAGGTCGCCGATATGCTGGCTTAATACGGCCTGTTTGCCTTTTCCGATACAGAAACAATTTGCCAGTTCGGCGCCGGTGGCAAGGATCCCGTCAACATCAAAGAGTAATCTGACAGGCGAAGGGGCATATCCTCTCGAACGACGCATTACCCGTTCTTTACCGCTTATGAGGCGAACCACAGAATCATCTGTCCGGTTGAAAATATCCCTGTTGTATGTGAGGATGGCATCAGCCACAGTTTTGAAAGCTTCAATGGCATGATCATTATCAATGACTATGGGTTCTTCGGCAAAATTGCCGCTGGTGAGCACCAGAGCGCCTGTTTTCAATTTGTCAAACAACAGATAATGAAATGGCATATAGGGAAGAAAAGCTCCCAGGGTATTCAGGCCAAGACATATACCATCGGTCAGTTTATTTTTGCTCTGAAGCAGAACGATCGGCCTTTTCCATGATACCAGCAGAGCGGCCTCTTCTTCCGGGACTTCAGCATATTCGTGTATGGCTTTAAGATCACGAAACATCACGGCAAAAGGCTTTCCTTCGCGTTTTTTTACTTTTCTCAGCCGTTTAACAGCATCAGGGTTAAGGGCATCACACATGAGATGAAAGCCGCCGATCCCTTTTACAGCGATAATCTTCCCTTCAGCGATAAGTTGCACAATAATACGAAGGATTTCAGTGAAATTGTTCTTCATCTGATTACTGATGTGCAGGGTATACCAGGGTCCGCATGTATTGCAGGCTATGGGCTGTGCATGGAAGCGCCTGTCGGTGATGGTTGAGTACTCTGACGCACATTGCGCGCACATTTTAAAGGTGCTCATGGTTGTTTTTTCACGGTCATAGGGAAAATCACGGATAATTGAAAACCTCGGGCCGCAATTGGTGCAATTGATAAAAGGATAATTAAGCCGGTGAGGCTGGTATTTCATATCTTCGAGACAGTCATTGCATACAGCAATATCTGGACTGATCTCCGATGTTTCATCCGAAAGGTCCTGGCTGTCGAGAATGCGGAAATCTTTCAGATATTCAGGGAAAACATTTTCAATGTTGATTATATCAATCTGTGAGGCCGCCGGTGCCTGCTCCTTTAAACGCTCAATGAAAACCGGTACGGCATCAGCTGATCCTTCAACTCTGATCATAACAGCATCATTTCTGTTCATTACCCATCCGCTGATGTTCAGGTTTCCTGCCAGCCGGTAAACAAATGGTCTGAACCCGACGCCCTGCACCAGGCCTTCGATTCTTATCAGCCTTGCAACCGGATCCTTCATCACTGATTTAGTTAAATAGTTTGCAAATTGAATAAAATCAGGTAAATTTAACCGTGGCTAAAATAGAAAAATTAACGATACCGTTGCAAAAGAAACTTCCACCACGCAGTGTTGAAAGACTTAGCAAATACCGGCGTTTATTAAGCATGCTTTATGCCGGTAACGGTGAGTTTATTTTTTCACATGATCTGGCCCGGTTGTTGAATCTCACGCCCGAGCAGGTGCGTCGTGACCTCATGTTGATCGGCCTTTCAGGAAACCGTCGCAAAGGTTATAGCATCAGAGCCCTGATTGATATTATTGGTGAGACAATTGATAAAGAGGAAGGTTATAATGTTGCCATAGTGGGTGTTGGAAATCTGGGCAGGGCCATAACGGCATTTATCAGAAAAGCCCAAACCAAACTTAATATTACAGCAGCTTTTGATGTTGATGCAAATAAGATAAACAGGGAAATCGCCGGTGTCCCCTGCTATGACATCCTCCGGATTCCTGACATGGTTAAAAAGCTCAACATCAGTATAGTCATTCTTACTGTTCCTTCTGATGTGGTAAAAGACATTTCAGATTTACTGATTCACAGTGGCGTTAAAGGTATTCTGAATTTTACATCGGTGCATCTTGATATTCCATCTGATGTTTATCTGAAAGATTATGATATCATTACCTCACTTGAGGAGATCGGCTTTTTTATAAAATGATTCAGGTTACCAGTTATTGAATTCTTAATATGATTTCTGAATGAAGAATGACGATTTTTGATGTAAGAAGTGTAAGTCTGTATTTGTAAAGTATGGATTACATTGCATTCTTTAATCTTTGCTCTTTGCTCTTTACTCTTTGATCTAAATTCTTTGATTTTTACAGCGTGCAGCTTAGATTAAACAATACCAACCGCGGGTTAGCATTTATTTTAAGCAACCGAAACAGGTCAATTAAAAAACCAGTACCATGAAATATATTTTGATAATTATTGCAGGGATAACACTTCTTTCCCCGGGATGTTATTCACAGCATCTCGCAGCATACAGTGATAACATGGATCGCTTTTATGTCTTTGACAGGGGGCGGATAACACAACTGGAACATTTGAAGGTACAGGAATTCAGTGTTGGCGGTAATTGCCTTTTATACAAAGATAACAGGAGCCGGTTGAAGATGTATTATAACGGAGAGGTCTCTGAGCTTACGGTTAACAATATAAGTGACTTTGCAGCCCTGGACTATCTGGCCGTATATTCCTATGCCGGCATTATCCATATCATTGAAAATGGCAAGGTAAAGACCGTTAACACACATTCTCTGAATTATTATGCAGAGGATAGTCTGGTTGCTTTTTATGATGATGTACAAAGTTTTCTTGCCGCCTATTACAAGGGCAGGGTTTTCAGACTGGAAGACGGACTGGTTGGTCAGCGGCCGACTTCATTCCGTTGCGGTGATAACATTATCTCATATATCTCATCCCGTACAGGAGATTTAATGGTATTTTACCAGGGCCGTACCTATAGCCTTGAACCTTTCGTGAGTGAAGGAACATTCAAGGCAGGCAAGGATATTGTAGCCTATGTTAATGCAGCTGACCAGCAATTTAAAGTATTCCACCGTGGTGAAACATTCGTTATTGAATCATTTCCGCCAGTCTCATACAAAACAGGAGATGGAATAGTGGCCTATGTTGACAATACCGACCGGTTCAAGCTTTTCTATAACGGCGAGGTTATTGATCTGTCAAGTGTCAGACCGGGTTTCTATGATGTGAAAAACAGCATTGTCATTTTCGAAGAGCAGGGGTATTTCAAGACCTGGTATAAAGGCCGGTTGTATGATCTGGAGAATTATATCCCTGTGAAATGGAGAGCGGAATGGAATACCATTGTGTATATGGATCAGAACCGGAATATCAGGGTTTTCAGAGACGGGGAGAATAAAGTATTGACCTATGATATTGTTGAAGACCTGGAATTATACAGGGATCTGATTGTTACCAATAAAGGTTTGAATAATTACAATTTTTATTATAAGGGGAAGAAATATTAAACTTAAATCAATGTCGCTAAGTTAAGGATTTTTATTCCTCTCCCTGCACCCTCTCCGAGAGAGGGACATAATTCGGTTTTAACTTAACGACATTGAAACTTGAATGTGAAAATTCCCGGTCCGGCAGTATTCAAAAATATAATAATTAAAAGAGATTTCCGGTAAGACGAATGAGCGGAGTCCCAACACAGCCCAGCGGGCTGTGTCGGGTACGCTGAAAATCAAAGAAACAGTTTATCAACAGAAAAGTAAGGCATATTGAAAGCCTTAGCAACATTTTCATAAGTACATTTTCCCCGGTAAAGATTCACGCCCATCTTAACAGCTTTTGAACGACGGCAGGCCTCTTCAAGGCCCAGCTCTGCAATCATGAGTCCATAGGGCAGCGTAGCGCTGGTAAGAGCTTTGGTGGAAGTCAGGGCAACTGCCCCGGGCATGTTAGCCACACCATAATGAACAATGTTGTCAATGACATACACAGGGCTGTCATGTGTGGTGGGTTTGATAGTCTCAACGCATCCACCCTGGTCAACGGCCACGTCAACAATGACGGCACCAGGTTTCATTATTTTCAGGTGTTCTCGCTTGATGAGGGTAGGGGCTTTGGCGCCGGGCAATAAAACAGCGCCGATGATCAGGTCGCATTCACGTAAAACTTTTTCAATATTGGCTTCAGTACTGTATAGGGCAGTGATCCTTGATCCGAAAATATCATCAAGATAAGCCAGCCTGTGAGCGTTAATATCCAGTATTGTCACTTCAGCTCCCATGCCTGTGGCAATCTTGCAGGCATTGGTTCCCACAACACCCCCGCCAATAATACCGACCTTGCCACGTTCAACACCGGGAACGCCCCCCAGCAAAACACCTCTTCCACCGAATGTTTTTTCGAGATATTTGGATCCTTCCTGTATGGACAACCTGCCGGCAATTTCACTCATGGGCTGAAGACAGGGAAGACGTCCTTCATCTTCTTCAATGGTTTCATAGGCAACACCTCGGATGCCGGCTTTGATAAGAGCTTCTGTCAGAACCTTGTCTGCCGCAAGATGAAGGTATGTAAACAGTATCTGATCTTCTCTGAATAATCCATATTCTTCAGGCAAAGGTTCCTTTACCTTGATAATCATCTCACATGTATCAAAAATGACTTTCCGGTCTTTGATAACAGATGCTCCTGCCCTGATATAATCCTCATCGTTGAAACCTGCCGCATCACCGGCTCCCTGCTGGATCATCACCTGGTGACCCCTGGAAACATAGGACTTAACATCTGACGGGATGAGACCGACCCTGTATTCATGCTTTTTTATCTCTTTAATACACCCTATTTTCATAACAGGTTAAATTAACATCTGTATACAAAGGAAGGAATTCTTAAATATTTTAGTTATGATTTTGGTCATGGAGATATCAACAAAACACGCGTTTGCCTGTATATGCTTTTTAACAGGTCTTAAAACGCTGTCAGGCACTTTCAGTATTGATAAAAATCCTTCTTATCAACAGCCAAATTGTTGGAGTATGCATAAGTAGCAGGCTTTAGGGCCAGGGGTAAAAAAGCTGAAAAATCACTATGATTTCTAATCTGTCAAAGTATAATTAAACTGTTTTTTTATAAAAGTGGAAATTAAATATAAAAAAACAGGGTCTCGAGTTCGTTTCTCAGGTTTACATAATTTACCACAACATCATCCGGTACCTTAAGCAGAATAGGGGAGAAATTAAGTATGCCTTTAATACCGGCTGAAATCAGCATATCACAAATTTCCTGCCCTGCAATATCCGGTACGGCGATAATCGCTGTTTTTACGCCATATTTTTTTATAATCCCGGGGATCATATCAGGAGGATATGTCGGAATGGCTGTTTTTTTTGAATATTTTGAAGGATCAAGGTCAAAACAGGCGATGATATTGATCTTATTCTCTTTAAAACCCTGATAGTTTATAAGGGCATTCCCGATATTCCCCATTCCGACAAGAATAACCTGCCGCTCACCATTTTGCTTAAAGATACCGTTAATGGCACTAAGCAGATAATCAATGTCATAACCTCCACGTTTGCTGCCCTTAAGATGAAACAATGAAAAGTCTTTTCGCACCTGCTCCGCTGTAACACCGGCTTCTTCACCCAGGTTATAGGAAAAGACCTTCCTGAATCCCAGCCGCTGAAACTTTAACAGGCAGAAACGGTAATGTAAAAACCTCTTTAATATCTTATGACTAATGGCAGGCAACTGATCGATTAAATTATAATATGAAACTAAAATTTAATTATTTAAAACGGATCAAAATAGTCATTGAACCAAAAAAATCACCAAAAAATTATTGACAAAGCTAATAATTTGTTCTATATTTATTTACTTTTTGTGAATAAAATGTACAAAAAGTATGCAAGATTCTTTTCAAATAAAGGCTGAGGACTGGCATTCATTTCTACTTGATTTGTCTGGTGATAATACCGTTTATGTTCCCGTAAAAACCTTCAAAAATTTAGATTATAAGATATTTACAAAAGAAATTGAAAATATTGTATACAATGTTGCCAAGCCTGTAACACCGTTAAAAAATTTCTTTCTTCCGGTAAAAGAAAATGTATTTAATGAGAAAAAAAATAACAATAAACAGATTATTATTGGTATACCTTCCTGTGATCTGAAAGCTCTGGAGATTCTTGATGAGATATACCTTGATAACCGGTACCCTGATCCGTTTTATAAAGACCGGAGGAAAAGATCAGTTTTAATTGGAAATGATTGTTTTAAAATCAGTGATCACTGTCATTGCAATTCGTATGGTATTGAACCATATCCGGTTGAACATGCTGATGCTTCATTATCACAAATTGACAATACCATTATTGTATCAATAAATACAGAAAAAGGCAAGGAATTGCTGAACCAGGCATCTGCAAAATATCAGGTGCAGGAACCACAGGCTGAAATTCTGAAAATTGTTCAGGAAAGAAGGAATGAAATTAAAAAACAACTGACGGTCATCAACAAGACATTACCTGATTATAAAACTACAGGAGAACTGATTAAAAAGTCTGACGATGACATATGGATAAAGCATTCCCGGACCTGTGTTTCATGTGGAGCCTGTGCTGTAATATGCCCTACATGCACCTGCTTCCTGCTGATCGACCGTCCGGATTTTGAGAAAGTGAGGCAGGTGGATGCATGCCAGTATCCGGGTTTTGAGAGAATTGCCGCCGGTGAGGATCCTTTGCATAAAAGATTTGTCCGGTTCAGAAACAGGTATTTATGTAAATATGTCTGGAAACCGGAAAGCTTTAATTCTATCGCCTGTACAGGTTGCGGGAGGTGTATTGAAAGTTGTATCGGTAATATCAGTAAGAATGAAATATTTATAGAAATGAATACAGCTGCACAGCCATAAAATCATGCCGTCAGACACCAATATATATAAACCAATTAAGGCAAAGGTGGAAAGGGTCATTGATGAGTCACCCCTGATCAAGTCATTTGTACTGGTACCTGAACATGACTTTTCTTTTAAAACCGGAGAATTCATTGAACTTTCAATAAACGGCTATGGTGAAGCCCCCTTCACACCTTCATCCTCACCGCTGGATAAGAAAAAAATTGAAGTGACAGTCATGAAGGCAGGCTATGTTACTGAAAAGATCCATGCCCTCAAACCTGGTGAAGTGGTTGGTGTCAGGGGCCCTTTTGGGCGAGGATATCCGGTGGATAAATTTTACGGTAAGGAGGTTGTCATACTGGGTGGAGGATGTGGTTTTGCACCTATACGTTCATTACTGTATAATCTGATAGCTGAAAAGGAGAAGTTTGAGAAAGTTATTTTATGCTATGGATCAAAAACTCCTGAAGACTGTATTTATAAACCATTTGTCAATGAGCTGAGAAAGGTTGAACGCTTTGAAGTATACCGGAGTGTTGATAAAGCCGACGGATCATGGAATGAAAGAGAGGGCGTTGTCACGGTTCTGCTTGATGATATTAACATGAATATCAGCAATTCAGTGGCCATCGTATGCGGACCGCCTGTTATGATGAAATACGGCACTTTAAAATTGCTGGAGATGGGATATCCTGAAACAGATATCTACCTCTCTATGGAAAAGAATATGTCATGCGGCTTGGGGAAGTGCGGACATTGTATGATGGGTAAATATTATGTATGTAAAGACGGTCCGGTGTTTACTTTTGATGAGATAAAAGATCAGCCTGATATCTGGTTATAATTTTTTTATATGGGCAAGAAACTGCTTATCGATCTTCTGTCTTTGCGTGAGATGAAAAATCTTCCCGCAGATGCTGTTATGAAAACAGATAAGCAAAATCTGTCATTTAAGACCATCCGGGAGCTTGCTACCTTTCAGTTTACCTGCAGGCGTTGCGAAAATGCACCCTGCGTACAGGCCTGTCCGGCCGAAGCTCTTGAAAAAGATGAAAACGGCCTGATAAGCCGGGCTGTTAATATTTGCATCCGTTGTAAATCATGTATAGTTGCATGTCCCTTCGGGACTATGATGGATGATTTGTTTGCAGTGAAAACATCAGGACTGAAATTTATAAGTCTTGAAGATGAAAAAGATATGAATGAATTTGCCGGTTTGTTCCCCGGTGATGTCGTCAGGGTTGTTGACATGGAAGAGAATCCGGCTGAGCAGATATACCAGCTTAATGATACTATTCTGATAAAAGAACTTAAGTGGCAGTAAGATGGCCAAAGACCTTTTATATTATCTGATCTTTCCCGGTTTAATCTTTATATCGGTTGCAGGAGGACTGCTTTCCGGGTTCGATCGTAAGATTACAGCATGGCTTCAATTCCGTAAGGGACCTCCGCTGATACAGCCTTTTTATGATTTTTTAAAGCTTTTACTGGTGAAGGAAACCATTATACCGGCCAGGGGTTCTGTTCTTACCTTTTTGGCAGCCCCCGTATTTGCTTTTGCCGGAGCCTTAATTTCAGGCTTGTTGATACTGTTACCGGGATTTGGCTTCAAACCTGGTTTCAGCGGTGATGTTATTGTTGTGTTTTATATGCTCACAATTCCATCACTGACATATATCATCGGAGCTTTGGCTGCAGGCAATCCTCTTGCTTCAGTTGGCGCTTCACGTGAGATGAAACTGATCATCAGTTATGAGCTTACTTTTCTGTTGATCATTGCTGCTGTTATACTGAAAGCCGGAAATACAATAAGAATATCAGATATTATTCAGGCACAGGTTGAGCAGGGTGCATTTATAGGCAGTATCTCAGGATTACTTTTATTCATCGCTGCTGTCTTTTGTATACAGGCTAAACTTGGTCTTGTGCCTTTTGATATGGCAGAAGCCGAAACTGAAATCAATCACGGAGCTTTTATTGAATATTCCGGTACCGCCTATGCACTGATAAAGCTGGCAAAATACATAATGTTCTTCATCCTGCCGGCTTTCATTTGTGTTATTTTACTGGGAGGTATAAGCCTGAACGGTATACAGGTTTTATGGACCATACTGAAAATAATGGGTGTGGTGTTGTTGATCACGCTTATCCGGAACACTAATCCACGTGTAAAGATTGACCAGGCCATGCGGTTTTTCTTTATTTGGATGAATCTGCTGGTTATTATAGCGATTGTTTTGATTTTGTTTGGATTATAAAATATAGTGTACCTTGAGTTTTAAGAATTATTGCTTTAAGAAATCTCTCTGGTTGTTCCATTTTGGGGGAGCATCCTGCAACAATTGTGATATTGAGATACTGGATTGCCTGACGCCAAGATATGATCTCGAACGTTTCGGTATGGTGCTTGTCGGCAGTATAAGGCATGCCGATGTATTGCTGGTAAACGGATCCATAAATAAGCGGGATAAACCACGCCTGCTTGAATTATACAATCAGGCGCCAAAACCCATACTGGTTGTGGCTATTGGCGCATGTGGATGCACAGGTGGCATTTTTGCGCAGGGAAACACTTTTGCAGGACCTGTGGATAAGATCATTCCGGTTGATGCATACGTGCCTGGCTGTCCTCCAAAACCGGAAGCTATTATTGCCGGGATCATGCATTTATTGAATAAAAAGTAAGCAAAAGGTGCAAAAGATAAAGACAGAAATGAAAAAGATGACCGGAATAGAAAAAATAAAAATACAATTCGGCAAGGATATACAACATGTTGTGGTAAAAAATGACCTGAGGGTAACCATGACGGTTAACGGGGATAAAATTGTTGAAATTGCTGACTACCTGTTCAGGGTTATGCAGTGGAGGTTCATTATTGCCTCTGCTTTGGATACACGGGAAGGCATTGAAATACTGTATCATTTTAGTCATGATCAGTCCGGTATGATATTGAATATCAGAGTTGTTCTTGACAGGGAAAATACTGAGATCGAGTCGCTTACATGTCTTTTTGAGGGGGCTAACTGGATTGAGCGTGAAATGCATGAAATCATGGGGATAAACTTTCTGCATCATCCCAATCTTGAAAAACTGATATCTGAAGGTAACTGGGCAGAAGGCGTGTATCCATACAGGAAGGAGGGACTAAGGGACTGAGGGACTGTAAGACCAGCAGACCAGAAGACCAGCAGACCAG
>JAFGTR010000078.1 GCA_016934055.1 Bacteroidales bacterium | reverse complement strand
CCAAAGGTGCTGATGTCATAGGAAATATAACCAGCCTTGATAAAAACTACCCCGTAATAACTTCCAATTTATACGGAAAAGGAAGGGCAATATATATTGGATTGCCTGCAAGAGGAGAAGTACTAAGTCCATTATTGGATGACCTTATCCGCGAACTTTCCATCAAAAAGGGGCCCGACGTGCCCGAGGGTATCATGGCAAGACAAATAGATAAGAATCACTTTTTATTTTTGAATATAAGCAGTAAACCCCATGAGATTCAAATGAAAGGGAATTCAAGAAGCATTCTTTTTGACAAAGATTACACCGGCAATTTCACGATTGCACCTTATGAACCGGATTTTATTGAATTAAAATAAAGAGACTCCGGATATTACAAAAAATAACATGCAGGAACAAAACTAAATACAAAAGCAGAATCCGATGAATTTGAAAATTTATTACGTATTGCCGGTAACAATTTGTATGATAAACGCTCACCTTTATGGGCAGGGTGAGCCCAATTGTTTTCTTTATGATTATGAACCAAGGACAGCAGTGATCCCTGAAGCAATGGATGCAGAAAAACCCGCTGAACAGGCTTCCGTTAAAATCACTTTGATAGGTGACACCATCGGTAAGGTTTCCAGATACGTATTTGGTAATGCAATTGCAGCCTGGGCAGGGGCTCATGATAATCCTGAGTTGGTAGAAGGTATTGAGCGGCTTGCCCCTGCCCATATTCGTTTCCCCGGCGGAAGCTGGTCAAATGGATATTTTTGGAATGGAGTACCATCTGATATACCGGATTCCATTTATGACGGCACAACCTATAACAGTACGACCCAAACTGCAACGAAAAACAAATTTTGGGGACAAACAGGATCAGGAGGTTGGCAAACTACAACCGATCAATATTATGCCCTTTGTAAGAATACGAATGTTGATGAAGGATTAATAACCATTAATTACGGATATGCACGTTACGGAACGAGCGGGGATCCTGTTGCTCAGGCTGCCCATCTTGCTGCTGACTGGGTGCGTTATGATGCCGGAAGGACAAAATTCTGGGAAATCGGCAATGAAAATGCCGGCCCGTGGGAATATGGGTGGATGATTGATACAGCCCTGAATAAAGACGGACAACCTCAGATTATTACGGGAGAATTATATGGGAAGCATTTTAAAGTTTTTGTTGATTCCATGAAAGCTGCAGCCGCAGCAATTGGCACTACAATTTATATAGGCGGCCAGATTGTCGTTAACGGTGAAACAAGCTGGAATTTTGTTGACAGGACATGGAACGAAGGATTTTTTAAAGAAGCAAGTGATGCTGCAGACTTTTATGTTATTCATAATTATTTTGGCTATTCTGACCACGTTAAGTCTATTCTTGATATAGCAGCAACAGAACCTTACAATAACATGGATTTTATCAAGAAAGATATTGTCAAAAAGAAGGCATATCCAAAACCAGTTGCGCTTACAGAATATAACATTGGATTTGGCAATGATGTTACAGGAACATCTTATATAAATGGTATGCAGGCAGTTATTATTATATGTGAATTGATTAAAAACAATTTCGGATTAGCTGCAAGATGGTTGTTAGCTTCCGGAGAAGGAAGTATGTTTTATGCCGGTTCGGATCCCAATTATTTAAATCATCCCCATGCTGACTTTTATTATCTGACATACTTGCAAAGAATGATTGGTGACCATGCCATTTCCACAGTTTCATCTAATTCCGATATACTCGCTTATGCTTCAACTTATTCATCTGGTGAAACTGCAATTGTTATTATTAACACAGGTACTCAACAAAGAATAGTCACCGTGAGCACTGACTCAATAGGTGTAGGTGAACAATACCATATATACTCATTTACAGGAGGAAATGATGACGAATTTTCAAAGGTTGTTTATATCAATGAAAATGGTCCAAGTTCATCATACCATTGGGGTCCGTATGATCAATTATTTGATATTAAGGCAAATGGATACTCTGTTGGCGGAGAAATCAAATTCACTTCACCCTCCAGATCAGTCCAAATGATTATGATAGAAAACGGAACCAATCATATCATTGTTGATGATACAATGTTAACTGAAATACATGCAGCCGCGGCAAATTTATTTAAGCTAAATCAAAACTATCCTAATCCTGTTCATTCATTTACTCAAATAAGTTATGAACTTCCCGAAAGAGTATTTGTGACATTGAAAGTCTATGATTACCAGGGCAGAGAGGTTACAACCCTTGTAAACAATAATCAAAATGCAGGATTGCAATCTGTTGAGCTGAATGCATCTCATCTGCAAAGCGGCTTGTATTATTACAGCCTAAAAGCAGGGAATTACATTAAGACGAAAAAACTCATTATACTGAAATAATTCGGAAAGGATTTTCATTGTTAAATTTGATAGTATACTAATAATCATTGGGATTTCGTGAAAATAAGATAAAGATTTCGGATTGGCTTTAAATCAATCTGATTACTTATGAAATATATACTTAAAAGAACAGAAATACTTTTGTGGATTACTTATTTTTTGTTTATTCTGCTTTTGGATACGCATTCTCAGAACACACAACAAAAAATCCAGAAAGTAAGAACCAAAGAAAATTTCGATTTCAACTGGCAGTTCCACAAAGGCGACATTGGTATTAAACGCCAGGTAAAGGCAGGTGGCCAGGGTGGAATTACCGATGCCTATGTTAAGGTTATTACCAAAGATACCATTATCGATTATTCTGACCCATACAGTTACAGGGTTTTCTTCCCTTGTGACTGGAAAGAGGTTGACCTTCCGCACGATTGGGCGGTAGAAGGTACCTTTATACACGATGACGAAGTGGGTAACCAGCCTGCCGTAAGCGGGTATTTGCCAACAGGAATTGGCTTCTACCGAAAAGAGTTTGAAATACCCGGATCGTATAAAGGACAAAAAGTATCCATCGAGTTTGATGGAATCTTCAGGAACAGCACTGTATGGGTAAACGGACACCTGATGGGTTGCCACCAAAGCGGATATACTCCTTCAAATTATGATTTGACTGATATTTTACGTTACGGTAATGAAGGTAAAAATGCCATCCTGGTAAAAGTAGATGCAAGTGAATACGAAGGCTGGTGGTATGAAGGCGCCGGCATATACAGGCATGTGTGGCTGATCAAAACCGACAGGCTCCATGTTGCCCGGTTTGGTACTTACGTTACAACGCCAACCGTATCTGATACAGAAGCTGTTGTACGCATTTCAACAACACTGAAAAATGAGTATAAAACAGGTAAGAATATTACAATTTTCTCGAAAATAATTGACAAAAAAGGGATTGCGCTCGATTCCGGAACAGCAAGCCAATCAATACCCCCAATGGCCGAAGCTGAGATAACACAAACCGTGTCAGTTCAAAGGCCAATGATCTGGTCGCCCGAGACACCCGACCTTTATAAAGTCCTCACTGAAGTTTTTGAAAACGGGAGCATTATTGACACATACGAGACAACTTTTGGTATTCGTAAGGTGGAAATCAATAAAAATGGCGTATTCCTGAATGGTAAACTTTATCCTGTAAAAGGAACCTGTAACCATCAGGATTTTGCCGGCATCGGTGTGGCCCTTCCTGATAAAATTAACTGGTATAAGCTTAAACTGCTGAAAGAAATGGGAAGCAACGGATACCGATGTTCCCATCACCCGCCAACTCCGGAATTGCTTGATATGTGCGACAGTATGGGCTTTATGGTTGTTGATGAAAACCGTCATTTGTCAAGCAGTGAAGAAGGGATTAAAGATTTGACCACCATGCTGTACCGCGATCGTAACCATCCTTCCATATTTATGTGGTGTATGGAAAACGAAGAATGGATTCAGGGTACTGTAATGGGAGCAAGAATTTTAGAAACACTGGTCCAAACCACCCACAAAATTGATTCCACCCGTCCCGTAACAGCTGCCATGAATCATGGACGTAACGAGGGCGGGTATGCTGATGTGATGGATGTTGTAGGGTATAATTATGGCGACAAGCAACTTGCATACGTGAAAGACCGTGAAAAATACCCTGACAGAGTGATGTTCTGTACCGAAGGAACAAGTTTTGTATCAACCCGAGGAGAATATGAAACCAATTGGGAGAAAGGCTATACATCTAACTCCATTATCGTTAAGCCGGACTGGGGGCCATATCCGGGCGAGGACTGGGCCGATATAGTAAAGTATCCGTATCTCGGTGGTTTGTTTGTTTGGACAGGGTTCGATTATCGCGGTGAGCCTACACCCTTTTGGTGGCCTTGTGTTTCATCGCATTTCGGCATAATAGATATCTGTGGTTTTCCTAAAGATGGCTATTATGCTTATAAAGCTGCATGGACAAACGAACCTGTTGTTCATATTTTCCCGCATTGGAATCCCGACAAAGACGGGACAGGCTGGCCCGGGAAAGAAGGTGATTCCATCAAAGTACACTGCTACACCAATTGTGAAGAGGTAGAATTGTTCCTTAACGGGAAAAGACAGGGGAAGAAAAAAGCCGAATCTTACAGGAAGCTTGTATGGTCGCTTATTTATCAACCCGGAATACTGGAAGCAAAAGGATATAAAGACAGGAAACTGGTAACCAGAGATATTGTTGAAACCACAACTGCTCCGGCCCAAATTGCTTTAAGCAGCGATGTTAATACCATAAAAGCCGATGGTTGTGATGTGGCTGTTATAAGAGTGGCCATACAAGACGACAAAGGACGGGTTGTACCAACTGCCAATAACCTGGTAAATTTCTCTATTGAAGGTCCCGGCAAAATAATTGGCACAGGTAATGGAAAACCAACCAGTCACGAACCCGACAAGGCCAGCCAGCGTATGGCTTTTAACGGTTATTGTCTGGTATTGGTACAATCTGAGAAATCATCCGGAGAAATCAGGCTAAAAGCGACCTCTGAAAAACTTAAAGATGCAGGGGTGGTTATTAAAGCAGATTAGAATCCAAAATGTTTTGACTCAGAGGAATCATATAAATTAACCCGACTTATAAAATTTGACAAAATGAAGACTTTGCAAAACCTGATAAAAAATTTTCAAATCCGAATGCTTGTAAAAAGTGCTTTAGTGATTGTTACATCTTTTATCGGGACATTATGCTTTGCCGATAATCCTATTATACAAACCAAATACACCGCCGATCCTGCACCAATGGTTTATAACGATACTGTATTCTTATATACCAGTCACGACGAGGACGATGCCTTTGGATTTAAAATGCTGAATTGGATGCTGTATACTTCCACCGACATGGTGAATTGGACAGAGCGAGGAATTATTGCAGGTGTAAAAGAACCTTACAGGACATTCACCTGGGCCGATGGACACAGTGCCTGGGCACCACAGTGTGTTGCCCGTAACGGTAAGTTTTATTTATATTGTCCTACCATTCACCAGGGCAAAATGGCCATTGGTGTAGCAGTATCAAATAGTCCTTATGGGCCATTTGCTGATGCAATCGGTAAACCATTAATCTATCGGTCTAATCCCGGCGACTACGATCCAACCGTATTTATTGACGATGACGCCCGCCTGCCTGACGGGCAGGGGCAAGCCTATATGTATTGGGGAGGAAATGGGCCATGTTATTATGCAAAATTGAATGAAGATATGATTTCAATTTCTGGTGAAATTCATGTTGCATCTATCGACTTTACAGGGACGCCGCCGGAAGCTTCATTTACCGAGGGCCCCTGGATCTGGAAGAAGAACAACCATTACTATCTGGCCTGGGCATCACGCTGTTGCCCCGAGGGAATCGGCTATGCTATGAGCGATAGCCCGACAGGCCCCTGGAAATGCAAGGGGACCATCATGGACCCTGACGGGAGGTCTTCAGGAAACCATCCGGGGATTATCGACTACAAAGGGAATTCTTATGTGTTTGGGTTTAATTATGCCATACTGAAACAAACCATGTCGAAACACAATGAAAGACGTTCGATTTGTGTTGAAAAAATGACCTACAACAACGATGGCTCTATACAGAAACTTCCCTGGTGGTCAGCAAAAGGAGTGCAGCAAATCGGTACGTTAAACCCATACGTAAAAAACGAAGCCGAGACCATGGCCTACAGCGAAGGACTTAAGACTGAATTTGCCACTGAATGGGAACGCAACATTCCATGGGACAAGGGGAAAAAAATTGCCGACAGGCTATTTGTAACCGCTATTCACAACGGTGATTACATTAAGCTGCAAGGTGTTGATTTTTCATATGGGGCAATATCGGTTGAAGTTAGTGTTGCTTCCTTATATGGCGGAATGATTGAAATCCATGCCGATAAAATTGACGGCCCGATCATTGGGACTATTGACATAAATACTTCTGGTGAAGGCGATATTTGGAAAAGTATTAGCGTCCCGGTGAACGACATTAAAGGCATTCATGATTTATTCTTTGTTTTCAGGGGAGAGAAAGATTTATTCAATTTCGATTGGTGGAAGTTCAATAGTAAATAGCCAATGGTTGGCCGATTCTACCCGGCGGGAAGGCGCATACAGGCTGCAAAACAAATAAGGGAGAAAAATGCTATGGAATATCTTAATTCACAAAAATCAAGGCAGTTATGGTTTAAATTTTGTTTTTTTTTTAAAAACCGGATATTTCTTGCAGGCTTGTTTCTTTTATTCCATACGTTAATTTCTGCCACAATGCCGGAAAAACAAATTTTGGAGGCAGAAAAGGCCAAATTAGTAGGCGGAGCCTCCAAAGTTTCGGATATAAGCGCTGCAGGTGGGCAACTGGTAAATCTGGCTGAACCAGGTCAGGGAATAAATTTCGAAAACCTCCCGGAAGCGAGCCAATTAGCCATCCGCTATGCATCGGTGAATAATGGTACAATAAGTGTTTTAGTAAACAATCAGAAAATAGTTAAAGTAAACGTTCATTCATCAGGGGCGGTAACAGGTTCTTTTCTTCATGCAATAATTAACATTGCTATACCCAAAGGGGCAAAATTGGATATTCGTTTTGATGTATCAGATGTTGCCCTGAATGTTGATCATATAATTATTGGAAATGGGGATTTAGGTTTGCCCCCTGATATCTGGAACCTTCCTCAATTAAAGGTTGCCGATGGCCCATATGAATCCGGTTGGGAAGAAATCAGCCGTATTTACACAGTACCGGCCTGGTGGCGCGAAGCCAAATTCGGGGCCTGGGCGCACTGGGACCCGCAATCGATGTCTGAAAAGGGCGACTGGTATGCGCGGGGTATGTATATGGAAGGGCACTGGCAATATAACCATCACCTGAATAATTTTGGCCACCCTTCGGAATATGGTTATAAAGATATTTGTAAAAATTGGGTTATCGACCGTTGGGATCCTGAAACATTGATGGATTTGTACGTAGAAATGGGAACCCGCTATTTCATGGCTATGGGGGTTCATCACGACAACTTCGATTGCTGGAATTCGGCTTACCAACCCTGGAATTCTGTCGAAGTCGGCCCAAAGGTGGATATTGTCGGAACCTGGGAAAAAATTGCCCGGCAACATGGTTTGCGTTTTGGTATCGGTTTTCATAACAGCCCACCCCGAACCTGGGGCCAGTTTATGACGGTTCGATACACCAGCGACAAGAACGGGTCTAAGCAGGGCGTACCATACGATGCTCTTCAAACAATTCTTGACGGCAAAGGGAAATGGTGGGAAGGAATGGACCCTGTAGACCTCTATGGCCCTGTCCATGACATAAAGAATCCTTTACAGTCACCCTATGCAAACCAATTTATGTGGCGGGTTGATGATGCCATTTCAAAGTACCATCCCGATGTGATTTATTTCGACGAAGCTGCGGGCGATTCCTTAATGGATTTGGGTGTTCACATGGGCCTGGGATTGCTCGCTCCGTCTTTGGTTGCCAACTATTATAACAAATCTCTAAACTGGCATCAGGGTAAGATGGATGTTGTAATCAACCTCAAATGTGTGGGCGGACATTACAACAGCTTCAAAAAGAACCCCGAACTCATTCCCATTGTTGAACGCGCTCTGGTAAAAAGCAACGAGGCGATTATCGAATCGGAAATAAAAGCATATCCATTCCAGACCGAAACCAGCATTGCTGACTGGCATTACAAAACAGGACAGACATACATGGATGCCGCAAAAATAATTAAATTGCTCATGGAGAACGTTTCGCGCAATGGGGCCATGTTATTAAGTATCACGCAGCATGGACGTGGCGATCTTGACCCTGAAGCAGTCCGTATTTGTAATGATGTTGGCGCATGGTTGAAAATTAATGGTGAAGCTGTTTATGGGTCACGCCCTTTTGAAGTCTGTGGTGACAATACAGTAAGCTATACCCGCAATAATGGCAATGTTTATGCTACTGCATTAAACTGGAATGACAGTGCGATATTGCTCAATGCTCTTCATTCAGGTGGTTGCACATTGGGCAAAGTGACCAAAGTAGAGCTTCTTGGCACAAACGATACGATCAGGTTTATTCAGGATGAAAAGGGCTTATCTGTTTTACCTGGTGAATCAGTGCAGCCTCTTCCCGGGATCTCCGACCATTCTTTGGCACGAAAATGTCGTGTATTGCGAATTACCCACGATAAGGGTTGGATAAACGATGATGACCCTGGCGCTATAGCTCCCGGTTGGCTTCGTCTCTGTAATATTGGAACCGGCGACTTCAACAACGATTTAACCCTTAGCGAAACGCCGGGCGATGTATGGAGTTGTTCGTTTATGGGAAACAATATCGCAGTTATTGCACCCAAAGAAGCAGGAGCCGGAAAGATTGAAATTCAGATAGACGGGCTAACCCATTCAACGGCGGATTTATCAATTGACGGCACACGTCGGCCACAACAGGTTGTTTGTGAAGTGGACGGTTTGGTTCCGGGAAAACACATCATTAACATTATCAATCGTGGTCCGGGCAAAGTTTCTGTTGATGCAATAATCATTCAGGTGAGTGATTGAAGAAATAAGCAATTTTAGGCAATATAGTTTTCATAAGTTCTTATAAGATTAATAATTTCAATATGAAAAATAGACTTTTATGGGGAATTATGTTTTCATCACTTTTAATTCGTGCATCCTATGCGCAGACAACGGCGCCTGCCCCTTGTGGCCCGGTTCCCACTGAAAACCAAATGAAATGGCAGGAAATGGAATATTACGCTTTTGTTCATTTCTCATTAAATACCTATACCGACCAGTCGTGGGGCTATGGAAATGAAGACATAAAATTGTTTAATCCTGATAAAGCCGATTGCCGCCAGTGGGCGCGTATATGCAAGGATGCTGGGATGAAAGGCATTATTATTACAGCCAAGCACCATTGCGGTTTTTGTCTTTGGCCTTCGAAATACACTGAATATTCAGTAAAAAATGCCCCGTGGAAAGATGGCAAGGGCGATATGGTCCGCGAAATGGCCGACGCCTGCAAGGAATACGGATTAAAATTAGGAATTTATTTATCTCCCTGGGACAGAAATCATCCCGATTATGGAAAGCCCGAATATATAACATACTTTCGAAATCAACTTACTGAATTACTTACCAACTATGGAGAAATTTTTGAAGTGTGGTTCGACGGGGCAAACGGCGGTGACGGATATTACGGTGGCGCCAATGAAACCCGTAAAATTGACCGTACTACCTATTATGACTGGAAAAATACTTATGCGCTGATCCGTAAGTTGCAGCCCAACATTGTAATATGGAATGACGGCGGTGATAGGGGCGATCTGCGCTGGGTAGGAACAGAGGAAGGTTTCGTAGGAGAGACAAACTGGAGTTTATTGAACGATACCGGAGAAGTACATTGGAATATGTTGCATTACGGGCTTGAAACCGGGAATGCATGGGTGCCTGCAGAAGTAAATACTTCCATCAGGCCCGAATGGTTTTACCACCCGGGTGAAGACACCAAAGTAAAAACTGTTCCCCAACTGATGGATCTTTATTATAACTCTATCGGACGCAATGGATCGCTGTTGCTCAACTTTCCGATCATGCCCAATGGTCTTATCCATCCAACAGACGAAAAAATGGCGCTTGAATTTGGCAAAGCTGTAAAAGAATTGTTTGCTGTAAACCTTGTCGGGAAAGCGAAGGCAGAAGCCTCGAATGTTCGAGGGAATGCAAAAAGATCTGGCGCTGCTAAAGCAATAGATGGCAATATTGACACTTATTGGACTACAAACGATAGTATAACAAATGCTTCATTAATAATAGACTTAGGCAGTCCAACCCTTTTCAACCGCTGTATGGCACAGGAATATATCCGTTTGGGACAACGGGTGAAAGCCTTTACGGTTGAAGCGCTGGTTAACGGAAACTGGAAAGAAGTGGCAAATGCCACCACAATTGGATATAAACGCATCATCCGTTTTCCGAGCGTAAAAGCAACGAAAGTTCGCTTCACAATAACCGATTCAAAAAGTTGCCCGGTCATTTCCAATATAGGAATTTATAATGCCCCGTTATTCCTGAACACTCCTTCTATAACCAGGAATCAATCAGGAATAGTTACAATAACTACAAATGATATAGGCCCCATTTTTTATTATACCACAGATGGCAGCGAACCCACCACAAAATCAACTGTGTACAGTGTGCCTTTTTATGCTGACGGGAAAGTAGAAATAAAGGCAATTGCACATGATCCTGCTGTGGGTAAAAGCAGCCCTATTGGTACTGAAAAATTTGATATTTCTAAAAAGGATTGGAAAATAGTCGGAAATAATGAAGAAAAGACCAGCACAATCTTTGACGGAAATATATCTACCGTATGGCACCATCGCAGTGATAAAAAAATGCCCATTGATTTAGTCATCGATTTAGGAAATCATTATATTGTAAGTGGTTTCAAATATCTGCCTGATCAAAATAAATGGAGTTCAGGTATCATATCAAATTACCAGTTTTATATTTCAGCGGATAAAATAAAATGGAAACTGGCTGATGAGGGCGAATTTTCCAATATCAAAAATAATCCCGTGTGGCAAATCAGGAATTTTTCACCGGCAATGGCACGTTATGTTAAGCTAATAGCATTAAAAAACACCTGGGGTGATGATGTTGCCGGATATGCCGAAGTGGATGTAATTACAGAATAATGGATTAATATTATCATTTATTTTCTGGAGCAGAACGATAATAAAACTGTTTTTTCGTGAAAATTGAGTTGCATAAGTTTATAAAAATGACAAAAAAAAGAATGAATGGAAAACATACGAATTACCTTTCAGAAATGAGGATATTGGTTGCTCTGTTCGTTTACCTTTTAGGGAATCATTTAAATGCCCAAACGGCAACAATGAATGTTCAGGCCAGAAACACAACCAGTTTAAACGGGAAGTGGGCAGTAATCATTGACCCTACCGGCATTGGCGACTGGAAACAGGTGTGGCAGGAAAAGCAACCGCAAAGCAAAACCGATTTTACGGAGTACTCGTTCGATGGCGGCCCGGAATTGCAGGTGCCGGGAGACTTTAATTCCCAGATGTGCGAGCTGGCTTATTTCGAAGGGACTGTCTGGTACAAAAAGGTATTCAATTATAAAGTAAGCGAAGGGAAAAGGATTTTTCTCCATTTCGGGGCGGTTAATTATCTGGCCGACGTGTATCTGAACGGTGAGAAAATTGGCAGCCACGAAGGCGGTTTTACTCCTTTCCAGTTTGAAATTACCGGCAAGGTAAAGGATGAGGAAAACGCTGTAATTGTGAAGGTCAACAACAACCGGCTGGTAAACGGGCTGCCCGGCACCGGGTACGACTGGTTCAACTATGGGGGCATCACCCGCGATGTAGATTTGATTGAAACAAACGACACCTTTATCGAGGATTATGCCATACAGTTAAAGAAGGAGAGCCTGAACACTATACTGGGGTGGGTTAAGCTTAATGGAACCCATGCAAAACAAGACGTCGAAATTGAAATACCTGAACTTACATTACGCTATAAAACAACAACAAACGAAGAAGGCTTTGCCCGTGTTGAATTTAAGTCGGATTTTGAGCTTTGGTCGCCCGAAAACCCCAGGCTTTATAGGGTAATTGTTAAAATTAAAACCGATTTTCTGGTCGATACTATCGGGTTCCGGAGTATCGAGGTACAGGGCAACCAGATACTGTTAAACCGGAAGCCTGTATTCCTGAAGGGCGTAAACATCCACGAAGAAAACCCCTACCGGAAGGCCAGGGCTTATTCAACCGAAGATGCAAGGGTATTACTGAATGCGGCAAAAGAACTGGGGTGCAATCTTGTCAGGTTAGCACATTATCCGCACAGTGAAAACATGGTAAAGGAAGCCGAGAGGATGGGGCTCATGGTTTGGGACGAGCTGCCCGTGTATCAACACATTCAATTTTCCGATAGCCTCGTTCCTCAAAAAATGGAAGTGATGCTTAACGAAATGGTTCGCAGGGACAAAAACCGTTGCGGGGTAATTGTATGGGCGCTTTCTAACGAAACCTATCCCGGTACGCCGAACCGCAACGAGGCCTTGTTTGAGCTGACTCAAAAATGCCGTGCATCGGATTCCACACGGTTGATTTCCCACGTGATTAACACACAGGGTTACGAAAACCATACAGTAAATGTCTGGGACCCCCTTTACCAGCATTCCGACCTTGTTGCAATCAACGAATACTTTGGCTGGTATTTGCCGTGGCAAGGTAAACCGTCGGATATAAAGTGGAAATTCGCTTGCCCTGAAAAGCCTGTATTTATATCAGAATTTGGCGGTGAAGCTTTGGCTGGCAATAACGATGGACCAAGCGATGAAGCTGCATACTGGACAGAAGGGTACCAGGAGCAAATCTATATGAATCAGGTAGAAATGTTTCGCACAATTCCCAACTTGTGTGGAGTATGCCCGTGGTTGTTGTTCGATTACAGGTCGTTGGGGCGAATGAACCAGGTGTATCAGAACGGCTATAACCGAAAAGGATTGATATCCGAGAACGGAGAGAAAAAGAAAGCGTGGTATATCATGCAAGAATATTTCCGGGAGAATCAGTGAATGTCGTAATGAAGTGCAAAAAAGTAATTTATCTAATAAAATGAGAATCAAATATTTGTTCATTATCGGGTTATTTCCTGTTCTTTGCCGGGCACAGGCCTTTAAGGAATTTAAACAGGAACCCGATGGAATAAAGGTAAGGTTATCTGAAGGAACCCTGGGTATTTACCCTATGACCGGTAATGCGGTAAGGATTAAATTTTTCAAAGAGGCCATAACTGAGGCTCCTGAACTCGTTTTTACCTGCGAGCCGATGACCCAGCTGTTTCAGGTAACCGATGCTGCTTCTGTGATTGAATTAAGAACCAAAACCATAGTTGTAACACTGGACAAGCTTACTGGTAAATTATTTTTTTCCGATCCTTCAGGGAATATATTTCTTTCCGAAAAAGCAGGCTCCCGGAAATTAACTCCCGATTCTGTAAAGAAAGAACCATGTTTTGTGGCCGAACAAAGTTTCGAATCATCGGATGATGAGTTTCTTTTCGGACTGGGACAGTTTCAGGACGGGCATTATAACTTAAGGGGCATTACACGACGCCTGATCCAGGTAAATTCCCAGATTTCAATACCGTTTATATATTCCAGCAAAGGGTATGGATTATTATGGCACCAGTATGGGCTTACCGATTATAATCCTGCTGATCATTTCATAATACTTGAAAAGCAAGATCAAACCGCGGGGAATGACCGTATGGCTGAAGTAACAACCATCAGCGGCACGCAGAAAGTATTGCAAAACCAATCATTATACACAGGAAAATTTACCGTGCCGCAGGATGGGGAATATTCCGTGTTTCTCAATCTGGGCGATATGGGCAACCGTCAGTTCGTGGCCATTGACGGGAATCCATGCATCGACCAGGCTAATTTCTGGCTTCCTCCCGCCGCCGGGGCAATAGTGAAACTGTCTGCAGGAGAACATCAGGTGCAGCTGATTTGTAAATCAGACAACCAGCCCAGATTATCCTGGAAACTGAAAGATAATTACACTGTGTTTCGTTCGCCCCATGCAAAAATGATAGACTATGTGGTGTTTTACGGTCCTTCGGCCGACAGTGTAATAGCTGCATACCGCAAGCTGTCGGGCCATGCGCCTTTATTTCCCCGGTGGGCCTATGGGTTTTGGCAATGCAGGGAACGATATACGTCGGGATCGCACCTGGTTGAAACGGTTAAAGAATTCCGCAGGCGGAAACTTCCCATGGATGTTATCGTGCAGGACTGGCAATACTGGGGAAACAACGGATGGGGCGTTCCCCGGTTCGATGAAAAAAACTATCCGGATCCGTCAGGTTTCATTAAAGAAATACACGACTTAAATGCCCGTTTTGCCATTTCAATCTGGTCGAATCCTGACAAAAATTCAGAAATTGGAAAAGAGTACACGACAAAAAACCGCTATATACCCGATAGCAAATGGCTGGATTATTTCAATCCTGAAACAAGAAAAGAATACTGGAATACATTGAATAAAAATCTGTTTGTTCATGGTATCGATTCCTGGTGGATGGATGCCACAGAACCCGAAAATGATGATTTACGGGGCAGGATAACCACCATCGGATCAGGCGATTTTTACCGTTTGGTTTATCCTTTAATGGTTTGTCAGGCCGTTTATGAAGGGCAACGCATAGCCACTTCCGAAAAACGGGTCTGCATTCTCACACGCTCGGCTTTTACGGGGCAGCAAAAGTATGGAATTATCAACTGGTCGGGCGATATAGGTGGCAATTGGGATACCTACAGGCGCCAGATTGTGGCCGGACTAAACTATACCATTACAGGCTTGCCCTATTGGACAACTGATATCGGAGGCTTTTTTCGCCCGGGGAATACACAATATACAGATGAAAAATATCACGAGTTGCTCATCCGGTGGTTTCAATGGGGAGCCTTCAACCCGATATTTCGTATCCATGGTTATCAAAGTGAAACCGAACCCTGGAAATACGGGCCTACTGTTGAAGATAACATGCGTAAAATGCTGAACCTGCGTTACCGTTTACTCCCGTATATATATTCCACAACCTGGGAGGTAACAAAAAAAGGATCAACCATGATGCGGCCTTTGGTAATGGATTTCAGGAAAGAGCCTGAAGCAATAAATTGTAAATACGAGTATATGTTTGGAAAATCCATCCTTGTTGCCCCGGTAACCGAACCCGGAGTAAATAACCGGAAAGTATATCTTCCTCAATCATCCGACTGGTATTCCTTCTGGACAGGAAAGCGTTACCATGGCGGGCAAACAATAAAGACGGAAGCTCCACTTGATAAGATACCATTGTTTGTAAAAGCCGGCTCAATTCTTCCCATGGGTAAGCACATTCAATATTCGGGTGAGAAATCTGCTGACACGCTGGAAATTCGCATCTATCGCGGAGCTGATGCACAGTTCGAATTATACGAGGACGAAAGCGACAATTACAACTACGAAAAAGGGGAATATACGATTATTTCATTCACATGGGATGAAAATAACCAATCCTTAACCATCGGCAAAAGACAAGGGTCTTATCCGGGTTATCTTATAAAACGAACGTTTAATGTGGTTTTGGTAAGTGAAAAGGAAGGTGTTGGAATCCCGGCAAGTTTTACAAAAAAACAAGTTCCCTACACAGGAATGGATGTCAAAATAGAATACCATTAAAACCTGAATAGTATGAAAATATATGCACTGATGATTTTATGTATGCTGTTTACAATTGATGTGCCGGCTCAGTCAGGCTACCAGGTGACTGTCCTGCCAGGTAACGAACCCGTAGACTCTTGTAAATACGAACCTGCCTGGCAATCGCTTCAACAATATAAGGTACCGGAATGGTTCAAAGATGCCAAGTTTGGTATCTATTTCCACTGGGGTGTATATTCTGTCCCTGCCTTTGCCAACGAGTGGTATCCACGCAATATGTACATCAAAGGATCAGCCGAGAATACGCACCACATTGAACATTACGGGGAACCTGCCGAGTGGCCTTACCACAATTTCATTAACGGCGCCTGGGATAAACAAGGAAATTTTGTACAGTTTGCCCCTAAACTTAAACCTGAAGGCGGCAAGTTCGATCCTGAAGAATGGGCCCGGTTATTTGCCGAGGCAGGAGCAAAATTCGCAGGTCCGGTGGCCGAACACCACGATGGCTTTTCCATGTGGGCAAGCAAAGTAAATCAGTGGAACGCCAGGGATAAAGGACCCGGATTAGACCTGGTCGGTTTGCTTTCGGATGCCATTCGAAAACACGATATGAAGGTTATCCTTTCCATGCATCATGCCTATAACATTACCGGTTATTATGAAGGTGTGCCTGAAACAAACGACACAATGCTTCAAATGCTTTACGGGCAGCAGGGAAAAGAAAAAAACGAGGCATTATGGTTAAACAAGCATAAAGAAATAATTGATTTTTATAAACCCGATATTATTTACCAGGATTTCAATTTGCATCTTATTTCACAACCTGTTCTGCT